>NZ_LIPU01000001.1:0-363613 GCF_001418245.1 Tepidiphilus thermophilus
ACGGGCATCCAAAAAGAGATAGGGCACTTCGCCCAGAGGACGCTCGCGCCAGGCCGCAAGCCCCTCGTCGAGCCTGGCGGCGGCACGGCTCACCTGGGCGGTGGAGAGCGAAATCTCCGGCCCCAGCAGGCGCTGCAGTACCTCGATCACCCGGCGGGTGGAGACCCCCTGGACGTACATCTCGGCCAGGGCCAGATGCACCGCCTGATCGGTGCGGGTGCCTTTTTCGAGGGCAGAAGGGTAGAAGTCGCCGCAACGCACCTGGGGCACCTGAAAGGTCAGCTCACCAAGGCGGGTGAGTACCGTCTTGGGTTTGTACCCGTTGGCGTAGTTGTCAGGTCCCGGACGATTGCATTGATCCACGACGTCGTGCATTATTCATAGGTCGCGAGGCGATGCGTGGGCTGCTCGATGAATTACAGGGGCAAAAGTCATGATGGTCCGACTGCACAAGAACGCCACCACGACCCCTGCGGCCCTGCGCACCATCCAAATCGAGTCTGCTGGTGCGCCGCCTTGCCCGGGAACTCAGGGTGTCGGAGGATGCCATTCGACGTCGCCGACGCTGAAGACCCCGAGCTTCTTGTGTTCGCTCATTGATGCAGCCTCTTTCGTCTGCGTACGATCCTCACCTTCGATGAACCGTACCAGGCGCTCGACATCGAGCATCGGTTGACCAAACCTCGCCGTCCGCAAACGAACGGCAGGGGCGAGCGCTTCAACGGACGCATCAGCGAGGTGCTTGCCACCCATCGCTTCGACAGCCGCAAAGCGCAGGAGGCGACGATTCAGCGCTACGTCTGGCTGTACAATCACCACATCCCTCAGGAGGCTCTGGGGCATGTCTCACCCATCGGAGCCATGAAAAGATGGTACGCGGAAAACGAGCAAAGCGAGTTCCAACGAAGTCAAAAACATGAAATTTGCATTAAAAATGCTACAGAATCGTCCGGGACCTGATATCTTTGTCCAGAAAATATCCTTCTATCCTGCGCGCCGAGCAGGACGGCAAGGTGAAGAAGATCGTCGCCAAACCGGGCGCGAGCCTGGCGGTGGACGAGGTGATCCTCGAATTCGAGTGATCCTCCTTCCCTGCAAAGGTAAAGAAAAGCCGGCCCCGAGAGGCCGGCCTTTTTCTGGGCGAAAAATCAGCGCGCCGCGGCGGCGATCGTCGCGTACGCCTCGATCACTTCCGGCGGGGCCTGGACGAGCTCGATGAGCACGCCTTCGCCGCTCACCGGGAATTCGTCGTTGCCTTTGGGGTGGATGAAGCAAATGTCGTAGCCGGCCGCGCCGCGGCGGATGCCGCCGGGGGCGAAACGCACGCCATGCGCCGAGAGCCATTCCACCGCCTTGGGCAGGTCGTCGACCCACAGGCCGACGTGGTTGAGCGGGGTGGCGTGCACCGCCGGTTTCTTCTCCGGATCGAGCGGCTGCATCAGGTCGACCTCGACCTTGAAGGGGCCCGCGCCCAGGGCGACGATGTCTTCATCCACGTTCTCGCGCTCGGAGCGGAAGGTGCCGGTCACCGGCAGGCCGAAGAGCTCGACCCACAGGCGGGCAAGCCGCGTCTTGTCGAGCGCGCCCAGCGCGATCTGCTGGATGCCGAGGATACGGAACGGGCGGGAGGAATCGTTCATGGGATGGTCTCGTGCGGTAGGGATGGGCAGGAATTTTACTCCCAGCGCACGGGGGCGGCGAAGAGGTAGCCCGCGCCATAGACCGTCTTGATGAGGCGCGGGTCGTGCGGATCGTCGCGCAGCTTGCGCCGCAGGCGCGAGATGCGCACGTCGATGCTGCGGTCGTACGATTCGACGGGGCGGTCCCCTACCAGGCGTTCGCGCGAGAGGATGCGGTTGGGATGGGCGAGGAAGAGCATCAGCAGCTGCGCTTCGGCGGTGGAGAGCCGCGTGCTGCCGCCTTGCGGATCGGTGAGGGTGTGGCTTGCCGGGTCATAGCGCCAGCCGGCGAAATGCGCGCAGCCCTCTTGCGATGCAGGGGTCGGGGCGGCGGTCTTCTGGTAGCGGCGCAGGATGGAGCGCACCCGGGCCACCAGCTCGCGCGGCTCGAAGGGTTTGATGAGATAGTCATCCGCCCCCAGCTCCAGCCCCAGCACGCGATCGGCCACGCCCGCGCGGCCGGTGAGGATGAGCACGGCGCAGGGGTGCAGGCGCTGCATCTCGGCGATCAACGCCAGGCCGTCCATGTCCGGCAGCCCCAGATCGACGATCGTCAGTTCCGGCGTGCGGGTGCGCACGGCGTCGAGCGCGGCGCGGCCGCTCGCGGCCACGTCGCAGGCAAAGCCGAATTCGCCCAGGCTGCGGCAGATGAGACGGGCGACGTCGGGATCGTCTTCGACGACGAGGAGGCGAGGCTCGGCGGTATTCATCGGGTCGTTCCGGCTCTGAGACGCTGCGCGGCGGCGAGCGCCTGGGCGAGTTGGGTCTGGGTACAGGGTTTGGGCAGGAATACGTAGGCATCCACCGGCGGGCCTTCGTCGTGGGCATAGCCCGTCACCAGCACGGCGGGCAGGGTCGGGCGCAGCGCACGGGCGCGGGCGATGAGGCTGCGGCCGTCGAGTTCGCCCGGCATGACCGCATCGGTGACGAGCAGCTCGATCTCCTCGACGTGCTCGAGCAGCTCCAGCGCCTCGTGCGCGTTGGCCGCCTCGAGCACGGTGTGTCCCAGCGCCATGAGCTGCTGGCGCAGGACGTGGCGCACCGGCAGTTCGTCTTCCACCAGCAGCACCATGCGGGGAATCGAGGGGGGTGCTTCATCGTCTTGCGCCTCGTCCGTTCCTCGGGCACCCTCCGCTGCCGGGGCCTGCGGCAGCGTGAAGGAGAAAGTGGTCCCGCGGCCGGGCTCGCTGTGCACCCGGATGTCGCCGCCCGACTGGCGCACGAAACCATAGACCATCGCCAGCCCCAGACCGCTGCCGCGGCCGAAGGGCTTGGTGGTATAGAACGGCTCGAAGACATGGGAAATCTGCTCGGCGGCGATGCCGCAGCCCGTGTCGGCGACCTCGAAACGCACGCACTGCCCCGCGTCGTCCGTCGTGTCCGGGCGGACGCGAATCGTGAGGGTCCCGCCGCGCTCGAGCATGGCATCGCGCGCGTTCAGGGCGAGGTTGAGGAGCGCGCTCTCGAGCTGGTGCGCGTCGGCATAGGCGTGGAGCGGCGTCTCGGGCAGGTCGAGCACGATGGCGATGGTCTCGCCCAGCGTGCGTTCGAGGATCACGCTCATGGAGCGCACCAGTTCGCCCACCTCGACCGCCTGCGGCGCGAGGGGCTGCGAACGCGCGAAGGTGAGCAGCCGCCGGATGAGGGCCACGCCGCGCGTGCTCGCCGCCAGCGCCGGTTCGAGATATTCGCGCGCGGCACTCGAGTCGCCCAGGTAGCGCTTGAGCCCTTCGAGGTTGCCGATGAGGGTGGTGAGCAGGTTGTTGAAGTCGTGCGCGAGCCCCCCCGTGAGCTGTCCGATCGCCTCCATCTTCTGCGCCTGGATGAGCGCGTTCTGGTGCGCCTTCTGCTCGGTGATGTCGATCGAGAGCACGAAGAAGCCCACGACCGTGCCCTGCCCGTCGCGCTCCGGCACCACGGTGCTGCGGGCGTGGACCGGACGGCCTTGGGCGTTGCGGCGGGCGTATTCGTAGCTGACGGTCTCACCGGCGTGGGCGCGCGCCAGCGGCGCTGCGATCTGGGCATAGGTGTCGGGGCCGGTGACTTCGGCCACGGTGCGCCCGACGATCTCGTCCTGTTCGAGGCCGAACCAGCGGGCATAGACCCGGTTGGCGAAGCGGTAGCGCTCGTCGGCGTCCAGATAGGCCACCATCGCCGGGATGGAATCGAGGATGAGGCGCAGGCGCTCTTCCGAGCGGCGCAGCGCCTCGGCGGTCTGGTCGAGCTCACGCTGGGCGGCGCGCAGTTCTTCGTTGGCTTGCGCGAGCGCCGCCGTGCGCTCGGCCACCCGGGCTTCCAGCGTCTGGTTCTGTTCCTCGATGAGCCGCTCGTAGCGGCGCTGCTCGGTGATGTCGGTCCACAGCGACACGAATCCGAGGTTGGGGATGGGCACGCCGCGCACCGCCAGAATGCGGCCGTTGGGGCGCTCGCGTTCGAAGTAGTGCGGCTGGAAGGCGCGCGCGGCCATCACCCGTTCGGCCACCAGACGCTCGATGTCTCCCTCGCCGTATTCGCCGCGCTCGGCGTTGAAGCGGGCGAAGGTCTCGAAAGGCGTGCCTTCATGGACCAGGTCTTCGGGGAAATCGAGCAGGCGCTGCATGGCGCGGTTCCAGGCCACCAGCTTGGGCGTGGCGTCGAACACGGCGATCGCCTGATCGAGCAGATCGAGCCCGGCGAGCAGCAGGTCGAGCCGGCGCCGGTCGCCGGGGCCGACGAGGCTGGAAACAGGCAGTTCCGGCAGGGCAGGGGGACGGGGCATCGCGCGAAAGGCCGTGTGCGTGTCGAGGATAATCCTACGCCGATCGCCGCGCTTTTGCCAAGCAGGAGCCGGGCGCTAGCGGTAGCGGGTGGGATCGGGCACGCCCGCTGCGGCGAACCCCTGGGCGCGGAGCCGACAGGCGTCGCAGCGGCCGCAGGCGCGCCCTTCCTCGTCCGCCTGATAGCAGGAGACGGTAAGCGCATAATCCACGCCCAGTTCCAGCCCCCGGCGGATGATCTCGGCTTTGGACAGGTGCATGAGCGGCGCGTGGACGCGGAAACGCGCGCCTTCCACCCCGGCCTTGGTGGCGACGTTGGCCAGCGCCTCGAAGGCGGCGATGAATTCCGGCCGGCAGTCGGGATAGCCGGAATAGTCGACGGCATTGACTCCGATGAAGAGATCGCGGGCCCCCAACACCTCGGCCCAGGCGAGCGCCACCGACAAGAGCACCGTGTTGCGCGCCGGCACGTAGGTGACAGGGATGCCCTCGGTCGGCGTCTCGGGCACGGCGATCGCTTCGTCCGTGAGCGCCGAGCCGCCAAAAACGCCCAGATCGACGCGGGCGACGCGATGTTCGACGGCGCCCAGCGCCCGGGCCACGCGCGCCGCGGCCGCGAGTTCCGCGTCGTGCCGCTGGCCGTAGGCCACCGACAGGGCATAGGGACGGTAGCCTTCGGCGCGGGCGATCGCCAGCACCGTGCTCGAATCGAGCCCGCCGGAGAGCAGCACCACGGCGTTTCGAGAGGAGACGTCCTTCATCGCGGGAATCCTTACGCAAAGAGAGGGACGCGACGGTGCTTCACTTGCCGCGCGCGTCGCCCCACAGAATCTTGTGCAGCTGCAGTTGGAATCGCACCGGCAGGCGGTCGGCCACGATCCAGTCGGCGAGCGTCGAGGGCGCCAGTTCCCCGGTCACCGGCGAGAAGAGCACCGTGGCGCGGCGGGCGAGACCGTGTCGCTCCAGGACGTCCTTGGCCCAGTCGTAGTCGGCGCGCCCGGCGAGCACGAACTTCACCTCGTCGTGCGGGCGCAGGTGGTCGAGGTTGTCCCACAGGTTCTTGTCGGCTTCGCCCGAGCCCGGCGCCTTGAGATCCATCACGCAGCGCACGCGAGGGTCGAGCCCCGCGATGGAGAGCGCCCCGCTCGTCTCCAGCGAGACGCGGTGGCCGGCGTCGGCGAGCGTCGCGAGCAATTCGCGGCAGGCCGCTTGTGCCAGCGGCTCGCCGCCGGTGACACACACTTCGGGCAAGCCCAGGTCCGAGACCCGGGCGAGGATCTCGTCGATCGTGAGGCGCTCGCCGCCGCTGAAAGCGTAGGCCGTGTCGCACCAGCGGCAGCGCAAGGGGCAGCCGGTGAGGCGAACGAAGACGGTGGGCACCCCCACCGTCGTCGATTCCCCCTGCAGGGAGGCGAAGATCTCGCTGACGCGCAGCCGCTTGCTTTCCTTCATCGCCCCAGGCGTTGGCGGGCGACCTGGCCCGCCGGGGTGTTGGGATAGCGTTCGACCAGGCGCTTGAGCATGTCGGTGGCGCCGACTTCGTCGCCCATGCCCTGCAGGGCGTTCGCCAGGCCCAGCATGGCGTCGGGCGCGAGCTCGTGCTTGGGCGTGTCGTAGACCACCCGGGCGAAATGGCGCCGCGCCGTCTCGTACTGCTTGAGCTGCAGCGCCGCCGTCCCGGCCCAGAAATGCGCCGCCGGCACCTGGGCGTCGTTGGGATACTGGCGCAGGAAGGTCTCGAAGGCCGCCAACGCATTCTTCGCATCGCGCGCCTGGAGCTTGGCGAGCGCCGCATCGAACTCCGCCTTGGCATTACCTGCCGGGGCGGACGCCGGCGCAGGCGCAGCGGGAGCCGTCGCGGACGGTGCCGCGGCCTGCGAGGGGGCAGACGCGGCGGCACCACCGCTGCTCAGCGCATTGAGCCGGGCATCGAGATCGAGGTAGAAATCCTTCTGCCGCTTCTCTAGCTGATCCAGCTTGTACTGCAGCTCTTCGATGCGTCCGGTGAGCCGGCGCACGTCCTCCTGCAGTCGCTCCATGTCGTTGCTTTGGCTCAGCTGCGAGCGCGCCATCGCATCGACGCGCTCGTTGAGCGTCTGCACCTGCAAGCGGAGGTCGGCGACGCCCTGGCGCGCCTCGTCGTCGGCGAAGAGGGCGAAAGCCGGCTGGCTCAGCGCGGCTGCGGCGAGCAGCACCCCCGTACGCCAGGAGAAGGGCTTGGGCATCGCGCGAGGCTCCGTCAGAATTCACCCGAATAGAGGATGTCGGCGCGGCGGTTCTGCGCGTAGCACTCTTCGGTCTTCTCGGTGCAGACGGGCTTTTCTTCGCCCAGGCTCACGGCTTCCACCTGATCTTCACGCGCCCCGAAGGTCACGAGGGCGTTTTTGACCGCCTCGGCCCGTTTCTGGCCGAGCGCCAGGTTGTATTCGCGGCTGCCGCGTTCGTCGGCATTACCCTGGATCAGGACTTTGAGATCGGGGTTCTGCGCCAGGAAGCGGCCGTGGGTCTGCACCAGCGACTGGAATTCCGGCTTGACGACGTAGCTGTCGAAGTCGAAGTAGATGCTGCGCTTGGACAGGGGGCTATTGGGGTCGCGCAGGGCGGCCAGCGCTTGGCTGCGCGAGCTCGGCGGCGTGACCGTTTTCACGGCGCCGGCGTTGCGGTCTTCGACCTTGCCCGCGCCTTCCTCGACCGAGCCGGTCGAGGAACAGGCAGAGAGGATGAGCCCAAGGCAGAGCACGGCAGGGGTGAGCAGCTTTTTCATGTGCATTTGGTTCATGTTCCTATGGATGGGTGGGAGACGAACGAACAAAAACGGGCTTAGCGCGGCAACGGCCCCCAGGCCGGTTCCCGCACGTCGGCCCCCTCGGCCGAGAGGCGCAGACGGACTTTGCCATCGGTCGAGACGGCGAAGAGGGAGCCTCTTCCGCCAGATTCTGAAGCATAGACGATCATGCGTCCGTTGGGCGCGAACGAAGGCGATTCGTCGCGCGACGAATCGGAAAGAATGAGCTGCTGTCGCGTCTGCAGGTCGAGCAGCGCCACCTGGTAACGCCCTTGGTTGCGCGTGACGAAGGTGAGCAGCTTGCCGTCGGACGAGACGTCGGGGCTGACGTTGTATTCGCCTTCGAAGGTGACGCGCTCGGCCGCGCCGCCGCTCGCCGGCATGCGGTAGATCTGGGGCGAGCCACCGCGGTCGGACGTGAAATAGAGGTAGCGGCCATCGGGCGAAAAGACCGGTTCGGTGTCGATGGCGCTGCTGCGCGACAGGCGCACCGGGGCCCCGCCGGAAACGGGGACGAGGTAGATCTGCGAGATGCCATCGCGCGTGAGGGCTACGGCGAGGTTCTGGCCGTCGGGGGAGAAGGCCGGCGCCGAGTTGGAGCCTTTGAAGTTCGCCACGGCGCGGCGCTGGCCGCTGGCGAGCTCGTGGACGTAGACCACGGGTTTCTTCGCCTCGAACGAGACGTAGGCCACCTTGGTACCGTCGGGACTCCATGCCGGAGAAATGATGGGTTCCTGCGAGATGAGTGCCGGCACGGAATTGCTGCCGTCGGCCTCGCTGATGCGCAGTTCGTAGCGGCTGCCCTGCTTCACCACGTAGGCGAGCCGTGAGGCGAAATAGCCGGGCACGCCGGTGAGTTTTTCATACACGAAGTCGGCGATGCGGTGCGCGGTGGCGCGCGTCTGCGAAGGGGTGAAACGGTAGAGGATGCCGCCGAGGTCGGCCTGGCGACGGGTGTCGAACACGCGCACCCTGACTTCATATTGACCTGCGCCGACCGGCGTGGCGGTGCCGGCGAGCACGGCATCGGCCCCGCGCTGGGCGAGGTTGGCGTAATCGGGAATCTGGTCCTCGGGCAGGCGCATCATGCCGACGTCGACGAGCTGGAAGATGCCGCTCTTGGCGAGATCCTGGCTCACGATCTGGGAAATGGGGGCGGGCAGCGACTCTTCGCCGGCCAGATAGGGGATGGCCACGGGAATGAGACGGCCGCCGGCGCCGGTGATTTCGACGGTGAGCTGGGCCCGCGCGGGAAGCGCGGCCAAGGCGGCGAGCGCCACCATGAAAGGAAGGAACCGATGGAAGGCTCGATGGGCGAGGCCGTGCATCGCGATCACGCTGGTGGTGGAAAGTGTGAAGTTTTGCACAAATTTTCTTTGGTGGCAACGCATTCCCATGCTCATTGCGCGAGCGGCCGCAGTTTGAGGGTGAGGGTGCGCTCGAAGAGCCGCTTGTCTTCGGGCAAAGGCAAGGGGCTGGAGCGTCGGATCGCGCGCTCGAGCGCGGCGTCGAGCGCCGCGTTGCCGGAGGATTGTACGAGGCGGACATTGACGACCGTCCCGTCCGGCAGCTGGTCGACGATGAATACCGCTTCCGGGTTTCCTTGTACACCCGGAGGGACGACGATGTTGCCGCGCACCTTGGCGCGGATCTGGTCGATGTAGGTGGCGCGGGCCTGCTCGGAGGGGCCGCTGGGGGCGCCGCCGGCCGCAGGGGCAGAGGCGCTGCTTGGCGCCTTCGCGGGCGTGGCGGGGTTGGTGGTCTGCTGCCGCAGGCGCGCCTCGGCGAGCTTGGTGAAATCGTCGAGCGGCGGTTCTTTCTTCGGCTCGGGTTTCTTCGGCTCGGGTTTCTTCGGCTCGGGTTTGGGCGGCTCTTTTTCCGGCTTGGGTGGCTCTTTCTTCGCCTCTTCCTTGGGCGGCTCTTTCTTGGGTTCGGGTTTTTTCGCCTCTTCCTTGAGGGCGATGTCGGGTTTGTCCGGGGCGGAAGGCTTGGGTTCGGGCTTGGGCGGCTCGGGCTTGGGCGGAGGCGCCGGCTTGGGAGGTTCCGGTTTCGGCTCGGGTTTCGGTTCCGGCTGCGGCTTGGGCGGCTCGGGGCGAGGTTCGGGCTTGGGTGGGGCGGGTTCCGGCTTGGGTTCAGGCTCGGGCTTGGGAGCCGGCTGCGGGCCTGGCGCGGGCTCCGGATTCTTGGCGAGCTGTGTGCGGGCGGCCTGCGGCGCGGCCACGAGGTCGACGAGCAAGGGTGAGGGCTCCCCGACCTTCCATTGCACCGAGAAGGCGATGAGGGCGAGGAGCAGCGCGTGCATGCCCAGCGCGAGGACCGCGGCGAGCAGCTTGCCCTGCTCGGGGCGGCGCGGCGGACGCACGGGCGAGCGGAGGAGAGGTTCTGCCATCGGAAGCCTCAGGGCGCGGTGGCGCCACCCGCCGGAGACTTGCGCGTACTGCTCGTCTGCAGGCTGATGCGGGTGTAGCCTTCATTGCGCAGCCGATCGAGCGTGTCCATGATTTTCTCGTAGGTTGCGCGACGATCGCCCGCCACGACGACGGCGAGGTTCGGGTCTTTCGCCTTGAGCGCCTGCAGCTCGCGCAGCAGCGTGAGCGCATCGACGTTCTTCTCGGGCGCGGCGGGGTTGGGCTTGAGCGCGAGGCTACCGTCGGCGTGCACGATCACGATCGCCGCTTCCGACGGCGGCGAGGGCAGGTTGCCCACCGTGGGCAGCTCCACGTTGCCCAGCTGGATCATGGGGGCGGTGACCATGAAGATCACCAGCAGCACCAGCATCACGTCGATGTAGGGCACGACGTTCATCTGGTTCATCAGCTTGCGTTTGGCCATGGGATGCCTCCGGCCTCAGCGCAGCTGCCGTTGCAGCAGGTTCGTCAGCTCTTCCATGAAGGTCTCGATGCGCACCGACAGGCGCTCGATGTCGTGGGTGAAGTGGTTGTAGGCCACGGCCGCGGGAATGGCGGCGAAAAGGCCGATCGCCGTGGCGATGAGCGCCTCCGCGATGCCCGGAGCGACGTGCGACAGCGTGGCCGAAGTCATGTTCGCCAGGCCGCGGAAGGAGTTCATGATCCCCCAGACGGTGCCGAGCAGCCCGATGTAGGGCGCCACCGACCCGGTGGAGGCGAGGAAAGCCAGATGCGCCTCCAGTTCGTCCATTTCGCGCTGGTAGGCGGCGCGCATGGCGCGGCGCACGCTCTCGAGCGCGGCGGCCGAGTCGAGCGAACGGCTGCGCTGGCGCAGGAACTCGCGCCAGGCGGCAAGGAAGACGAGTTCCATGGGGCCGGCGTGCTGTAGGCGCGACTCGGTGAGCCGGGCGAGCGTTTCCAGATCGCTGCCCTGCCAGAAGCTCGCCTCGAAGGCGTCGGTGCGCCGGCGCGCATCGCGGATCTGGAAGATCTTGCGGAAGATCCAGTACCACGACATGACCGACAGCAGCGCGAGGATCAGCATGATGAGCTGGACCGGCACGCTCGCCTGCAGGACCAGATGGGTAAACGACAGATCGGTGGTGACGTTCATGGTCGGCGAAAGGATGGGGGTCAGGAAAGGAAAAGCCGTGCGCGCACGGCGGCGGGAAGGGCGACCGGTCGGCCGCGCTGCAGATCGACGCAGGCCACGGTGACTTCGGCGTCGAAGAGCGGCAGATCGCCGCGCAGCAGGCGCTGGGCGAAGACGACGGTGGTGCGCGTGGCCGAGACGGCGCGCGTCTCCAGCCGCAGCAGGTCGTCGAGCCGCGCCGGATGCCGGTAATGCGCCTGCAGCCGGTGCACCACGAAGCCGATGCCGTGCTCGCGCATCAGTTCGTTTTGCGAAAATCCCAGCCCGCGCAGCAGCTCGGTGCGGCCGCGCTCGCAAAAGCGAAGATAATTGGCATAATAGACGAGGCCGGCGCAATCGGTGTCTTCGTAATAGACGCGGAGTTCGATCGCGTGGGACTCGGCAGGGGCGGAGGCGTCCATGGCCGGGCCATTATAGCGCATCCCTTGCCGAGTTCGACGCA
Source organism: Tepidiphilus thermophilus (assembly GCF_001418245.1). Lineage (NCBI taxonomy): Bacteria > Pseudomonadati > Pseudomonadota > Hydrogenophilia > Hydrogenophilales > Hydrogenophilaceae > Tepidiphilus > Tepidiphilus thermophilus. Next base: position 11,224 of record NZ_LIPU01000001.1, read on the forward strand.
GCGGGATACCGGGATTTGGGGTAGACTGGCAAACGCCCATACGATGGGGGGTGTGGTGATGGAGCACGAGCCCGACGATCCGTTTGCCTTCGAAGAGGACGCGCTAGCGGCCACGGCGCTCGCCGTCGAGGATCTCTTCCTGGGGCGAGACCCGGTTCAAGAGGTGGCCATGTACTGGGCTCGGGGCGACGAAGAGGCGGCCATCGCCACGCTCGAGCGCTTCCTTGCCGACAACGCCGCGTCGAAAGAGGCCTGGTGGGTCTTGTTCGACATGCTGCGCGCGCGCGGCGAGCGGCGCCGCTTCGAGGAGGCGGCGCTCGCTTACGCGCTGCGCTTCGACTGCTCCCCGCCAGCGCTCGCCCCGGCGGAAGAACGGATCCAGGCCGGGCCGCCGTTGCTGCTCCTGCCCGAGCGGCTCGATGCCGCAGCGATGTCTTCGCTGCAGGACAAGGCGCTGCGGCTGGCGAAAGTCAGCGGCTCGTTGCGTCTCGATGCCTCGCGCCTGCGCCTGATCGAACCGGCCGGCGCGGCGCTCTTTCTTGCCCTGATGAAAAAGCTCATCGACAAGGGGGTGCGGTTTCAGTGGCGTCGTCTCGACCTCGCCCTGAGCGCGATCGAGCGGGCGAGGTCCGCTGCGGCGGACGACCGGGCGCTGTGGGAGCTGGAGATCGTGTGGCGCACCGCCGCCGGCCAGTTGGACCGGGCCGAAGCGCTGGTGCTCGCGTTTGCCGAAACCTTCGAGGCGATTCCGCCGGTCTGGATGTCCGAGCCGGAGCGCGTCGGCTGTGAGACGGCGACGCAGCCGGAGGCGGAGCGAGAGAGCGCGCCGGCGTGCGGCGACCTGGTGCTCGAAGGGGATCTGGATGAGCGCTCCATCGGCGAAGTCGTCCAGGAAATCCTCGCCTTCGCCCGCGACCATGACTTGATCGTCCTCGACTGCGACGCGCTGCGCCGGGTCGATTTCGTGGCCGCCGGCATGCTCTACAATGCCTTCGCCGCGCTCAAGGGGCAGGGCAAGCAGGTGATCCTGCGCAACGTCAGCCAGGTGGTGAATGCCCTCTTCCAGGTGCTGAGCATGGAGCAGGTCGCCACCATCCAGACGAAAACCTACTAGCAACGAAGGAATTTCATGGAATCCTATCACGGCACCACCATCCTGTCGGTGCGCCGCGGCGCTTCGGTGGCGCTGGGCGGCGACGGTCAGGTCACTTTGGGCAACGTGGTCGTCAAGGCCACGGCGCGCAAGGTGCGCACGCTCTATCACGGCAAGGTGCTGGCCGGGTTTGCCGGCGCCACGGCCGATGCCTTCACCCTCTTCGAACGCTTCGAGGCCAAGCTCGAGAAGCACCAGGGGCACCTGCTGCGCGCGGCGGTCGAGCTCGCCAAGGACTGGCGCACCGACCGCATGCTGCGCCGGCTGGAGGCCATGCTCGCCGTGGCCGACCGGGAGCATTCGCTCATCCTCACCGGCAACGGCGACGTGCTCGAACCCGAGGAAGGGATCGTCGCCATCGGCTCGGGCGGGGCCTATGCCCAGGCCGCGGCCCAGGCGCTGCTGCGCCACACCCAGTTGCCGCCGCGCGACATCGTCGCCGAATCGCTGCGCATCGCCGGCGACCTGTGCATCTACACCAATCAAAACCACGTCATCGAGGTGCTGGAATGACGCCGCTCACCTGCCGCGAGATCGTCTCGGAACTGGACAAATACATCGTCGGCCAGCACGAGGCCAAGCGCGCCGTGGCCGTGGCGCTGAGAAACCGCTGGCGCCGCGCCCAGGTGCCCGAGCCGCTGCGCCACGAGATCACCCCCAAGAACATCCTCATGATCGGCCCCACCGGCGTGGGCAAGACCGAGATCGCGCGGCGGCTGGCGCGCCTCGCCAACGCGCCTTTCATCAAGATCGAGGCGACGAAATTCACCGAGGTCGGCTACGTCGGGCGCGACGTCGACACCATCATCCGCGATCTGGCCGAGATCGCCATGAAAGAGGCCAAGGAACGGGCCATGCGCCGGGTGCGCGACCGGGCGCGCGACGCGGCCGAGGACCGCATCCTCGACGTCCTGCTGCCGCCGGCGCGCTCCTTCGGCGAGGAGCCCGCACCCGCCGAGAGCGCCACGCGGCAGAAATTCCGCAAAATGCTGCGCGAAGGCCAGCTCGACGAGAAAGAGATCGAGATCGAACTCACCGCCCCCGCCCTGCGTGCCGAGATCTTCGGCCCGCCCGGCATGGAAGAGCTCACGCAGCAGCTGCAGGGGCTGTTCCAGAACCTGGGCAGCGGCAAGCGGCGCACGCGCAAGATGCGGGTGCGCGAGGCGATGGAGGCGCTCACCGAGGAAGAGGCGGCCAAGCTCGTCGACGACGAGGAGCTCAAGCAGGAAGCGCTCCAGGCGGTGGAGCAGAACGGCATCGTCTTTCTCGACGAGATCGACAAGATCGCCGCGCGTCAGGAAACTTCCGGCGCCGACGTCTCGCGCCAGGGGGTGCAGCGCGACCTGCTGCCGCTGGTGGAAGGCACCACCGTGGCCACCAAGTACGGTATGGTGCGCACCGATCACATCCTCTTCATCGCTTCGGGCGCGTTCCACCTGAGCAAGCCGAGCGACCTCATCCCCGAGCTGCAGGGCCGCTTCCCCATCCGGGTCGAGCTCGACAGCCTCACGGTGGACGACTTCGTGCGCATCCTCACCGAGACCGAGGCGAGCCTGGTGGAGCAGTACCGGGCGCTGCTGGCCACCGACGGGGTGGAACTCGAATTCTCCCCCGACGGTGTGCGGCGGATTGCCGAGATCGCCTGGGCAGTGAACGAGCGCGTCGAGAACATCGGCGCGCGGCGCCTCTACACCGTGATGGAGAAACTGCTCGAAGAGGTCTCCTTCCGCGCCGGCGGCGAGCCGCTGCCGCGCGTGCTGATCGATGCGGCCTACGTCGACGGGCGGCTGGCCGATCTGGCCGGCGACGAGGATCTCGCCCGCTACGTGCTCTGAGGCGCGGCCGTGCTCGCCCAGCGCCTCGTCGAGATCCTCTTTCCCCTCTTCGCCCTGGTGGCGCTGGGTTACGTCATCGGCAAGCGCCACCGCCCCGAGCTCTCGGGGGCGAACCGGCTCAACATGGACGTCTTCACGCCGGCGCTCGTCTTCGCCGCGCTCGCCGGCCGGCAGGTCGACGTCCTTGCCTATCTGCCGCTCGTGCTCGCCGCCCTCGTGCTCGTGCTCGGCTCGGGGGCGCTCGGCTGGTGGCTCGCGCATCGCCTGCAGGAGGACCCGCGCACGCTCGCACCGCCGATGATGTTCAACAACTGCGGCAACCTCGGCCTGCCGCTCGCGCTGCTCACCTTCGGCGAGCAGGCCCTGGCGCCGATGGTGGTGCTCTTCATCGTCAGCAACCTGCTGCACTTCAGCCTGGGCGTGTGGTTGCTCGATCGCCGCGCCCGCCTCTCCCATCTCTGGCGCGTGCCCTCGGTGCTCGCCGCCGTCGCCGGGCTCGCCGTGGGCGCGGCCGGCTGGACGGTGTGGCCGCCGCTACTCACCACCCTCAAGATGCTGGGCGACATCTCCATTCCGCTCATGCTCTTCGGCCTGGGCGTGCGTCTGGCCGAAACCCCCATCCGCGCCTGGCGCCTGGGCGTTATCGTCGCCCTGGCCCGCCCCTTGTCGGGCATGGCGCTTGCCGCGGCGATGATCGGCCTCTACCAGTTGATGGACGGCGCCTGGCGCCTCGAGCCTCTCCAGGCGGCGCTGCTGCTGCTCTTCGGCGCCCTGCCGCCGGCGGTGCTCAACTACCTCTTCGCCGAGCGCTACGGCCAGGAGCCGGACAAGGTCGCCTCCATCGTGCTGGTGGGCAACCTCGCCTCTGTGGCGTTTTTACCACTGGCGCTGGCGGCGGTGCTGGCGAGCTAAGAATTCAGGGGATACCCCGATCAATCTTTGTTTTTTCGGGGAATTTCGAGTGTGAAGTAGGCCGCCCTTTGACATTCGATACGGAATTTTTCCCGACTTGCCCCCTTTTGTCCGCTTTTCGCCGCCTCATGCCCTGCTGTTCAGGTGTGGACCCTGGCCTATTTCGGCTGAAGCGTGAATGTCTTGACGCACTCGGTGCTGGCGGCGAAGGCGTGCGCCAGGATGCGGTAGAGGTCGGCATCGAACCGGCGGGGGCGCTCGAGGGCGGCGGCGAGTTCTTCGGGCGTGGGTTCGTGGTCGAAGCGTGTGAGGAGGCACCAGCGGTCGGCGACGATCGTCATGCGGCGTTCGCGCTCGGGGTCGTATTCGGTGAGGCGCACCGCGGCGGCGTAGGGCCAGGGTCGAGGCGGAAGGGCGGCGAGCGCGGCGCGAAGGCGCGCGTCGTGCACTTCGGGCGGTTCCTTGCCAGCGCAGGCGCCGAGGCATTGTTTCATCTGATGCGCGAGGCAGGGGCCGCGGCGCATGGGTTCCAGCCCCAGGCGTTGCGGGCAGAGGGCGTGGGCGCGGGCGATCTGGCGTAGGGCCTTTTCCGCGTGCTTGCGCTCGGGGAAAAGGCCGTGGACGCGGCCGAGCCACTCGGCCGGGTCGGTGCCGGCGAGGTTGCGGTAGCCGACCACGGGGCCGCGCGGCCTGGGTTCGGGGAGCGGTTCGATGGCCCAGGCGCCGCGCGCGCGCAGCTGCCGGTTGTAGAGGGGCTGCAGTTGCTTGACGAGCTCGGCTTCGAGCAGCAGCGCTTCGAGCTCGCCGGCGGTTTCGAGCCAGTCGAGGCGTCGGACCTGCCGGACGATCTCGGCTTCCGTGCCGTGGTGCTGCGCCTGGGAGAAGTGGTCGAGCACGCGGCTTCGCAGGCGTTTGCTCTTGCCGAGGTAGAGCGGCAGGTCGTTTTCTCCGTACATGAGGTAGACGCCGGGCACGTCCGGCAGGGACTCGAGTACGCCGTCGGCGAGCCCCGGCGGGCGGCTGGGCCACTGCATGGCCTTGCGCTTGGCGAGGAGCAGCGTTTCCGGAGGGAATTCGCGCCGCACGAGGTCGAGGAATTGGGCGAGCACTTCGACGTCGCCCATGGCGCGGTGGCGGGCGGTGCAGATGAATCCGTGGCGCTCGATCAGGCTGTCGAGGCCGTGTTTGTGGTATTGCGGGTAGAGGGCGCGCGAGAGTTTGACGGTGCACAGCACCGGGGATTCGAAGGTGAGCCCGCAGCGGCGAAAGGCCTGGCGCAGGAAGCCGTAGTCGAAGCGGGCGTTGTGGGCGACGAGCACGGCGTCGGCGAGCCGCGGCAGCAGTTCGGGGGCGAGCGACTCGAAAGGGGGGGCGTCGGCGACCATGGCGTTGGTGATGCCGACGAGCCGCTCGATGAGGGGGGGGATGGGGACGTCGGGGCGCACGAGGCTTTGCCAGCGATCGACGAGGCGGCCGCCTTCGAAGCGCAGCAGCGCGATCTCGGTGATGCGGTCGCGCTCGGGGTGCGCGCCGGTGGTTTCCAGGTCGAGGAGGACGTAGCGCTCGGCAAGCGGGGCGGCGGTCGCGACGTCTTCGGGCATGAGTTCAGGCGTGATGGGCGGAGTCGGCGTCGTAATAATAGGGATACGTTGGAACCTCGGCGCGGCGGAATTGTTCCGTGAGCTCGGGGTCCTGCGGTTTGTCCCACCACAGCGCCCGGCCTTTGCGGCGCTCTTCGAGCTGCTCGGGGTGCTTGGCGAGCCAGTCGCGGATGAACTTGGTGTGTTCGGATTCGTACATGACGGTACTCCTTCAGGCGAGGGCGCGGCGCCAAACGGTGCCGCTGGGAGTGTCTTCGATCTGGATGCCGGCGCGCTTGAGCTCGTCGCGGATGGCGTCGGCCCGGGCGAAGTCGCGGTCGCGACGGGCGGCGGCGCGTTCGGCGATCAGCGCTTCGATGCGTTCTTCGCTGAGCGTTTCTTCCCCTTGGGCGGGCAGGCGCTGACGCCAGGACTGCGGCGTGTCGGCGAGTAGCCCCAGGAGCTCGGCGGCGGCGAGGAATTCGCGCTTGCGCTCGGGGGTCGGGTCTTTGCGCAGCTGCGCGGCGGCTTCGTGCAAGAGCGCCAGCGCCTGGGGGGTGTTGAGGTCGTCGGCGAGCGCGGCGACGAATTCGGGCGCGGCGCCGAGCCCGTGCGGCAGCGCTTCGGGCACGAGTGCGGCCCGCCGCTCGGGGGAGAGCTCTAGGCGCTCGGCCGCGGCCTGGGGGTTGAGCGGGGCAGCGGGGACGGATTCGGTGAGCGCGAGCGTGGTGTAGAGCCGGTCGAGCGCGTGCAGCGACTGTTCCAGCAACTCGGGGGTGAAGTCGAGCGGTTTACGGTAGTGGCCGGAGAGGAGGGCGTAGCGCAGCACTTCGCCGGGATAGCGCGCCAGCAGCTCGCGCACGGTGCGGAAGTTGCCCAGCGACTTGGACATCTTCTCGCCGTGAATGGTGAGGTAGCCGTTGTGCACCCAGTAGCGGGCGTAGGTGAGCCCGCCGTGGGCGCAGGTGCCTTGGGCGATCTCGTTTTCGTGGTGGGGGAAGATGAGGTCCTGCCCGCCGCCGTGGATGTCGATGGTCTGGCCCAGGTGGGTCTCGATCATGGCGGTGCATTCGATGTGCCAGCCGGGACGGCCGCGGCCCCAGGGGCTATCCCAGCCGGGGAGTTCGGGCGGGGAGGGTTTCCACAGCACGAAGTCGGCCGGGTCGCGCTTGTAGGGGGCGGGTTCGACGCGGGCGCCGGCGATGAGCTCGTCGCGCTTGCGCTTGGAGAGGATGCCGTAGTGGGGGTCGGAGGGGACGTGGAAGAGCACGTGCTCTTCGGCGACGTAGGCGTGGCCGCGGGCGATGAGCCGCTCGATGAGGGCGATGATCTGGGGGATGTGGTCGGTGGCGTAGGGCTCGACCGTGGGCGGGAGCGCGTTGAGCTGGGCGATGTCTTCGTGGAAGGCGCGGGCGTAGCGCTCGGCGAGCTCCCGGATGGGCACACCTTCGGCCTGGGCCGCGGCGTTGATCTTGTCGTCGATGTCGGTGATGTTGCGGGCGTAGACGACCTGGGGGTAGCAGAGCCGCAGCAGGCGGAAGAGGGTGTCGAAGACGACCACCGGCCGGGCGTTGCCGATGTGGATGTAGTTGTAGACCGTGGGGCCGCAGACGTACATCGTCACCCGGGCGGGGTCGAGCGGCTCGAAGCGGCGCTTGTCTTGCGTGAGCGTGTCGTGCAGGAATAGCTCCAACGGTTTCTCCGGCGGTGGTCGGGAACGAAAGCGGGAGGGGGGTTCAGCCGCCTTGCAGCTTTTCCAGGCGCTCGTGCCGTTCCTGCGCTTCGAGGCAGAGGGTGGCGGTGGGGCGGGCGAGCAGGCGCTTCAGGCCGATGGGTTCGCCCGTTTCTTCGCACCAGCCGTAGGTGCCTTTTTCGATACGCTCGAGCGCTTCGTCGATCTTCTTCATGAGCTTGCGTTCGCGGTCGCGCACGCGCAGCTCGAGCGCCTGCTCTTCCTCGATGGTGGCGCGGTCGGTCCAGTCGGGGGTGACTTCGTTTTCCTGCTGGAGGTATTGCGTGGTCTCGGCGGCTTTTTCCAGCAGCTTTCGCTTTTCTTCGAGCAGCAGCTTCTTGAAGAACTTGAGCTGGCGCGGGGACATGTAGTCCTCTTCGGGCATGGCCAGCAGCTCCTCCACCGTGGGGATGTCGTCGTCTTCGAGGGTTTCTTGCGTCATGTTGGTCGTGTTCATCGTTCCTCTCCGGTGTGCCTCGGGTCGAGTCGGGCGTGCGCGATTGTAATGGGCTTGGCTCGGCTTGGGAAGGGTGGCGCGGTTCAGGGCTCTGCCCGGGGGGTGCTTCCTTGGGCGTCGAAGCCGCGCTGCAGGCGCACGACTTCGGGCACGCGGCGGATGGCCCGCATGATGCGGGCAAGGTGGATGCGGTCGGCCACTTGCAGGGTGAAGGAGATGGCCAGATACAACCCCTGGTGGGCTTCCATCTGCACGGCGAGGATGTGTCCGTGCTCGGCGGCGATGGCGGCGGTGATGCGCGCGAGCATGCCGACGGCGTCGCGGGCGAGCACGCGCAGCCCCACTTCGAAGCGGGTGGTTTCGGGGCGGTTGGGATCCCAGTCGACGTCGATCCAGCGCCGGTCGCCGCCCTGGCGGCGCAGGCGCGGGCAGTCGTGGCGGTGGATCTCCAGGCCGTGCCCTTTGCTGAGCAGCCCGACGATGGGGTCGCCGGGTAGCGGATGGCAGCAGCGGCCGAAGACGACGGCTTGCCCTTCGTCGCCGCGGATGAGCACGGGGCCGGAGGCGCGCGGCTTGAGCACGCCGGGGCGGCCGGATTCGAGGTCTTGCGCGTGGGTGAGCTCTTCGGCGATCTGCGCCGGGTTGAGGTGCCCCAGGCCGATGTCTTCGAGGAGTTGTTTCTTGCTGCGGCCGGTGTGCTGGCGCAGGAGGCGGTCCCAGGCGAAGACGCTGATCTGCCCCAGCGTGAGGCCGCGCGGGCGCAGCGCCTGGTCGAGCAGACGCTCGCCGAGCGAGACGGCCTGCTCGTTTTTCTGGTGGCGCAGGAAGTGGCGGATCTCGGCGCGGGCCTTGGCGGTGCGCACGTAGTTGAGCCAGGCGGGGTTGGGGCTGGGGTAGGAGGAGGTGATGATCTCGACCCGGTCGCCGTTGGCGAGCTCCGTGCGCAGCGGCATGAGTTCGCCGTTGATGCGGCAGGCGATGCAGCGGTGGCCGACGTCGGTGTGGATGGCGTAGGCGAAGTCGACGGGGGTGGCGCCGCGCGGCAGGGCGAAGATCTCGCCGCGCGGGGAGAAGACGAAGACTTCGTCCGGGTAGAGGTCGATCTTGAAGCTTTCGAGGAAGTCGCGCGCTTCGGGGTCGTTCGATTGCAGCTGCACGAGCGATTGCAGCCAGGCGTGGGTCTGGCGCTCGAAGGCGTCGACGCGCTCGCCGGCGTCTTTGTAGATCCAGTGGGCGGCCACGCCGTCTTCGGCGAGCCGGTGCTGGGTTTGGGTGCGTACCTGGATTTCGACGGGAATGCCCTGCGGGCCGATGACGGTGGTGTGCAGCGACTGGTAGCCGTTGGGCTTGGGCAGCGCGAGGTAATCCTTGAACTTGCCAGGCACCGGCTTGAAGGCGGCGTGCAGCGCGCCGATGGCGAGGTAGCAGCTCTTTTCGTCGGGCACGACGACGCGAAAGCCGAAGAGGTCGAGGATCTGCTCGAAGCGCAGGTGCTTGCTGCGCATTTTCTGGTAGATGGAATAGAGGTGCTTGCGCCGGCTGCTGATCTGGGCTTCTACCCCCCAGACGACGAGCTGGCGTTCGATGAGTGTGCGGATCTTGTCGAGGAGTTCGTCGCGCGTTCCGAGCGCGGCTTCGACGGAGTGGGCGAGCACGGCGTATCGCCAGGGATGGCGGTGCTGGAAGGCGAGATCTTGCAGTTCGCGATAGAGGGTGTTGAGCCCGAGCCGGTTGGCGATGGGGGCGTAGATCTCGAGCGTTTCCTGGGCGATGCGGCGGCGCTTGGCCGGGGCGACGGCGCCCAGCGTGCGCATGTTGTGGGTGCGGTCGGCCAGCTTGATGAGGATGACGCGCAGGTCGCGCGCCATGGCGAGCAGCATCTTGCGGAAGTTTTCCGCCTGGTTGTCCTCGAGGCTCTGGCTTTCGAGCCGCTCGATCTTGGTGAGGCCGTCGACGAGCTCGGCGGTGACCGGGCCGAAGCGGTGGGCGAGCTCGCTCTTGCGGATGTGCGCGTCTTCCATCACGTCGTGCAAGAGCGCGGCGGCAATGGCGGAAGCATCGAGCTTCCAGTCGGCCACCAGGGAGGCGACGGCGATGGGATGCGTGACGTAGGGTTCGCCGCTCGCACGCTTCTGGCCTTGGTGCGACCAGGCGGCGAAGCGGGCGGCGTCGTCGATGCGTTCGACTTCGGCGGAGGGGAGATAGCCGAGGAGCTTCTCGCGCAGGGCGCCGTAGGATGGCGGCAGCTCCACGGAAACGAAGGGTTCGCGCGCCGCGGAGCTCTCGTCGGGGGGGGAGAGGATCTCGGCGGCGGGCATGGCGGTCTCAGCTCTGGGCGCGGTCGAGGATGTCGCGCCCGACTCTGCCGGCGGCGATTTCGCGCAGCGCAATGACGGTGGGTTTGTCGCGTTCGCGCCCGCGATCGAGCGGCACGAGCGGTTCGGCGCCGATGGAGAGCTGGCGCGCGCGGGTGGCGGCGGCGAGCGTCATCTCGAAGCGGTTGGGGATGTGCTTGAGGCAGTCTTCGACGGTGATGCGGGCCATGGGGTCATTCCTGTAGGAGTTGGGCGAAGTAGGCGGCGTGGCGGCGCTTTTGCACCGGCAGCCGCAGGCGCGCGGCGCGCACGACGGCGGTGAGTTCGTCGATGGCGCGCTCGAGCCGGTCGTTGATTATAACGTAGTCGAATTCTTCCACGTGGCGCATCTCCTCGCGGGCGGCGGCCAGGCGCCGGGCGATGGTGGCTTCGCTGTCGGTGCCGCGGCCGCGCAGGCGCGCTTCGAGTGCCTCGAGCGAGGGCGGCAGGATGAAGATGCTCACGGCGTGCGGGAACATCCGGCGCACCTGGCGCGCGCCCTGCCAGTCGATTTCGAGGAGCACGTCGCGGTCTTGCTGCAATTGGGTTTCGATCCAGGTACGGGAAGTGCCGTAGTAGTTTCCGTGGACTTCGGCCCATTCGAGAAGTTCGCCGCCGTCGCGCAGGCGCAGGAATTCTTCCCGGCTGACGAAGCGGTAGTCGCGCCCGTCGACTTCGCCCGGCCGCGGGGCGCGGGTGGTGTAGGAGATGGACAGCGCCAGCCCCGGCTCGCGTTCGAGCACGGCATGCACGAGGGTGGTCTTGCCGGCGCCGGAGGGGGCGGTGACGATGTAGAGGGTGCCAAGAGGCTGCGCGTTCATTCGAGGTTCTGCACCTGTTCGCGGATCTGTTCGATGAGCACTTTCATCTCGAGCGCGAGGCGCGACAGTGCCAGGCTGCCGGCCTTGGAAGCGAGGGTGTTGGCTTCGCGGTTGAATTCCTGCAGCAGGAAGTCGAGCCGTTTGCCGACGCTTCCGCCGCGGGTGAGCGTGCGTTCAAGTTCCTGGAGGTGGGAGGAGAGGCGGTCGAGCTCTTCGGCGACGTCGAGGCGCTGGGCGACGAGGGCGACTTCCTGCTCCACGCGCTGGGGATCGGGCGTCTGGCCGAGCGCTTCGAGCGCTTCGAGGAGCTTGCGGCGCTGGGCCTCGACGGCTTCGGGCGCAAGCGCGCGGGCGCGCTCGACGAGCTCGGCGATGGTCTTGGCCCGTTCGCGGATGGCGGCGGCGAGCGCCTCGCCCTCGCGGGCGCGGTGCGCGAGGAGTTCGGCGAGCGCCGCTTCGAGCAGCTCGAGCAGGCGCCGCTGCGTTTCCTCGGGATCGAGCTCGGCTTCGCGCACCACGCCGGGCCAGCGCAGGATCTCGCCCACCGTGAGGGAGGCCGCTTCGGGCAGATGCCGGTGGATTTCGGTCTGGGTGAGGGCGAGCGCCTGCAGGGCGACGGCGTCGAGCGTGAGCGCCGCTTGCACGGGCGCGCTTTGCACTTCGAGCCGGCATTCGATCTTGCCGCGGGCGAGCGCCTTTTGCAGGCGTTCACGCAGCAGCGGCTCGAAGGAGCGCCAGTCCTCGGGCAGGCGGAAATAGAGGTCGAGGAAGCGTCCGTTGACGCTGCGCAGTTCGAGGCGCAGGAGCCGAGCGCCGATTTGGGTTTGCGCGCTGGCAAACCCTGTCATACTGTGTATCATTGAGTGATTCCACGCTTCGTCCGAGGCGGTTTATCATACCCGGTCCGGCCATGTCGACACAACAAAACGCTCCGTTGCCCGAGGGGTGGCTCGTGGAGGGCTACCGCATTCTCGACCTGCTCGCCAAGGGGGGGTTTTCTTTCGTCTATCGCGCCCGCGATCGCGAAGGAAAAACGGTGGCGATCAAGGAGTATCTGCCGCATACCCTGGCGCGACGGGAGGAAGGGGAGATCGAGCCGGAGATCCTGCCCGATTGCGAGCGGGCCTTCCTCTTCGGGCTGAAGTGCTTCTTCGAGGAGGGTCGCTCGCTTGCGCGCATCAACCACCCCAACGTGATCCGGGTGCTCAACTTCTTCCGGGCGAACCAGACCGTCTACATGGTGATGCAGTACGAGGAGGGGCGTACGCTCCTGCAGTACGTCCGCCAGAAGAAGGGCGGGTTGCGCGAGAGTTTCATCCGGGCGATGGGGTTGCGGGTCCTCTCGGGCCTGCGCGAGGTGCACACGCACAAGCTGCTGCACCTCGACTTGAAGCCGGCCAACATCTATCTGCGCCGTAACGGCGATCCGGTGTTGATCGACTTCGGCTCGGCGCGCCAGAGCCTTTCTTCCGATCAGGAGTGGGTGCGCACGATGTTCACCCCCGGCTACGCGCCGCCCGAGCAGCTCAGCGGAAGGCGTGAGCTCATCGGGCCGTGGACCGATCTCTACAGTTTCGGCGCCACGCTCTATACCTGCGTCACCGGCCAGGCGCCGCCGCGGGCGGAGGCGCGGCAGGAGAAGGATGATCTGCCGCAGCGCCTCGAACCCTACCGGGAGCACTATACGCCGGAGCTGATCGATCTCATCGTCGATCTGATGCGGCTCGATCCGGAGAAGCGGCCGCAGAGCGCCTATGCGGTGCAGAAGGTGCTCTCGGCCTACGTGCCGTTCTTGGTGGCCGCCACCGAGTACCGCTCGCTGATGCCTTCCCTTCCTGAAGGAGCCGAAAGATGAAATTCTCCATCCATCAGGCCACGAGCGTGGGTGGAAGGCCGGTGAACGAGGATAGGGTGGGCTACGCCTATTCGCGCGAGGCGCTCCTCATGGTGCTCTCCGACGGCATGGGAGGACATGCGGCCGGCGAAGTGGCGGCGCAGATCACGCTGCAGAGCCTCATCCAGGCGTTTCGCCTGTCGGCCAAACCGCGCGTCGAGGACCCCTTGAGTTTCCTGTCGCAGGCGATCATCAACGCGCACTATGCGATCCTGGAATACGCTCGGGTGAATCACATCGAGGGGAATCCCCGTGCGACGGTCGTCACCTGCCTCGTGCAGGAAGGGGGATACGCCTGGTGGGCGCACGTGGGCGATTCGCGCCTCTATCACATCCGCCATGGCAAGGTGCTCACGCGCACCATCGACCACTCGCACGCGCAGCTCCTGATCGAACAGGGGGTGCTCAGCGAAGCCCAGTTGCGCACGCACGACAGCCGCAACCGCCTCTATTGCTCGCTCGGCGGGGAAACCTTGCCGCACGTCGACTTCGGTCGGCGGGCGGTGTTGCAGGCTGGGGACGTGATCGCCCTGTGTTCCGACGGCCTGTGGGGCGTGCTCGACGACGAGGAGATCGCCGAGCGCCTCGCGCGCGGACCGCTCGTGCGGGTGGTGCCCGAACTGGTGGAGCAGGCGGAGATGGAGGCGGGGCCCAACTCGGACAACGTCTCGCTCATCGCCATGCGTTGGGAGGAGGGCGAACCCTCCTTGGCGCCGGACACGGTTTCCACCGAGACCATGGCGCTCGACCAGGTGACGACGGCCTTCTCTCTGCCGCAGCAGCCGCCGGGTTTTTCGGCCGAACCCCTCGACAACGAGGAGATCGAACGGGCGATCCGCGAGATCAACGAGACGATCCAGAAATTCAAGGGATGAGCCATGCGTCATGATGGCAGGCGCGCCGACGAACTGCGTCCGGTGCGCATCGAACGAGGCTTCACGGAATATGCCGAAGGCTCAGTGCTGGTATCTTTCGGGCGCACGCGGGTGCTATGCACCGCGAGCGTGGAAGAATCCGTGCCGCCTTTCCTCAAGGGGACGGGGCAGGGCTGGGTGACGGCCGAATACGGCATGCTGCCGCGCGCCACGCACACGCGCACGCCGCGCGAGGCGGCCAAAGGGAAACAGGGCGGGCGCACGCTGGAGATCCAGCGCCTGATCGGGCGCTCGCTGCGCGCGGTGGTGGACCTGGCAGCGTTGGGGGAGCGGCAGATCGTGCTCGACTGCGACGTGCTGCAGGCCGACGGCGGCACGCGCACGGCGGCGATCACGGGGGCCTGGGTGGCGCTCGCCGATGCGTGCGAGGCGCTGGTAGCGCGAGGGGTGCTCTCCGCTTCGCCCGTGCGCGACCAGGTGGCGGCGGTGTCGGTGGGACTCGTGGGGGGCGAGGCACTGCTCGATCTCGACTACGCCGAGGATTCCACCTGCGACACCGACATGAACGTGGTGATGACCGGCGCGGGCGGCTTCGTCGAGCTGCAGGGCACGGCCGAGCACGGGGCGTTCGACCGGAAGGCGCTCGAAGCCCTGCTCGCGCTCGCCGAGAAAGGGATCGGCGAGTTGCTTGTCGCCCAGCGGGAGAGCCGGGCGTGAGTTCGGGCAAACGCCGGGTGGTGCTTGCGAGCAACAACGCGAAGAAGGCGGCCGAGCTCGAGGCGCTGCTCGCTCCGCTCGGCTGGGAGGTGCTGGCGCAAGGGGCGCTGGGCATTACGGAGGCCGAGGAGCCGCATCCGACCTTCCTGGAAAATGCGCTCGCCAAGGCGCGGCACGCGGCGGCCGCTTCCGGCTTGCCGGCGATCGCCGACGACTCGGGCCTGGCGGTGCCGGCGCTCGGGGGAGCGCCCGGGGTACGCTCGGCGCGCTTCGCGGGGGAGCCTCGGTCGGACGCGCGCAACAACGTGGCGCTGCTCGCGGCGATGCAGGGGCTCGAAGGGGCGGCGCGGCGGGCGTTTTTCTATGGCTGCGTGGTCTTTTTGCGGTCGGCGGAAGATCCTCTGCCGCTCGTGGCCGAGGGGCGCTGGTGGGGTGAGATCCTCACGGAACCGCGCGGGGAGAGGGGATTCGGCTACGATCCGCTCTTCTACCTCCCGGCGCTGGGCAAGACCGCGGCCGAGCTCTCGCCGGAAGAGAAGAATCGCCTGAGCCACCGTGGCCGGGCCTTGCGCCGGCTGAGGGCGCGGCTCGCGCGGGAGGAGGCTTGAGCGCGTTCGATCCGGCGCGGGTGCCGCTGTCGCTCTACGCGCACGTGCCCTGGTGCGTGCGCAAGTGCCCCTACTGCGACTTCAATTCCCATCCGCTCGCAGGCGAGGTGCCGGAGGCGGAATTCCTCGCGGCGGTGGAAGCCGACCTCGCGGCCGAGGCCGAGCGCGCGGGCGGGCGGCCGATCGACACGGTCTTCTTTGGCGGCGGCACGCCGAGCCTGCTCTCGGGCGAAGCGCTTGCGCGGCTCATGGCGGCGATTCGACGGCACCTGCCGCTCGCGCCCAATGCCGAGGTTACGCTGGAGGCGAACCCCGGCACCTTCGAAGCGGCGCGCTTCGCGGCCTACGCGCAGGCCGGGGTGAATCGGCTCTCACTGGGGGTGCAGAGTTTCGACGACGCGGCCCTGCGGCGGCTGGGGCGCATCCACGACGGGACGCAGGCGCGCGCGGCGCTCGCCGCGGCGGTGCGCGTGTTTCCCCGCGTCAATGTCGATCTGATGATCGGCCTGCCCGGCCAGAGCCCGGCGGCGGCGCTCGCCGACGTGGAAGCGGCGCTCGCTGGCGGGGCGACGCATCTCTCCTGCTATCAGCTCACGATCGAGCCGAACACGCCTTTTGCCGCTGCGCCGCCGGCCTTGCCTGCCGACGAGGAGCTGGCGGCGATCGAGGCGGCGGTGGAGGAGCGGTTCGCGCGTGCGGGCTTCGTCCACTACGAGGTCTCGGCCTGGGCGCTGCCGGGGGAAGCCTGCCGGCACAACCTGAATTACTGGGGCTTTGGCGACTACCTGGGCGTGGGGCCGGGCGCCCACGGCAAGCTCAGCACACCCGGAGGCATCGTGCGGCGCATGAAGCACAAGCACCCGCGCCGCTATCTGGCGGCCGTCGCCCCTTTCGTGCAGGAAGAGGTAGTGGTGGCGCCCGAGGCGCTGCCGTTCGAGTTTCTCATGAACGCGCTGCGGCTGCGCGCGGGGGTGCCGCGGGAATGGTTCGCGGCGCGCACGGGGCTTTCTTTGGAGACGCTCGCACCGCGCTGGGCGCGGCTCGAAGCGCAGGGGCTGGTGGAGCCGCTTTCCTGGCGCATCGCCGCCACCGAGCGCGGCTGGCGCCTGCTCAACGCGGTGCTGGAAGCATTCTTGCCGTAAAATACGAGGCTTTCCGAGGAGCGTTGCAGCGGCGCCTCGCCGCCAGGCTCGGATGGGACAACGACGCTCGTGAAGCCCTGCCGCCGGCAGGTTTCACGGGCGTTTCGCTTTTATGGAGGAAAGAGGCATGCAAGCGGACCGGACCGAGGAGCTCGTGCGCCTGCTGCGCGAGCGCGTGCTGGTGCTCGATGGCGCCATGGGGACCATGATCCAGCAGTACCGGCTGACGGAAGCCGATTTCCGCGGCGAGCGGCTGCAGGATCACCCGGTGGAGCTCAAGGGCGACAACGATCTCCTGGTGCTCACGCATCCGGAGGTGATCGGCGAGATCCACCGCGCCTATCTGGAGGCCGGGGCGGACGTGATCGAGACCAATACCTTCAACGCCACGCGCACTTCGCAGGCCGACTACGGCCTGGCGCATCTCGCCTACGAGATCAACCGGGAAGCGGCGCGGCTTGCCCGAACGCTGGCCGACGCATACAGCACGCCGGACAAACCCCGCTTCGTGGCCGGCGTGATCGGCCCGACTTCGAAGACGCTGTCGCTGAGCCCCGACGTGAACGATCCCGGCTTTCGCGCCATCGACTTCGACACGCTCGCGGCCGACTATCTCGAATCGGCGCGCGCGCTGGTGGAGGGCGGGGCGGATCTGCTGCTCATCGAGACGGTGTTCGACACCTTGAACGCCAAGGCGGCGGTGTTCGCCCTCGAACGCCTCTTCGAGGAGCACGGCCGGCGCTGGCCGGTGATGATCTCCGGCACCATCACCGATGCGGCCGGGCGCACGCTCTCGGGGCAGACGCCGGAAGCCTTCTGGGCTTCGCTCGCGCACGCACGCCCGCTCACTTTCGGGCTCAACTGCGCCCTGGGGGCGCGTGAGCTGCGTCCGCACGTGGAGACGCTCGCGCGCCTGTGCACCACCTTCGTTTCGGCCCACCCCAACGCGGGGTTGCCCAATCCGCTCTCGCCCACCGGCTACGACGAGACGCCCGAGGCGCTCGCCACGGAGATCGCCTCCTGGGTCGAGGCGGGTTGGGTGAACCTGGTGGGCGGGTGCTGCGGCACGACGCCGGCGCACATCGCGGCGATCGCTCGGGCCGTGGAAGGCCGCGCGCCGCGCCCGCTGCCTCGGGCCAAACCCGTGATGCGGCTCGCAGGGCTCGATCTCTTCGAGATCGGGCCGGACTCGCTCTTCGTGAACGTGGGCGAGCGCACCAACGTGACCGGCTCGAAGAAGTTCGCCCGCCTCATCCTCGAAGAGAAGTACGACGAGGCGCTGTCGGTGGCGCGCCAGCAGGTGGAGGCCGGCGCGCAGATGATCGACGTCAACATGGACGAGGCGATGCTCGATTCCACCGCAGCGATGACGCGCTTCCTGCGGCTCGTGGCCGTGGAGCCGGACATCGCGCGCGTGCCGGTGATGGTCGACTCCTCCAAGTGGGAGGTGATCGAGGCGGGGCTCAAATGCCTGCAGGGCAAGGGCATCGTCAATTCGATCTCGCTCAAGGAGGGGGAGGCGGCCTTCCTCGCGCAGGCGCGGCTCGCGCGGCGCTACGGGGCGGCGGTGCTGGTGATGTGCTTCGACGAGCGCGGCCAGGCCGACGGCTTCGCGCGCAAGATCGAGATCGCCGAGCGCGCCTACCGGCTGCTGGTGGCCGACGGATTCCCGCCCGAGGACATCGTGATCGACCCCAACGTGTTCGCCATCGCCACGGGCATTGCCGAGCACGACAACTACGCCGTCGATTTCATCGAGGCGGTGCGCTGGATCCACACCCACCTGCCGTACGCCAAGACGAGCGGCGGCATCTCCAACGTCTCCTTCGCCTTTCGCGGCAACGAGACCGTGCGCGCGGCCATCCATACGGTGTTCCTCTATCACGCCATCCGCGCCGGGCTCACCATGGGCATCGTCAATGCCGGGCAGCTGGGCATCTACGACGAGCTCGAGCCGCGGCTGCGCGCGCTGGTCGAGGACGTGGTGCTCAACCGCCGCCCCGGCGCGGCCGAGGAGCTGGTGGCCTACGCCCAGACCCTGCAAACGGGCGAGGCCAGGGCGGAAGAAGTGCAGGAATGGCGCTCATGGCCGGTGGAGAAACGCCTGGAGCATGCGCTCGTCAAGGGCATCACCGAGCACGTGGTCGAGGATACCGAGGAGCTGCGCGCGCGCTTCGCCGCCGAGGGCAAGGGGCCGCTCGCGGTGATCGAGGGGCCGCTCATGGCCGGCATGAACGTGGTGGGCGATCTCTTCGGTGCGGGCAAGATGTTCCTGCCGCAGGTGGTGAAATCCGCCCGGGTGATGAAACTCGCGGTGGCGCACCTGCTGCCCTACATCGAGGCGGAGAAGGCGAAGACGGGCGGGCATACCAAGGGGCGCCTGGTGCTTGCCACGGTGAAGGGGGACGTGCACGACATCGGCAAGAACATCGTCGGCGTGGTGCTTGCCTGCAACGGCTACGAGGTGCACGACCTGGGCGTGATGGTGCCGTGCGAGAAGATCCTCGCCGCGGCGCGCGAGCTGAAGGCGGATGCGATCGGGCTCTCCGGGCTCATCACGCCCTCGCTCGAGGAGATGGCGCACGTGGCCGCCGAGATGCAACGCCAAGGCTTCACCGTGCCGCTCTTGATCGGGGGCGCGACGACCAGCCGCACGCACACGGCGGTGAAGATCGCGCCGCACTACGAGGGGCCGGTGGTGTATGTGCCCGATGCCTCGCGGGCGGTGGGGGTGGTCTCGGCGCTGCTCTCGCCGGGCGAGCGCGAGGCGTACGTGGCCAAGCTGCGCGAGGACTACGCGCGCATCCGCGAGCGGCATGCCGCCAAGACCGGCTACACCCTGCTGCCGCTGGAAGCCGCGCGCGCCAACGCGTTTCGCACCGACTGGACGGCCTATGCGCCGCCGCGCCCGCGCCGCTTGGGGGTGTTCGCCGAGGAAGTGCCGCTCGCGCGGCTCGTGCCCTACATCGACTGGGGGCCTTTCTTCCAGACCTGGGATCTGGCCGGGTCTTTTCCGCAGATCCTGGAAGACCCGGTGGTGGGCGAGACGGCGCGCCAGGTCTATGGCGAGGCGCAGGCGATGCTGGAAGTGCTGGTGCGCGAAGGGTGGCTGAAGGCGCGCGCGGTGTGGGGGCTCTTTCCCGCGGCGAGCCTGGGTGAGGACATCGAGATCTACGCCGACGAATCGCGCCACGCACTCGCCATGGTGTGGAACGGCCTGCGCCAGCAGCACCAGCGTCCGCCGGGTCAGCCGAACCTGTGCCTGGCCGATTTCATCGCGCCCAAGGAAACGGGGGTGCTGGACTGGATCGGGGCCTTCGCCGTGACTGCGGGGCACGGCATCGAGGAGAAACTGGCCGAGTACGAGGCGGCGCACGACGACTATCACGCCATCCTGCTGAAGGCGCTCGCCGACCGGCTGGCCGAGGCTTGCGCCGAGTGGCTGCACGAGAAAGTGCGGCGCGAGGACTGGGGCTACGCGCCCGAGGAGCGGCTCTCGCCCGAGGAGCTGGTGGCCGAGCGCTACCGCGGCATCCGTCCCGCGCCGGGCTATCCGGCCTGCCCCGACCACACGGTGAAGGGGGACCTGTTCGCCCTGCTCGATGCGCCCGCGCGCGCTGGCATGACGCTCACCGAGCACTACGCCATGCGCCCGGCCGCGAGCGTGGCCGGGTTCTACTTCAGCCACCCCGAGTCGCGCTACTTCGCCATTCCCAAGATCGGGGAGGATCAACTCGCCGACTGGGCGCGGCGGCGCGGCCTGGCGCTGGAGGAGGCGCGGCGCTGGCTCGCGCCCATTTTGTAGCTCAGGGGGAATCGGTCGCCTTGGCCTCGACGATCGGCTCGCCCTCGAATTCGCGGCTGCCGCCGAGCGCCTTGTAGAGCTGGGCCGCGGCCGAGAGCAGCTGCCGACGGGTAGAGATCACCGCTTGCGAGGCCTGGAAGGTGTCGCGCTGGGCATCGAGCACTTCGAGGAAACTCGTGATGCCCTCGCGGTAGCGCGCCTCGGTGAGCGCGAGCCGCTGCTGCTGGGTGCGCTCGAGCGTCATCTGCGCGTCGAGCTGGCGGGCGATGCGCTCGCGGGCCGAGAGCAGATCGGCCACTTCGCGGAAAGCTTGCTGGATGGTGCTCTCGTACTGCGCCACGGCGATGTTCTTGCGCACCAGCGCGAGATCCAA
This sequence comes from Tepidiphilus thermophilus, assembly GCF_001418245.1. Lineage (NCBI taxonomy): Bacteria > Pseudomonadati > Pseudomonadota > Hydrogenophilia > Hydrogenophilales > Hydrogenophilaceae > Tepidiphilus > Tepidiphilus thermophilus. The sequence goes on from NZ_LIPU01000001.1 coordinate 31,482, forward strand.
GTTCGCCTGGGTGCGACCGGCGTCGAAGATCGGCTGGGTGAGCATGGGCTGGAAGGTCCAGGCGGCGCTGCCTGCGTCGAAAAGCCCGCTGAAGGCGGCGCTGGCGGTGCCGAGCATGCCGGTGAGGGTGATGCGGGGGAAGAAGGCGGCGCGCGCTGCGCCGATGTTGGCGTTGGCGGCGATGAGCTGGCGTTCGGCGGCGCGCACGTCCGGGCGGCGCAGCAGCACTTCGGAGGGGACGTTGACGGCGAAATTGCCGATCAAGTCCTGCTCGCGCAGGCTGCGTCCTTGAGGCCAGTCGGCACGGTCGGTACCGATCACCAAACGCAGGTAGTTTTCGGCGGCCACGCGTTGCTGGTCGAGCTGCTCCACCGCCACGCGCGCGGTCTCGTAGGAGCCCCGGGCCTGCAGGTAGTCGAGCTCGGAGGAAACGCCGACGTTGCGCCGCTCGCCGACCAGGGTCAGCATCTCGGCGCGGGTGCGCAAGGTTTCCTTGGCGAGCAGCAGGCTCTCCTCGGCCTCCTTGAGCGAGAGGTAGGCGTTGGCCACGTCCGAGATGAGCGAGAGGCGGAAGGCGCGCTGTGCCTCTTCGGTGGCGAGGTACTGCTGGCGGGCGGCTTCGGTGAGGCTGGCGACGCGGCCCCAGAAGTCGAGCTCGAAGGAGAGGAGATTCGCACCGACGTCGTAGCGGTGCGTCGTCATCGAGCGGCCGCTGGAGGAGAGATCTGCCGGAGTGCGAGCGGCTTGCTCGGAGGCATTGGCGCCGACGTTGGGGAAGCGGTCGGCGCGCTGGATGCGGTAGAGCGCGCGCGCTTCTTCGACGCGGGCCACGGCCACGCGCAGGTCGCGGTTGTTCTCGAGCGCGGCGGCGATGAGCGCCTGCATGCGCGGGTCGGGGAAGTATTCCTGCCACGGCATGTCGGCGATGTCGCGCTCGCCGCGCGGGTCGACCGAAGCGGGCCACTGCTTGGCCACCGGCGGTTCGGGCCGGAAATAGTCGGGCATCATCGAACAGCCGGCACTGGCGAGCAGCAGGGCGAGCGCCAGGGGAGTGCGGCGTAGCTTAGGCATGGTGAGGCTCCTGGGCGGCGGTCTCGCCCTTGGGCGGGAAGAGACGGCGCACCACCACGAAAAAGACGGGGACGAGGAAGACGGCGAGCACGGTGGCGGCGAGCATGCCGCCGATCACGCCGGTGCCGATCGCGTGCCGGCTTTGGGCGCCGGCGCCGGTGGAGATGGCCAGCGGCAGCACGCCGACGATGAAGGCGATGGAGGTCATCAGGATGGGACGGAAGCGCATGCGGGCGGCTTCCAGCGTGGCCTCCATCAGGTTCTTGCCGCTTTCGTGCAGTTCGCGGGCGAACTCGATGATGAGGATGGCGTTCTTCGCCGAGAGCCCGATGATGGCCACCAGGCCGACTTTGAAGTACACGTCGTTGGGCAGCCCGCGCCAGGTGACGGCCACGAGCGAGCCGAACACGCCGAGCGGCACCACCAGCATCACCGAGAAGGGGATGGACCAGCTCTCGTAGAGGGCCGCCAGGCACAGGAACACGACGATGAGCGAGATGGCGAAGAGCATCGGCGCCTGCGAGCCGGAGAGGTTCTCCTCGAAGGAAGTGCCGGACCACTCGTAGCCGATGCCGGTGGGCAGTTCGGCGGCGATCGCGGTCATCGCCTGCATCGCCTCGCCGCTGGAGACGCCCGGCGCGGGCGAGCCGGTGAGCTTGAGCGAGGGCACGCCGTTGTAGCGGTCGAGCCGCGGCGGCCCGATCGTCCAGCGCGTCTTGACGAGCTCGGCGAGCTTGACCATCTGACCGCCATTGTTGCGCACCGACACCTGCAGCATCTCCTCGGGGCTCATGCGCACCGGGGCGTCGGCCTGCAGCTGCACGCGCAGGATGCGGCCCTGGCGCTCGAAGTCGTTGATGTAGGCCACGCCGAACATCGCCTGCAGCGTCTGGTTGAGCACGGCCGAGGATACGCCCAGGGTCTCGGCCTTGTCGCGGTCGATGTCGAGCATGAGCTGCGGTCCCGGGGGCATCCCTTCCAGGCGCACGTTGGTGAGCCGCGGGTTTTGCGCCGCCAGCTGCAGCGCCTGATCCTTGGCGGCGTTGAGCGCCACGCGTCCGAGCCCGGCGCGATCCTGCAGCCGGAAGTCGAACCCGCCGATGGCCGCCATCTCGGGGATGGCCGGCGGGTTGATCGAAAAGATGATCGCTTCCTTGAGCGGGGCGAAATGCCGGTTCGCTTTCTGGATGAGTGCCTGCGCCGAGGATTCGGCCGCCTTGCGCTCGCTCCAGTCCTTGAGGCGCACGAAGATCAGACCGGCGTTTTGTCCGCGCCCGAGGAAGGAGAAGCCGACGATGCCGATGGTGTTCTGCACCTCGGGCTGGGCAAGGAAGTACTGCTCGGCCTGCGAGACGATCTCCTGCGTGCGCTGCTGCGTGGCACCAGAAGGCAGCTGCACCATGGTGATGAAGTAGCCTTGGTCTTCTTCCGGCAGGAAGCTGCTGGGCAGGCGGGTGAACAGCCAGCCGGTGCAGCCGAGGATGATGGCGTAGAGGATCATCAATCGCCACGGGCGCGTGATGGCGTGGCGCACGCCGTTGACGTAGCTGCGCGTGCTGGCCTGGAAGCCGCGGTTGAACCAGCCGAAGAAGCCTTTCTCACCGTGACCGGGCTTGTGCGGCTTGAGCAGGGTGGCGCACAGCGCCGGGGTGAGGGTGAGCGCCATGAGCGCCGAGAAGAGCATGGAGAGCACGAGGGTGATCGAGAACTGGCGGTAGATCACGCCCACCGAGCCGGGGAAGAAGGCCATGGGGATGAAGACCGAGGTGAGCACCAGGGTGATGCCGATGATGGCGCCCACGATCTGCGACATCGCCTTGTGCGCCGCCTCGCGCGGCGGGAGCTTGTCCTCGGCCATCACGCGCTCGACGTTTTCCACCACCACGATGGCGTCGTCGACCACGATGCCGATCGCGAGCACCATGGCAAAGAGCGTGAGCACGTTGATGGAATATCCCAGCACCCATAGCCCCACGGCCGCCCCCACCAGCGACACCGGCACGACGATGGTCGGAATGAGGGTGGCGCGCAGGTTGCCGAGGAAGAGGTACATCACGATGAAGACGAGTACCACCGCTTCGAACAGGGTCTTCACCACCTCACGGATGGAGATCTCGATGAAGGGGGTGGTGTCGTAGGGGACGATCCAGTCGATGCCCGGCGGGAAGTATTTGGCGAGGTCTTCCACCTGCGCGCGTACGCGCTGCGCCGTCTCCAGGGCGTTGTAGCCTGGCGCAAGCTTGATGCCGATGGCGGCGTTGGGCTGACCGTTGAGCCGTGCAAAGACGCTGTAATCCTGGGCGCCGAGTTCGACCCGGGCCACGTCCTTCACCCGCACGATGGAGCCGTCGGGCTTGGCGCGCACGATGACTTCGCCGAATTCTTCGGGCGTCTTCAGCCGTCCGCGGGTAACGACGGTGGCGGCGTATTCCATGCCGGGTACCGATGGCGGCGCATTGACTTCGCCTACTGCAAGCAGCACGTTCTGTGCGGCCACCGCATTGATGACGTCGCCGGGAGTGACCTGGAAGCTGTCGAGTTTCTCGGGCGACACCCACAGGCGCATGGAGTATTCGGCGCCGAAGAGCTCGGCATCCCCCACCCCGGGCACGCGCCGCAGCGGGTCGAGGATGGTGGTGGAGGCGAAACTGGCGAGGTCGACGTTGTTGAGCGAGTTGTCCGGCGAGAAGAGCGAGATGAACATCAGGTAGTTGCGGCGCATCTTCTTGACGGTGACGCCGAGGCGGCGCACGTCGTCGGGCAGGCGTGCTTCGACGCGTTTGATGCGGTTCTGCGCCTCGACCGAGGAAATGTCGAGGTTGGTGCCGGGCCAGAAGGTGAGGTTGATGGTCGCGCGCCCCAGTTCGGACTGCGAGTCCATGTAGATGAGGTTCTCGATGCCGTTGAGCTCCTGCTCGATGAGGGCGACGACGGTCTGTTCGATCACCTCGGCCGATGCGCCGGGATAGTTCGCGGAGATCGCCAGCGCGGGCGCGGCGACTTCGGGATACTGCGCGATTGGCAGGGAACGCACCGCCAGCCCGCCGGCGAGCAGGATGACCAAGGCGATGACCCAGGAGAAGACCGGCCGGTCGATGAAGAAATTGACGGACATGGCTCAAGCCCTCACTTCGCGGCAGTCGAAGGGGCCGCTGCAGCGGGTGTGTTCTTGGGCTGCCAGGGCACGGGTTTGACTGGCGCGCCGGCGCGGACCTTGAGCAGCCCTTCGACGACCACCTTTTCGCCTTCCTGCAGACCTTCGAGCACGACCCAGTCGGTGCCGCTCATGCCGCCCACCTTGATCGCGCGGGGCGCGACCGTGTTGTTGGCGTCGACCACCATGACGAAGTGCCCTTGGGGGTTGATCTGCACCGCGCGCTGCGGCACGGTGATGACCTTGTCCATCTGCATCTGCGGCAGGCGCACGCGCACGAACATGCCGGGCAGCAGTACGTGCTCGGGGTTCTTCGCCAGGGCGCGCATCAGCACCGCGCCGGTAGCAGGGTCGACCGAGACGTCCTCGAAGAGGAGCTTGGCCGGGATGGGGTAGGTCTTGCCGTTGTCGAGCACGATCTCGACGTTGCTGCGGTCGGCCTCCTTCCATTGGCCGGAGCGCAGCGCCTCGCGCAGGGCGAGCAGCTCGGCGCTGGGCTGGGTGAAATTGACGTAGATCGGGTCGATCTGCTCGATGGTGGCCAGATGCGTCGGTTCGCCTTTGCCCACCAGCGCGCCTTCCGTGACGAGCGAGCGGCCGATGCGCCCGGAAATCGGCGCCGGGACGCGGGTGTTTTCCAGGTCGAGCGCGGCCTGCGCGAGTTTCGCTTCGGCCTGCTTCCAGGCGGCTTCGGCCGAATCGAACTCCTGCTGGCTGATGGCGTTGATCTTCACCAGCGGACGATAACGGTCGACGAGCAGTTTCGCCGCGGCGACGTCGGCTTTGGCGGCTTCAAAGGCGCGCTGGTAGGTGCGTGGCTCGATGCGGTAGAGCAGCTGCCCTTCTTTCACGTCGCTGCCTTCCTCGAAAAAGCGCTTTTCCAGGATGCCTTCGACGCGGGCGCGCACCTGGGCCGTGCGGTAGGCTTCGAGCCGGCCGGGAAGCTCGCGGCGCAGCACGGCGCTGCCGTAGCGGGCTTCGATCACCGCGACTTCGGGTGGAGGAGGGGCGGCCTGATTCTTGGCCGCGTCGGCGTCGTCGCGGTTGCAGGCGGCGGTCAACAGGACGAGGGCGGCGGCCAAGGCGAGCCGCAGAGGGGTGTTTGATTTCATGGGGTCGTGCTCCTGGGGGGCGACGGTGAATCGGTCGATTTTATCGGTTCTTCGGCGCGATAGGCGTGCAAAAAGAGAGAAACGATGCGGTCGGCCGTTTCCGGCTGCATGTCGTCGGGGCGCTGCGCTTCGTAGAGCCGCCGCGTGCGCTCGGCGCTGGTGAGCATCCCCACCAGCAATTCGGCCGCGAAGAGCGGATCGTCATGGCGCAGCTGCCCTGCCTTCATCGCGCGCGCCAGCAGCGCGGCCAGATGCCGGATGGTCTCGCCCAAGCCGGCTTCGTAGATGGTGCGTGCCAGATCGGGAAAACGCGGCGCCTCGGCCACCAGCAAGCGATGCAGGGCGATGCACGGTTCGGCGAGTATCCGCTCGCGCAGCGCACAGGCGAAACGGCGCAGCGTGTCGGCAAGCGTCTCGGCTTCGTGCGGCGCCAGCGTGACGAGGATGCCCTCGCCCATCATTTCGGCGGCACGGGCGAAGAGTTTGTCCTTGCTCGGAAAGTAATGGTAAACCGTCTGCTTGGCCACGCCGGCGCGCCGGACGATCTCGTCGAGCGAGGCGCGGTAGCCACGCTCGGCAAACACGTCTGCTGCCGCTTCGAGGATTTTTCGTCGGGTGTCGTCGCTCACGTGCTCGGGTTTGGGTTAGACTAGGCCGTCTAGTCTAATCCGATTCGGCGCCTCGGGCAAGCGAGGCGAGCGATCGGCGGCTATAGTGAAACAAAACGATAGGGGAAGACGATGCGAGTGACGTGGCGCTGGGCGGTGGCAGCGGTGTTCCTGTGGGTGGCGCTGGCCGGGCAGGGGGCCAGGGCACAGGAATATACGGGGTGCACCGACGCCAAGGGGCAGGCCGTGGCGGTACTCGAAGATTCCAAGGCCCGAAGGGTCTTCGAGACGCGCCTCGTCGGGGGTGTGCCGGTGATCGTGCACAATCCGCAGCTGCTGCCCGATCTGTGGCCCGCCGCACGGCTCTTTCTCTTCGCCCACGAATGCGCCCGCATCCAGGCGGGCTATCTGCCACCGGCGCCGCAGACGGTGGCGCAGGATCGTTCGCTCGATTGCCAGGCGGTGGAATGGCTGGTCCGCAACGGCCGGGTGCGGGCCGACGACATCGGTCTCATCGAGAAGGCGCTCAACGGCCTGCGCCGCAGCGACTGGCGCTACGTGGCCGAGGAGCCGCGCCGGGTGGAAGTGGCCGCCTGCTACCGGCGCATCGTCGAGTCGCTCGCCAAGAACGCGGAAGGAACGAAGCGCGACTGGAGCCGCTGCGTGGAGGTGTGCGGCGACCAGATGGTCGATTGCCGTGCCGCTGGCGGCAGGGTGGGGGAGACCACGGTGGATTGCATGCAGGTCTATCTCATCTGCGTGGATATCTGTAACCGCCGCTATCCTTGAATGGCTCTGCCGAGCCGGCGGACGAACGCTTCTGCCGGCTCGGGTCGGGCGAGGTGCCAGCCCTGCAGCAGGAGCTCGGGCCAGGCGGAAAGCGTCCGTTCCTGGGCTTCGTCTTCCACGCCTTCGGCGACCACCCGGCAGGAAAAGGCGGCGGCAGCCTCCACCATGGCATTGATGAGATGGCGCGCGCGGGCCTCGCCCGGGGCGCGCTGCACGAACGAGGGGTCGATCTTGATCTCGGCCACGGGCAGGCGGTCGAGGTAGTGCAGGCCGCAGAAGCCCGTGCCGAAGTCGTCGAGCGACCAGCGAATGCCGGCGGCGGCCACGCGGCGCATGACGCGCTCGGCTTCTTCGAGATGATCGAGGGCGCTGCTCTCGGTGATCTCGAACAAAAGCCGGTCTGCGGGATGGCCGCTTTGCTGCAGGAGCTCGAGGATGCGTGCGGCGAAATGGGGATCGCGCAGGCCGAAGGGGGAGATGTTGACCGAGAGCGTCCCGTCCCAGCCGGTGGTGCGCCGCCAGCCCATGGCCTCGGTGAGCGCCGTTCCCACGATCCAGGATCCGAGGGTGAAGATGAGCTCGCTTCGTTCGGCCACGGAGATGCATTCGAGCGGGGGGATGCGACCCAGGGTGGCGTGGCTGAAGCGCAGCAGCGCTTCGGCCCCGCACAGGCGATGCTGAAGGTCGAACTGGCCTTGGTAGTGGAGCTCGAGGACGTGCGATCCTTGGCCGGCGAGCGCTTCGCGCAGTCCTTCTTCGATGGCGCTGCGGCGCGCCAGCAGATCGGCGCTGAGGCTTTCGTAGACGCGCACGGCTGCGGGCTGGCGGCTGATGCGGGCCTGCTGCAAGGCCAGGGCCGCCGCGGCGAGGATCTCCTCGGCGTCCGCGAAATCGTCGGGGAAGACGGCGATGCCGGCAGCCGCAGTGAGCCGTTCTATGGGGTGGCGCTCGGCGAAACGCGTCCGGACGTCCTGCTCGAGGAGATGGGAGAGGGTGCGGGCGAGTTGCCAACCGAAGTTTCCGGCTTCGGTCGCGTCGGGCTGGGCGTCGGTGAGCACGGCGAATTCGTCGGCCTCGAGCCGGGCGAGCGTGTCGCAGGCGGTGAGCGTGTACTTCAACGTGCGGCCGATCTCCTTGAGGAGTTCATCTCCGGTGTGCGTGCCGTAGCGTTCGTTGACTTCGCTGAAACCGTCGAGGTCGAAAAGCACGAGGGCGAAGTTTTGTCCGGCGTTCTTGCCTTGCTCGAGCCGTAGGGCGATGCGCTCGAGCAGCAGGGAGCGATTGGCCAGGCCCGTGAGGGGGTCGTGGGTGAGCAGGTGCGAGAGGCGTTCGGTGATGCGACGCTGTTCGGTGAGGTCGAACTTGACGGCGATGTAGTGGGTGATCTGCCTTGCTTCGTCGAAGACCGGGGCGATGGTGGCGAATTCGGCGTATTCGCTGCCATCCTTGCGCCGGTTGATGAATTCGCCGCTCCAGCGGCGGCCGTTCTTCAGGTGGGTCCACAGGTCGAGGTAGGTTTCGCGCGGGGTCTTGCCGGATTGGAGGATGCGCGGATTCTTGCCCAGCACTTCGTCGGGGCGGTAGCCGGTGACTTCGGTGAAGGCGCGATTGACGTAGAGGATGGCGGGCTGGGTGTCGGTGATGATGAGCTGGGCTGGGCTGGCGTCGATGGCGACGTCGAGCTGGCGCAGGCGTTCCTGCTGGCGCGCGAGTGCAGCCATGGTCTGCGCGATCGCCTCGCCCAGGGCGCGGACTTCGGGGATGGCGCCGCCGAGCTCGGGCGGGCGGTAGCCCCCGGGTGAGGCGACCGCTCGCAGGGCGCGGGTGAGGGTTTCGAGAGGGCGGGCGCCGCGATAGTGGATATAGAGCCCGAGGAGCAGCATCACGACTACCGGCAGGGCGGCGTGCCAGGCCAGAGCGCGGCGGTGCTCGGCGAGGCGCTGCGCAAGGAGCGTGTGGAAATCGTAGGAGAGGATCATCCAGCCGAGGGGCGTTCCCTGGGCCGTGTCCGCGGTTTCGGGCAGCATCCAAGGGACTGCCAGGAGCATCGCATCGCCTTGGATCTGCCAGCGCAAGGCATCTAGCGCAGGCGGCGGAAGCGGCAAGGAAAGATTTGGCAGGACGTCGGGCAGGCTCAGCCCTTCCCAGTCCCGGCGATGGGCGGCGAGGATGCGACCCTGTCCATCGGTGAGCAGGGTGGCACGGTGCCCGGGGGATGTGGCCTGGAATTCGATGTCGGCGCGCACTTCGTCGGGGCGCTCGCTCCAGCGGCGTTCGGCGGCGCGCACGAGGGTGGCGGCGAGCCCCAGCAGATGCTCTTGCGCGTCGGCCAGCGTGCGTTCGCGGGCGTTGCGCCAGGCGAGCCAGCTCTCGGCCGCGAGCACGATCAGAATCAGCCCGAGAAAGATGGCGGCGAGGCGCAGGGCGAGGGAGAGGCGAAAAGGGGGCTGCATTGGCGTCGTTCCTGCATCACGGCGAGGGGTGGGGGAGGAAACGGGCCGAGGCCGGAACCGGCGGAGCTGCCGCATGGAGCAGCCCGGCGCGCTGCAGCAGCCCCGCGATCGTGGCGACGGAGTCGGCGAGCATGCGTTCGAGCCAGTCTCGCTGCTGCGTGAGCGGCGGGAAGACGAGGCCGACGAAGGGGGTGAAGGCCTCTTCGGGCGCCAGGCCGAAGCGCCGGGCGAGACGGTGGCGCGCGTCGATCGCGTTGTCGCGCATCCACTCGAGGCCGAGGAAGTGGGCCCGTACGAGGCGTTCGATCGCTTTCCCGTGCGTGTGCAGAACGGCGCTGCGCACGGCCAGGACGTCGAGCACGACCGGCGGCAGGGCGGAGGAATCGAAGCATGAGACGGCCCCCAGGCGGCGCAGGCGCTCGACGTAGGGCTGGTAGGTCACGGCGAGGTCGAATTCGTGCCGCGCCCAGGGTTCCAGCTGGCGCGGCGGCGAATAGGGAATGCGCTGGAGGTGCCGGGGATCGAGCCCGAGGTGCTCGCACCAGGCCTGCAACAGGACCCGGCCGGGGCCGAGGCGCTCCACGGCCACGCGGGCGCCGCGCCAGCCAGAGGCATCGCGGCAGTGGGCGCGTGCCATGACGTGGTCGGCGCCGGCCGAGACGTCGAGAATGCACACGACCGTCAGATCCAGACCCTGCGCCCGGCCGAGGAGGACTTCGTCGAGCGTGAGCATGGCCGCTTCCACCCGCCCGAGGCGCAGGAGCTGCAGCTGCGCTTCGGCGTCGGCCACTTCGACGAGCTGCAGGCCGGCCGCTTCGCCGGGGGCAGCGTCGACATAGAGGCGCAGCGGCTCGTAGCCCGCCCAGAGATGGTAGGAGACGCGCAGGGGCGGTTCGGGCGTACAGCCGCCGATCCCAGCGGCGGCGAGTGCCCCCGCACCGAGGGTGCCGAGCCAGCGGCGACGGGCGCGGTCGAAGGGCAGTTTCACGAGCAGACCCCGGCTTCCAGCCGCTTGTTTCCCGTGGGAGGCAAGGCGACCTGGTTGCGGCCTTCACGCTTGGCGCGGTACATGGCTTCGTCGACCCGGCTGAGGCTCTCGTCGAGCGGGGCGTCCGGCTCGAGGGGCGCGACCCCGATCGATACCGTTCCGCTCAAGATCTTGCCGGATTCGTCGAGCGGTATTTGCGTTTGTGCCCACGCCTGGCGCACGCGTTCGGCCACCTTGACGGCGGTGTCGAGCGAGGTATCCGGCAGGATGGCGATGAATTCCTCGCCGCCATAGCGAGCGATGAAGTCGGTGGGGCGCAGGTTGTGGCGCAGCACGCGGGCGAAGGCTTGCAGCATGCGGTCGCCCACGGCGTGCCCGTAGGTGTCGTTGACCTTCTTGAAGTGGTCCAGGTCGAACATGAGGAGCGCCGCCGGCCGCTTGTGGCGCTGCGCCGCCGATTGGGCTTCCTGTAGACGCTGTTCGAGGTGGCCGCGGTTGGCCAGGCCCGTGAGCGGATCGTAGGCCGCGAGGCGGCGCAGTTCTTCGAGCAGACGCATTTCCTCGGTGATGTCGTGGAAGGCGACGACGGCGCCCATCACGCGGTCGTGCTCGACGCGGGGGCTGGCGGAGACGTGCACCGGCACCGGCAGGCCGTCGCGCCGCCAGAAGACGTCGTCCTGGCGCACCTTCTGCCCCGCCTCGAGCGCGCGGTGCAAGGGGCAGTGCTCGGCCGGATAGGGCTGCCCATCCGGCCGCCGCGCGTGAAAGAGCTCGTGCGGATCCTTGCCCAAGACTTCTTCCGGCCGGAAACCGAGCACTTCGGAGGCGGCGCGGTTGAAGAAGATGCAGCGGCCCTGTGCGTCGGTGCCGTAGATGGCTTCATCCACCGTCTCGAGGATGGTCTGGGTCTCGGCGAGCGCCGAGGCGAGGCGGGCACGCTGGTGCTCGAGCTGGCGCCGGGTGTGCCACAGGCGCAGCGTGAGCAGGGCGAGCAGAACGGCCGAGAGGGCGAGCAGCACCAAGGGCAGGGCGTACTGGTGCAGCACGTCGCGCAGCTCCACTTCCACGTGCTCGAACGGCGGTACGCGAAGCCGCTGGGCGAGGCGTTCCACGCCGGCGTAGTCGGCCGGGACGGTGAATCCGCCGATGCCTGCGGCGGTGAAGCGGGGGTCGGGGATGGCATCTAGCCGGTCGGTGAGCTCGTAGAGGGCGAGCGCGACCTTGCGGGCGACCTCGGGCGAGACGTGGGGCAGGACGACGAATGCCCATTCGGGATAGAGCGCGGTGGTGATCTTGTAGGGAAAACCTGGCGGATGCCATTCGCCGAGCACCATGAGGCGCGCTTCGTCCTCGGGCGCGAGCCGCCCCTCGCGCGCGAGCGCTTCGAGAAGGCCCGTGCGCACGAAGCCGGCCTCGCCCTTGCCTTCGAGCAGGGCTTGGACGACGGCGTCGTGATTGCCTTGGGGAAGGAGCGTGACGTCCTGGGGCACGCGCACGCCCTGTTCGAGCAGCCACGCGGCCTGGGCCAGATAGCCCCCGAGCCCTTTGCCCCCCGAGATCAGGATGCGTTTGCCTTTGAGATCCTCCGGCTGACGAACGGGGCCGTCGCGGCGCACCAGGATCACTCCGCCCATGGCCGAAGTCTTGACGCCGTGCTCGACCGTGATGAGGGTGGCGATGGGGCCGGAAAAGGCGTGGCGGTGTTTTTCCTGGATGTAGTGGACGGGGTTGGTGAAGAGGAAATCGATGCGGCGGGCGGCGATCTCGCGATCGAGCGCCTCGGGCGTGAGGACTTCGAGGGTGACCGGTTCGGCGAGCGCCTGCGAGAGCTCGTCGGCGAGCGGCTGCCATTGGCGCTGGAGGGTCTCGGTGGGACGGTGGCCGAAGACGCCCAGGTGGTACTCCGCGCGTGCCGCGGCGACGAGGGCGAGCGAGAGGACGAGCAAGGTGAGCAGCTGCCGCGCCATCCGCGTCGGGCCGCTGGCGCTGCCTCGGGGCCGGCCATGCTGCGGCGCGGCGCGGGCGGCACGGCGAAAGATCAGGGGAAGAAAGCACATGCGAATGAGCCGCTCGCCTGGGTGCGGGATGCACCGTCACCCTCATTATAGGGGAAGCATAGGGCGGATGGCGTCAACGGAGGAAGGGGGCGTGCATCTGCGCCCAGGCGCGCTCCTCGGGCACGATCATCGCGTCGAGATCGGCTGGCGCGGCCGCTTCGTCCTCGATCCACTGTCGCAGGCGCGGACCGCCGTCGATGAGATCGATCGCCAGGCGTTCGTATTCGTACTCGTAGGGGTCGGCATGCCAGAGCGGCCGATCCGGATGGAGCCGGCGCAGCGCCTTGAGCGCGAGCGCGACCAGGCGCCAGGGGCGGAAACGGCGGGGATCGTAGTGCGCCGGGTCTTCCACGTGGATCATGATCCCGCCGCAGCGCTTTCCCGCGTGCTTGTGGAAAGTCGGCTCGAAGAAAAAGGGGCGCAGGCGGCAGCCTTCCAGCCAGTGCGGGGCGAGCGTTTCCATTTCTGCGAGCAGCCGCCAGGGATCGATCCAGGGGGCGCCAAACCCTTCCAAGGGACGGGTGGTGCCGCGCCCTTCGGAGAGCGTGGTGCCCTCGATGAGCACGGTACCGGGATAGCAGCGCGCCATCCAGGGGGTGGGGGCGTTGGGGCTGGGGTTGATCCAGGTGCGCTCGCCCAGCGGCCAGCCGTAGCTGGGGGCGGCGTCCGGGTCCCAGCCTTCGAGCGATACCACGCGATAGTCGAGGTCGAGCCCCAGGGTGGCGATGAACCAGCGCCCGGCCTCGCCCAACGTCAGGCCGTGGCGCATGGGAAGGCTCCCGGCGCCGACGAAGCTCTCCCAGCCCGGCTGCAGCAGCCCCCCTTCGATGCCGCGCCCGAGCGGATTGGGACGGTCGAGCACCCACACGCTCTTGCCGTAGGCGGCGGCCGCTTCCAGCACGTAGCGCAACGTGGTGAGGTAGGTGTAGACACGGCAGCCGAGGTCCTGCAGGTCGACGAGCAGCACGTCGAAGGTGTCCATCATCGCCGGGGTAGGGCGGCGCACCGCGCCGTAGAGGCTGAAGACGGGGATGTCCAGGCGCGCGTCGAACTCATCGGGCGATTCGACCATGTTGTCCTGCTTGTCGCCGCGTGCGCCGTGCTGGGGGCCGAAGAGCGCGGTGAGCCGTACGTCGGGCAGCGCCGCGAGCGCATCGGCCGCGTGCACCAGCTCGCGCGTGACGGAAGCCGGGTGCGCCAAGAGCGCCACACGTCGGCCGGCGAGCGGTCGACGCAGTTCGGGTTCTGCGAGGAGGCGGTCGAGGCCGAAGCGGATCATGATGGACGGTCCTGCTGCTAAAATGAATGATTTTCCCAGAAAAGACGGACATGGGCGAGGCATTGGCAGAACGACTGGCGCAGGAGGTGACGCGGCGGCGCACCTTTGGCATTATTGCGCACCCGGACGCGGGCAAGACCACCCTCACCGAGAAGCTGCTCCTCTTTGGTGGAGCGATTCAACTGGCCGGTACCGTGAAAGCGCGCAAGTCGGCGCGGCACGCCACCTCCGACTGGATGGAGGTGGAGAAGCAGCGTGGCATCTCGGTGACTTCCTCTGTGATGCAGTTCGAATACGATGGGTGCGTGGTCAATCTGCTCGATACGCCGGGCCACCAGGATTTTTCCGAAGACACCTACCGCGTGCTCACGGCGGTCGACTGTGCCGTGATGGTGATCGACGCGGCCAAAGGGGTGGAGGCGCAAACGATCAAACTCCTGGAAGTGTGCCGTTTGCGCGACACGCCCATCATCACATTCATCAACAAAATGGATCGGGAGGTGCGCGAGCCCTTCGAGCTACTCGACGAGATCGAATCGGTGCTCAAAATCGACTGCGCACCCATCACTTGGCCCATCGGCAGTGGCAAGGCTTTTCGTGGGGTGTATCACCTGCTGCACGACCGCACGCTCGTGTTCCGCCCGGGCGAGGAGAAACGGGTGGCGGCCGAGGTGATCGCGGGGATTGCCAACCCGGAGCTCGATGCGCGTTTTCCTGCCGAGGTTGGCGCAATGCGCGAGGCGGTGGCGCTGGCGCGCGAGGCGCTTTCCCCTTTTTCTCTGGGGGAATTTCTTGCCGGGCGGCAGACGCCGGTCTTCTTCGGTTCAGCGATCAACAATTTCGGCGTGCAGGAAGTGCTGCGGGCGCTCATCGACTGGGCACCGCCACCGCAGCCGCGCGATGCCGGGGTGCGTCTGGTCCTGCCCAGCGAGGAAAAATTCTCCGGCTTCGTCTTCAAGATCCAGGCGAACATGGATCCGAAGCACCGCGACCGCATCGCCTTCTTTCGCGTCTGCTCCGGTCGCTACAGCAACGGCATGAAAGCCTGGCACGTGCGCGCCGGGCGCGAGATGCGCCTTGCCAACGCCATCACCTTCATGGCCAACGAGCGCGCGATCCAGGAAGAGGCTTTCGCCGGAGACATCATCGGCATCCACAACCACGGTCAGCTGCAGATCGGCGACACCCTCACCGAGGGCGAGAAGCTCGGCTTCACCGGCATCCCCTACTTCGCGCCGGAGCTCTTCCGCATGGCGCGGCTGCGCGATCCGCTCAAAGCCAAGCAGCTGCACAAGGGCTTGAAGGAACTGGGCGAGGAAGGGGCGATCCAGGTGTTCGAGCTCGAGGGCGGTCAGCTCCTGCTCGGGGCGGTCGGGGTGCTGCAGTTCGAGATCGTGGCCGAGCGGCTGCGCAGCGAATACGGCGTGGAGGCGATCTTCGAGCCGGCGGAGATCCACACCGCCCGCTGGCTGGTCTATCCGGACGAGGCCACGCGCGCGCGCTTCGAGCGCGAGCAGGCCCTGCGCCTTGCGCGCGACATCGACGGCAATCCGGTGTATCTGGCCTCGTCGCGCTACAACCTCGAGGTGACGATGGAGAAGTACCCGACGGTGCAGTTTCGCGCCACGCGCGAGCACCGCCAGGTCTTCGGCTGAAGCGCCGCCCCGCATGGGCGCAGGGCGGCGCCGGCCATCACTTCATGCGTTCGATTTCGGCAAAGCCGCTGCCGCCTACTTTGTAGAGGACGTAGTCGCCCGGCACGTCGCCGTGCGCGTCGAATTCCTGATCCCCCGCGGCGCCTTTGTAATCGATGTCCTTGCCTTCGGCGATCAGTTTCTTCGCCTTGGCCCATTCGCCCGGCAGGATGGGTTCGCCCGGGGCGGTGGCGACTTCACGCAGCGCCTGGGGCAGTTTCGCCTTGTCGCCGCCGGCCTTCTCGATCGCCAAGGCCATGAGGAAGGCGGCGTCGTAGCTCGTGGCGGCGAAGGTTCCGTTGGGGTCGCCGCCGGCGGCCTTGAAGTCTTTGCTGAACTTCTCGAACCCGGTGCCCGTTGCCCCGGCCGGAGCCGAGACGAGAAGGGTCTTGAGATTGTCCGGGCCCAGGGTCTTGACCATGCCCTCGTCGCGCATGCCGTCGGCGCCAACGAAATTCTTGAAAAACCCGTTCTCGATCGCCTGGCGCAGGATGGTGAGGCCGGAGGAGTTGCCGTAGGCGAAGACCACCAGCGTGTCGGCTCCGCCCTTGGCGAGTTCGGCCAGATCCGAGCGGTACGAGGCTTTCTTGTCTTCGTGCGCCCGGCTGGCGGTGACGGTGCCGCCCTGTTTCTTGAATTCGTCGGTGAAGGCTTCGGCCAGCCCCAGGCCGTAGTCGTTGTTGAGATAGGTGATGGCCACCTTGTCGATGCCGCGGGCCCTGATCGTGCGCGCGAGCGCCCGGCCCTGGTAGTCGTCGGACGGCACGGTGCGGAAGACGAGATCTTTGTCATCCAGCGTGCTGATCTTGGGCGAGGTGCCCGAGGAGGTGATGAGGAGCACGCCGGCCGGCACGCTCACGGAATTGGCCACCGCGATCACCGGCCCGGAGCAGGAGGGGCCGACGATGCCGATCACGCCGTTGACGTTCACCGCCTTGGTGGCGGCGTCGGTGGCGAGCTGCGGGTTGCAGCCGGAATCGTAGACTTGGGGATCGAGCTTGCCGCCGTTGCCGATACCGCCCTGGGCGTTGACCTGCTCGGCGGCGAACTTCATCGACTGCACCATCGTCGGCGCCATGCCGGCGATCGGCCCGGTGATAGCCACGAGATAAGCCACCTTGACGTTCTGCGCCATGGCCGGGGCGCTTGCGATCGCCCCGCCGAGGGCAAGGACGCTGAGCGAGGCGAGGATTTTCTTCTTCATGGTCGGTCTCCTTCGGGTGAGGTTTCGAGGGGGTAGTCGTTGGAGTTTAGCGCGGGGAAGGAGGAAGGGAAGCGGTGCGCTGCCCGCTTTCTTCCGGCAACAATCCTTCGGGGCGGAAACGCAGGATGAGCTGCAGCATCAGGCCGATGAGGAAGACTCGGATGTACTTGGCCTGGGTGGCGACCTCGGCGGGGAGCTGGTCGGTGATGAATTCCGACATCGACCAGATGAGCCAGACGATGATCGCCCCCAGAATGGCGCCGCGGTTGTTGCCCGAGCCGCCCAGGATCAGCATGATCCATACGAGGAAGGTGGCGATCATGGGGTCGATGGCCTCGGGCGTGATGGCGCGCATGAAGTGCACGTAGAGCGCTCCGGCCAGGCCCATCACCGCCGCGCCCAGCACGAAGGCTTCGAGGCGCCGCTTCTCGACGTTCTTGCCCATGGCGGCGGCGGCCTGCTCGTTGTCGCGGATCGCCTTCATCATCCGCCCCCAGGGCGCGGCGAGCTGGCGCTCCAGGGCCCAATAAACGAGGAGCAGCACGGCGATCACCAGGGCGAAGTAGGCGAACTGCGACAGCGAGTAGTCGAAGCCGCCGAAGGGGCGGGGCACCCCGGTGATGCCGCGGGCGCCGCCGGAGAGCCCTTCCTCGGTGCGCAGCACGAGCCGGATCACCTCGGCCACGCCGATGGTGGCGATCGCCAGATAATCGGAACGGAAACGCAGGCAGATGCGTCCGATGGGCCAGGCGATGAGCGCCGCCCCGGCCATGGCGCCGAGCCAGCCGACGAGCACGGGGAGTTCCCAGCCCATGATGCGCTCGGGCGAGGGCGGGGCGGTGAGGAGCGCCGAGAGGTAGGCGCCCACGGCGAAGAAGCCGGCGATGCCGGCGTTGAAGAGCCCCGTGACGCCCCACTGGATGTTCAGCCCCAGGGCGAGCACCCCGTAGATGCCGATCATGGCGCCCATGAAGGTGGCGTAATTGATGAGGCCGATCGAGGCCATGGCGTTGCTCCTTACAGCACTTTGCCCTTGAAGATGCCCTGTGGCCGCAGCAGCAGGATGGCGAGCAGGATGACGAAGGCGGTGGCCGATTTGTAGGGGCTGGGCACGACGAGTACCGAGAGCTCCTCGGCAAGGCCGATCACCAGGCCGCCCACCACCGCCCCTTCCACGCGCCCCACGCCGCCCAGCACCGCGGCGGCGAACATCGACAGCATCGCCGACCAGCCCATCATGGTGGTGAGCTCGGTGTTGATGCCCAGGCAAAAGCCCGAGGCGGCCGCGAGCGCCCCGACGATGAACCAGGTGAGCCGGGTGACTCGGTCGTTGTCGACGCCGCACAGGCGGGCCAGATCGGGGTTGTCGGACATCGCCCGCATCGCCTTGCCCCACTTGCTGTAGCGCAGGAAGGCGAGCAGTACCGCCACCAGCGCGAGCGTGAGCGCGAGCGTGGCGATCTCGCGCGGGCGCAGCATCAGGGGGCCGAAGGCTTGGGCCCGGGCGATGCCGCTGCCGTAGGCGAGCGGATCCACACCCCAGACGACCTGGACGATGGAGCGCAGCATCATGCCGATGCCGAGCGAGGCGATCACGGTGAGGATCTTGGGCCGGGATTCGAGATGGCGGTAGAAGAGGCGGTGAATGCCATAGGCAAGGAGCGCCGTGAGGACCATCGCCACCGGCAGCGCCGCCCAGGGCATGAGTCCAAGCAGCGTCGTCGCGCCCAGGGCGAGATAGGCTCCGCTGGTGGCGAGATCGCCATGGGCGAAATGGCCGAAGCGCAGGATGCCGAAGATGAGCGTGATGCCGATCGCCCCGAGTGCATAGACCGAGCCGGTCACGATGCCGGGAACGACGTAGAAGTTGAGGAATTCCATCATGGTCGGCCCTTCATCCGCCGAGGAACATCTGGGCGATTTCGGGATCTTCGAGAAGCTCGCGGCCGCTGCCTTCGTGACGATTGGCGCCGGTGGCGAGCACGTAGCCGCGGTCGCAGAAGGCGAGCGCCTGTTTGGCGTGCTGCTCCACCAGCAGGATCGACACGCCCGAGTCGCGCACGTCGCGGCAGATTTGAAAGATCTGCTGCATGTACTTGGGGGAGAGCCCGGCGGTGGGCTCGTCGAGCAGCAAAAGCTTGGGCTCGAGCATGAGGGCGCGGCCCATGGCCACCATCTGGCGCTGCCCGCCGGAGAGGTCGCCGGCGAGGGCGTGGCGCTTGGCCTTCAGGTCGGGGAAGAGGGCGTAGATGCGATCGAAGGCCGCGCTCAGATCACCCTTGGAGAGGAAGGCGCCCATCTCCAGGTTCTCATGCACCGTCATCTCGCGAAAGACGTTGTCGACCTGCGGCACGTAGGAGATACCGCGGCGCACGATGCGATCCGGGCTCCAGCCGGTGATGTCCTCGCCGTCGAAGACGATGGCACCGCTGCGGATGCGCACCAGCCCGAACACCGCCTTCATCGCCGTCGACTTGCCCGCGCCGTTGGGGCCGACGATGACCACGATTTCCTGCGGCATCACCGCGAGCGAGACGCCCTGCAGGATGTCGGCATCGCCATAGCCACCGCGCACCTGGTGCATGACGAGGATGGGCTGGGGGCGGTCGCGGGCCGTGGTCGCATTCATGCGGCTTCCTCCGTCACCGTTTCGCCCAGATAGGCTTCGAGCACGCGGGGGTCGTTGCGCACGTCGAGGAATTCCCCCTGGGTGAGCACCTTGCCTTCGGCCATGCAGACGACGGGGTGGCAGAGCTTGGCGATCATCTCCATGTCGTGTTCGATGAGGATGAAGGTGTAGCCCCATTCCCGGTTGAGGATCTGGATCTTCTCTTCGAGCTTGCGCAGCAGGGTGCGGTTCACCCCGGCCGCCGGTTCGTCGAGGAGCACGAGTTTCGCGTCGGTCATCATGGTGCGGCCGAGCTCCAGCAGTTTCTTCTGTCCGCCAGAGAGATGTCCGGCGCGCTCGTTGGCCACGTGGGTGAGTTCGAGGAAGGCGAGCACCTCGATCGCCTTCTGCCGCACCTCTTCCTCTACGCGGCGAACCTTTCGCCAGTCGAACCAGTTGGCGAAGAGGTTCTCGCCCGGTTGGTGCGGCGGCACCACCATGAGGTTTTCCAGCACGCTCAGACGGTGGAATTCGTGCGGGATCTGGAAGGTGCGCACCAGCCCTTTGTGGAAACGCTCGTCGGTGCGCAGCCGCGTGATGTCTTCGCCCAGGAAACGGATGGTGCCGGCCGTGGGCGTATAGGCACCGGCGATCACGTTGAAGAGCGTCGTCTTGCCTGCGCCGTTGGGGCCGATGAGCCCGAGCACCTGCCCTTCCTCGACGCGCAGCGTGACGCCGTCGACGGCACGAAAGCCGCCAAAAGCCATCACGATGCCTTCCAGTTCGAGCATCGCCACCCTCGTCCCTCCCAGGATCCCGATCTTGGCGGGGCAGGATAGCGGAAAAACCGCCCCCTGCAAACTAGGGTTTACCTGGGGTGGGGCGGTACAATCGCCGCCGATGGAAGAGCGCAACCAGACGTTCCGGGCGAAGGATGGCGGCGTGGCCTTGCGCACCTGGCGCGATCGCCTGCGCCAGGTGCTGGCGTTCGAAGCCGGCGGTCTCGTGCTCATCACGCCGCCTTTTTCTTGGGCGAGCGGCGCGCCGGTGCTCGATTCCTTGGGTTTGCTGGCGCTCCTTGCGCTCATCGCCGCGCTGTGGAATGCCCTCTACAACACGGTGTTCGACCGGCTGGAGGCGCGTCTGGCGGGCCGCCGTGCCGACCTGCGCCCCCCTTCGTGGCGCATCGTGCACGCGCTCGGGTTCGAGGGCGGGCTCCTGTTCCTCACCTTGCCGGTGATCGTCGCTTGGACCGGCCTGGGATGGCTCGAGGCGCTCGTGGCCGATCTGGGGCTCGCGCTCGCCTATACCGTTTATGCTTACGTCTTCAACTGGTGCTACGACCGGCTCTTTCCCATCGGTCCGGATCAAGGGGAATGATGCAGCGTTTCACGGACGTCGATCTTTCGGCCTGGACTACCCTCGGGGTGCCCGCCCGGGCGCGCGAACTGCTCGTGCTGGAAGAAGAAGCCGATCTCGCCCGCTGGCGCGAGCGGCGCGAAGCCGCGCCGATGCCGGAGCTGGTGCTGGGCGGGGGCAGCAACGTCGTCTTCCTCGAAGACTTCGCCGGACGGGTGGTGCGCCTGGCTACCCGCGGGCGCGAACTGCTGGCGGAAGACGACGCGGCCCGGCTCGTACGCGCGGCCGCCGGGGAGCCGTGGGACGGGTTCGTGCGCTGGTGCGTGGCGCAGGGCTGGGGTGGGCTGGAGAACCTCGCCGCCATTCCCGGCAGCGTGGGGGCGGTGCCGGTGCAAAACGTCGGCGCCTACGGGCTGGAGGTGGGCGAGCGCATCGCCTGGGTCGAGGGGGTGGAGCGCGACACGGGGCTGGCGTGGCGGCTGCCGGCCGCCGAGTGTGGTTTCGGCTACCGCACGAGCCGCTTCAAGGCGCGGGAGTCCGCTTTCATGGTGATCACGGCGGTAACCTTCCGCCTGCCGCGGAACGAGCCGCCGCGGCTCGACTATCCCGATTTGCAGCGCCGCTTCGCCGGCCTGGGGCAAGACGTCTCGCCCGCCGAAGTGTACGCGGCGGTGGCCGAGATCCGGGCGCGCAAACTGCCCGATCCCCGCGTGCAGGGCAACGTCGGCAGTTTCTTCAAGAACCCGGTGGTATCGCCCGAGGTGGCCGAACGCCTGGCGGCGCACCATCCCGAGCTGCCGCGCCACGCCTTGCCGGATGGGCGCGTCAAGCTCGCCGCAGGCTGGATGATCGAGCGCTGCGGCCTCAAAGGGGTGCGCGAAGGGGGCGCGGCGGTGCATGAGCGCCAGGCGCTGGTGCTGTGCAACGCGGGGGGAGCGAAAGGAGCGGATTTCCTCGCGCTCGCGCGCCGCGTGCGCGAAACGGTGGCCGAGCGTTTCGGTGTGCGGCTGGAGGTGGAACCGGTGCTCGTGGGCTGCGAAGGGGTGGTGCAGCCGCTGGCGTAGCCGTTTTCCTCCGCCGGTTGGGCGGCGAGGCCGACGGTGCAGGGCGGGTCAGATGCCCCAGACGACCGGTTTCTTCTCGGCGAGCGCGCGCTTCATCATCTGCAGCAGCGGCCAGGCACGGCGGTGGAATTCCACCGGCACTTCCTTGCCTTCTTCCTTGGCCTTTTCTTCTTCGGCTTCGTCCAGCCCCGGGTGCGCCCGGCGGTCGGCCTCGATCGCGGCTTCGAGCGTGGCGATGGCCTGCGGCAGCGCTTCGGGTGTGAGGATGCCGCGCTCGACGTCCTTGCCCAGCAGCCGCAGGATGGGCTCGGCGTGCTTGCGGTACATGACGATGTCGGCATCGGCGTCGGATTTGAAGGTGACGAGCATGGTGAATCCTCCTCAGGGTTCCCGTACGGCGTAGATGCCGTCGGCGTTGCGCCAGTACCCTTTATAGTCCATGCCGTAGCCGAAGACGTAGCGATCGGGGATTTCCAGGCCGGTGAAGTGGGCCCGCATGCCGGGATAGGCTTTGCGTTCGTGCAGCTTGTGGCAGAGTACCGCGAGATAGACGTCCTCGGCGCCTTCGTCGCGCAGCCGCTGCATCACCGCCGCGAGCGTATAGCCTTCGTCGAGGATGTCGTCGAGCACGAGCACGGGGCGTCCCTCGATGGGCGCGGTGGGTTCCACCCGCCACTCCAGCCGGCTGCCGGCGGTGGTGTCATGGTAGCGCGTGGCGTGCAGATAGGCGACTTCCAGCGGAAAGCGCAGCCGCGGCAGGATCTGACCGGCGAAGACGACGGCGCCTTTCATGACCACATACACGAGCGGGTCGCGCTCGGCGAGCACTTCCGTGATCTCGGCGGCGACGCGATCGATGGCGCGCTGCACTTGGCTGGAATCGGCGATGCACTCGGCCTCGGCGAGCACACGGCGCATGGCTTCGACTTTGGGGTTCATCGAGGGTCCCGTGAGAAAAAAGGGCAATTATCGCGGATTTTGCGGCAGTTCGAAGTCGTAGTCGACGATGAGCGGGGCGTGATCGGAGAATCGCTCGTCTTTGTAGACCCAGGCGGCGCGGGCCGTGGCGGCGATGCCGGGCGTGGCGATCTGGTAGTCGATGCGCCAGCCCACGTTCTTCTCCCAGGCGCGGCCGCGGTTGGACCACCAGGTGTAGCCTTCTTCCGTGGCCTCGGGGTAGAGGCGGCGATAGACGTCGACCCAGCCCAGTTCGTCGAACACGCGCGTGAGCCAGGCGCGTTCTTCGGGGAGAAACCCGGAGTGTTTCTGGTTGCTGCGCCAGTTCTTGAGATCCTTCTCGGTGTGGGCGATGTTCCAGTCGCCGCAGATCACCACCTCGCGGCCGCAGTGGCGCAGCTCGCGCAGCTTGGGAAAGAACGCCTCCATGAAGCGGAACTTGGACGCCTGCCGCTCGGGGCCGGCCGAGCCGGAGGGCAGATAGAGCGAGACCACGGAGAGACCGGGATAGATCGCCTCGAGATAGCGCCCTTCGGCGTCGAACTCGGGCTCGCCGATGCCGGCGACGAGTTCGAGCGGAGGCTGGCGCAGGTAGAGGCCGACCCCGGAGTAGCCCTTCTTCTCGGCGAAATGGAAGTGTCCGCTGTAACCGTCGGGGTGGCGCATCTCCGTGGTGAGGTCCTTTTCCTGCGCCTTGAGCTCCTGCACGGCGACGAGGTCGGCCTCTTGCGAGGGTAGCCAGCGGAAGAATCCTTTGTCCGCGGCAGAGCGGATGCCGTTGAGGTTGAGCGTGAGGATGCGCAGCGTCATGTCGTCTCCGGGGTGGCTTGCGGCAAGGCGGGCCGGCGCGTACCATTGCCGGCCGTTGCGTGCATGAAAAAGGGGAAGTTCATGGATTTTAGCCGGGAATTCCTGCGCCTGGCCTGTGAAAAAGGGGTGCTGCGCTTCGGGGAGTTCATCACCAAGGCGGGGCGCCGCTCGCCGTATTTCTTCAACTCGGGGCTCTTCGACGACGGAGCCTCGTTTCGCGCGCTGTGCGGTTTCTACGTCGAGGCGATCCTCGCGAGCGGCATCGCTTTCGACGGGCTCTTCGGGCCGGCCTACAAGGGCATTCCCTTGGTGACGGGGGTGGCGATCCGGCTCGCTGAGCGGGGGTTCGACAAGCCTTTCTCCTTCGATCGCAAGGAAGCCAAGGACCACGGCGAGGGCGGGCGGCTCATCGGCGCGCCGCTGCGCGGGCGCATCCTCATCGTCGACGACGTGATCTCGGCGGGCACTTCGGTGCGCGCCTCCATCGAACTCATCCGCGCTCACGGGGCGGAGCCGGCAGGCGTGGTGATCGCGCTCGATCGCATGGAGCGCGGCGAGGGCGAGGAGTCCGCCGCCCAGGAAGTGAGCCGGCGCTTCGGCATCCCCGTGATCGCCGTAGCCACGCTCGAGGACTTGCTTGCGCTGCTTGCCGACGATCCGCGGCTGCGCGAGCACCTACCGGCGGTGCGGGCGTATCGCGAGCGCTATGGCGTGCAGGGCGAGGCGGCGCGCCGCGCATGAGAAAGTCCTCCCGGCACGCCCATGCCAAGGTGGACGTGGTATCGATCGTCCTTATCGCATATCATATGCGGATCGAGCCGTGAGGGCCGGGGACGATGGGGCGGTGGATCGGGGGTGGGGTCTTGATGGGGGCGCTGGCGGCGGTCATGGCGTCGGCCACGGCGGGCGGCCCGACCGGGGTGGCATGCTGCGACGATGCCAACGGCCGGCGCGTGTGCGGCAACCCGTTGCCCGCCGAGTGTTATGGGCGCAAATACTGGCTGGTCGACGACAGCGGCATGATCCGCAAGGTGATCGATCCGGCGGCCGAGCGGGCGCAGCGTCAGGAGGCAAGCGGGGCCGGGGCGCTCTCGCCGCAGGAACAGGGCCTGCGCCGCAAGCAGGAGCGTCTGCTGCAGGCTTTTCCGACGTTGCAGGCGTTCGATGCCTGGCGCGACGCGCAGTTGGCCGACTACGACCGGCAGATCGCCCAGATCCGCGCCCTGCTCGCCGAGGGGACGGACCCCGATGCGCTCGTGCCGACCCTGCAGCGCCTCTTGGACGAGCGGCGCACGGCGGCGGAGCGCCTCGCTGCCGAGCGCCGTGAGCTCGAAGAAGCCTTGCGCGCACAGCAGCAGGGGCGATGATCCCGGCGCGGCCCGTCCCACAGACGGGCCGCGCCAAGCTCACAGGAGCACGCGCTCGATCCCGCCGCGGTTGGCGGCCTCGACGTAGCGCTCGAGCCACTCAGGGCCGAGCAGGTGCTTCGCCAGTTCCACCACCACGTAATCGGCATCCAGCCCTCCCGCGTCGTGCTCGAAGCGGCTCAGCCCCTGCAGGCAGCTGGGGCAGGAGGTGAGCACCTTCACCGGCGTGCCCGGCGCGGCGTCGGCGCGAAGCCGCGCGGCGTCCTTCTCCAGTTCTTCCTGCTTGCGGAAACGCACCTGCGTCGACACGTCCGGCCGCGTGACGGCGAGCGTTCCCGATTCGCCGCAGCAGCGGTCGTTGAGCACGACCTCGGTGCCCAGCAGTTTCTTCGTCACCTCGATGCCGGCGTACTGCTTCATCGGCGTGTGGCAGGGCTCGTGGTACATGTAGCGCACGCCGGGAATGCCATCGAGCGCGATGCCTTTCTCCATCAGGTATTCGTGGATGTCGAGCAGGCGGCAGCCAGGGAAGATCTGCTCGAAGTGGTAGTCGAGCAGCTGGTCCATGCAGGTGCCGCAGGAGACGACCACGGTCTTGATGTCGAGATAGTTGAGCGTGTTGGCCACGCGATGGAAGAGCACGCGGTTCTCGGTGGTGATGCGCTGCCCCTTGTCGTCGTTGCCGGCGGCCGTTTGCGGATAGCCGCAGCAGAGGTAGCCCGGCGGTAGCACCGTGGTGGCGCCCACGTGGTAGAGCATGGCCTGGGTGGCCAGACCCACCTGGCTGAAGAGGCGCTCGGAGCCGCAGCCGGGGAAGTAGAACACGGCTTCCGACTCGCCCGCCGGCACCTGCGGGTTGCGGATCACCGGGATCACCGTCTGGTCCTCGATGTCGAGGAGTTGCCGTGCCGTGCGCTTGGGCAGATTGCCCGGCATGGGCTTGTTCACGAAGTGGATCACCTGCTCGCGGATCGGCGGCTTGCCCACGGTGAGCGGCGGGCGGCGCGTCTGCTCCTGGATGAGCCCGAGGCGCTTGGCCCAATGATGCGCCAGGCGCTGCGCCTTGTAGCCCCACTCGACCATGGTCTTGCGCACGAGCTTGACCGTGGTCGGGTCCTTGATCGTGAGCAGCAGCATCGCCGCCTTCGTGCCCGGGTTGAAGGAATTCTTCCCCTGCTTGCGCAGCAGGTTCCTCATCTTGATCGAGACGTCGCCGAAGTCGATGTCCACCGGGCAGGGTTTCTCGCACTTGTGGCAGACGGTGCAGTGATCGCCGATGTCTTCGAACTCGGCCCAGTGCGCCAGCGACACGCCGCGGCGCGTCTGCTCCTCGTAGAGCAGCGCCTCGATGAGCTGCGAGGTGGAGAGGATCTTGTCGCGCGGGCTGTAGAGGAGATTGGCGCGCGGCACGTGCGTCGAGCACACGGGTTTGCATTTGCCGCAGCGCAGGCAGGATTTGATGTCGTCGGCGATCGCCCCGATCTCGGTCTGCTCCATGATGAGCGACTCGTGCCCGAGCAGGTTGAACGAGGGCGTGTAGGCGCGGGAGAGGTTGCCGCCAGGCATGAGCTTGCCGCGGTTGAACGCCCCCTTGGGGTCGATGCGGCGTTTGTAGTCCCAGAAGGGGCGAAGCTGCTCCTCGTCGAGATAGTCGATCTTGGTGATGCCGATGCCGTGCTCGCCGGAGATGACCCCGCCCAGCGACTTCGCCACCGCCATGATGCGGTCGACCACGCGGTTGGCGGTCTGCAGCATTTCATAGTCGTCGGAATTGACCGGGATGTTGGTATGCACGTTGCCGTCGCCGGCGTGCATGTGCAGCGCCACGAAGAGCCGACCGCGCTTGACCTGCTCGTGGAGCTCGAGGATGCGCTCGCGCGTGGGGCGGAAGACGTCGCCGTCGAAAATGCGCATGAGCCCCGGGCGCAGTTCGCGTTTCCAGGAGACGCGGATGGAGTAGTCCTGCAGGCGGTGGAAGAGCGTGAGCGCCTCGGCCTGGTTGGTGAGTTCGCCCGCTTCGATGCCGTATGCGGCGAAGTGCGGCTCGGCTTCGGCGAGCGGCAGGTCGAGGTGGTCGCGCAGCCAGCGCCAGCGCCGGCGCACCGCGTCGACGAGCTCGAGCGCGTGCTCGCGCTTCTCGCCGATGAGCGTCTCCGGCGGCAGGTCGGCGTCGCCCGGATCGAGCGGCAGCTTGGGTTCGCGCAGGAAGGCTTCGAGCCGGTCGCACAGGGCGAGCTTGTTGTCGAGCGACAGCTCGATGTTGATGCGCTCGACGGCGTCGCAGTACTCGCCCATCTTGGGCAGGGGAATGACGACGTCTTCGTTGATCTTGAAGGCGTTGGTATGCCGGGAAATGGCCGCGGTGCGGGAGCGTTCGAGCCAGAAGCGCTTGCGCTGCTCGGGGGTGACGGCGATGAAACCTTCGGCGTCGCGCTTGTTGCACATCCGCACCACGTCGGAGGCGGCGCGCATCACCGCCTCTTCGTCGTGGCCGACGATGTCGCCCACCAGCACCATCTTGGGCCGACCGCGGCGCTTGGCCTTGGTGGTATAGCCCACGGCCTTGACGTAGCGCTCGTCGAGGTGCTCGAGGCCGGCCAGTTGCACTCCGGCTGCGTGCCCTTCGCCGCCGGGCTTGAAGTAGTCGGTGATCTCGACGATGGCCGGCACCGCGTCGCGCACCTGGCCGAAGAATTCGAGGCAGACGGTGCGCGTGACCGGCGGCATCTTGTGCAGCACCCAGCGCGCGGCCACGATGAGGCCGTCGGTGCCTTCCTTCTGGATGCCGGGGATGCCGTGCAGGTATTTGTCGGTGACGTCCTTGCCCAGGCCCGGTTTGCGCATCGTCGCGCCCGGCGCGCTGATGATCTCCTCGCCCAAAGGCGCGTAGGTGAGCCCGTCGAAGCGGCGCAGGCGGAAGTAGACCGTCTCCTGCTCGTGGATCTTGCCGAGGTTGTGCTCGAGCCGCTCGACTTCGAGCCAGTTGCCGTCGGGCGTGACCATTTTCCACCACAGCAGGTTGTCGAGCGCCGTGCCCCACAGCACCGCCTTCTTGCCGCCGGCGTTCATGGCGATGTTGCCGCCGATGCAGCAGGCTTCGGCCGAGGTGGGGTCGACGGCGAAGACGCGCCCCGCGGCGGTCGCGGCATCGGCCACGCGCTGCGTGACGACGCCCGCGCCGGTGCGGATGGTGGGGTAGCGCTGCGGCAATGGCCCTTCGCGCCCGGGCAGATCCACCTCCTCGACCGGGCCGAGCGAGGTGAGCTTCTCCGTGTTGATGACGGCCGAGCGCGCATCGAGCGGCACGGCGCCGCCGGTGTAGCCGGTACCGCCGCCACGCGGGATGATGGTCAGCCCTAGCTCGATGCAGCCGCGCACCAGCGGAGCGATTTCCTCTTCGGTGTCCGGCGTGAGCACGACGAAGGGCAGCTCCACGCGCCAGTCGGTGGCGTCGGTGACGTGCGAGACGCGTGCGTGCCCGTCGAAGCGGATGTTGTCGCGGCGCGTGTGGCGCGACAGCACGCGCAGCACGTCCTTGCGCAGCCGTTCGGTTTCGCCGAAGGAGCGCTCGAAGGCGTCGATCGCGGCCGCCGTGAGCTCGACCAGACGCGCCACGCGCGCGGCGCGCTCGGGATCGGCGGCGGCGCTTGCCACGCGCCGTTTCTCCACCTCGTCGAGCCGGTGGCGCAGGGCTTCGACGAGTGCCTGGCGCCGCTTGCGGTTGGCGAGCAGATCGTCTTCGAGAAAGGGGTTGCGCCGCACCACCCAGATGTCGCCGAGAATCTCGAAGAGCATGCGGGCCGAGCGGCCGGTGACGCGCTCGGCGCGCAGGGCCTCCAGGATCGCCCAGGCTTCCTCGCCCAGCAGCCGGATCACGATCTCACGGTCGGACAAGGAGGTGTAGTTGTAGGGGATTTCGCGCAGACGCGGGTCCATCATCCTCTCCGGGCACGGTTCGAGGGGCAATTCTAGCGCATGTCCCGAAAGGCGTCGCCCACGACGGAAGTGTGGATCATTGAGAACGCTTTAAATCATGTGTTTTTTTGATAGTTTTTAACTATCATGACGTTTGCCAGGAACGATTGGATTTTGCCTGGAACCTGACCTAGAATGGTTCGCGTGGTGACCGGCAGCAGCGCCGGGCCTCCGCCGGTCGGCCGACCGGCGCCATGTGCAAACCCAGACAGGAGGAACCGTTATGAGCTTGATCAACACCCAAGTCGTTCCGTTCAAAGTGCAGGCTTATCACAACGGCAAGTTCGTCGAAGTGACCGACGCCGATCTGCGCGGCCATTGGTCGGTGTTCGTCTTCTATCCGGCCGACTTTACCTTCGTGTGCCCGACCGAACTCGAAGACCTCGCCGATCTGTACGACGAGTTCAAGAAGATCAACTGCGAGATCTATTCCGTGTCGACCGACACCCACTTCACGCACAAAGCCTGGGCCGAGGCGTCGCCCGCCATCAAGAAAGTGCGTTATCCCATGCTCGGCGACCCGGCGCAGAAACTGGCGCGCGCCTTCGACGTGTTGATCGAAGAAGAAGGCCTGGCGCTGCGCGGCACCTTCATCATCGACCCCAACGGCGTCATCAAGGGGATGGAGGTCAACGACAACAGCATCGGCCGCAATGCCGCCGAGCTGCTGCGCAAAGTGAAAGCTGCCAAGTACGTGGCCGAGCATCCGGGTGAAGTCTGCCCGGCCAAGTGGAACGAAGGCGCCGAGACGCTCAAGCCTTCCATCGATCTGGTCGGCAAGATCTGATCGCCTGGATTCCAACCGCGGTCACTCCCGGTTGGAGCCAGATTCCGGGCGCCGACCGTCCGCACGAGGCGGCGGCGCCTTTTCCTTGCATCACGGAGACGTCGGCCGAAAGAGGCCGAGGGGCTTTTTTCATCCGAAGTTTCGACGAAGGGGGGATTTACCATGGCATTGCTCGATCAAGAAACGAAGAACGCCTTGACGCAATATCTGACCCGGCTCGCCGGGCCGATCGAGCTCGTCACGGCGCTCGACGACAGCGAGCGCGGTCGGCAGCTGGCCGAGCTGGTGCAGGAGATCGTCGCTGCCGGCGGCGGCAAGGTGACGGTGCGCGAAGCGGTGGGTGAGGAAGTCGCCGGCGGTCGGCGCCCGGCGTTCGCGGTGACGCGCCCCGGCGAAGCCCCGCGGGTGCATTTCGCCGGCTTGCCGCTGGGGCACGAGTTCGCCTCGCTCATTCTCGCGCTGCTGCAGGTGAGCGGCTACCCGCCCAAGCTCGAGCCGGAGGTGATCGAGCAGGTCAAGAGCCTGGAGTCGCCGCTCTCTTTCGAAGTGTACGTGTCGCTGTCGTGCCACAACTGCCCGGAGGTGGTGCAGTCGGTCAACACCATGGCCGCCTTGAATCCGAAGGTGCAGGCGGTGATGATCGACGGGGCGAGCTTCCCCGCCGAGGTCGAGGCCAAGCAGATCATGGCCGTGCCCACCGTCTATCTCAACGGCGAGCTCTTCGGCCAAGGACGCATGGAGCTGCCGGAGATCCTCGCCAAGGTCGACACGCAGGCCGAAGCGCGCGAGCGGGCGCGGCTCTCCCAGAAAGGCGAGTTCGACATCCTCATCGTCGGCGGTGGACCGGCCGGGGCCGCAGCGGCGATCTACGCCGCGCGCAAAGGATTGCGCACCGGGATCGTGGCCGAGCGCTTCGGCGGTCAGGTGATGGACACGCTCGCCATCGAGAACTTCATCTCGGTGAAGGAGACCGAGGGGCCCAAGCTCGTCGCGGGGCTCGAAGAGCACGTCAAGGCCTATGATGTAGATATTATGAATCATCAGCGCGCGGTACGCCTTGACGTTCCCGCCGAGCCGGGCAAGACGGCGAAGGTGGCGCTCGCCAACGGCGCCGAGCTCGGGGCCAAGGCGGTGATCCTCGCCACCGGCGCGCGCTGGCGGGAGCTGGGCGTGCCCGGCGAGCAGGAATACCGCGGCCGGGGAGTGGCCTACTGCCCGCACTGCGACGGGCCGCTCTTCAAAGGCAAGAAAGTGGCGGTGATCGGCGGAGGCAATTCCGGCGTGGAGGCGGCGATCGATCTGGCCGGCATCGTCGAGCACGTCACGCTCATCGAATTCGCCGATGCCCTGCGCGCCGATGCGGTGCTGCAGCGCAAGCTCAGGAGCCTGCCCAACGTGACCATCGTCACCAACGCCCAGACCATGGAAATTCTTGGCGATGGGAGCAAGGTGAACGCCCTGCGCTACCGCGACCGTGCAACGGGCGAAGAGCATACGGTGGAATTGGCCGGCGTGTTCGTGCAGATCGGCCTGGTGCCCAACACCGACTGGCTCGAAGGGGCGGTGGCGCGCAACCGCTTCGGCGAAATCGAGATCGACGCGCGCTGCACGACTTCCGCTCCGGGGGTGTTCGCGGCTGGCGACTGCACCACGGTGCCCTACAAGCAGATCGTCATCGCCATGGGCGAGGGGGCCAAGGCGGCGCTGTCGGCGTTCGATTATCTGATTCGGCTCGCCCCGGCGCAGTCGTAAGGAGCAAGCCCGATTTTTGGTTCGCCTCCCGTCCTTCCCGGCGGGAGGCTGTTGCGTCTACAGCAGCACTTGGGTGCCGAGCTCGACGACGCGGTTGGGCGGAATCTTGAAGAAGGCGGTGACGCTGCCGGCGTTGCGATGCAGGGCGACGAAGATCCGCTTGCGCCACTGCCGCATCTCGGGACTGGGGCGGGGAATGACCGTTTCGCGACCCAGAAACCACGAAGTGGCGAGCGGCTCGCACTCCAACCCTCTGGGGGCGGCGCCGACGAGCGCGGCTGGCAGATCGGGCTCGTCCATGAAACCATAGCGCACGATCACCTGCCAGAAGTTCTCCGGCAGCTCCCGGATTTCCAGCCGTTCCTCAGGTGGCACGTAGGGAACGTCCTCGAAGTGCACGCTGGCCACCACTACGCGCTCGTGCAGGATCTTGTTGTGCATGAGGTTGTGCAGCAAGGCGTGCGGCACGCGGTCGGGGTGGGCGTTGAGAAAGACCGCCGTGCCCGGCACGCGCAGCGGCATGCCGCCGCGCAGCGACTCGATGAAGCCGACAAGGCTCATGCGTCCGCCCTCGAGCCGCTCGATGAGCAGTTCCCGCCCCTGCTTCCAGGTGAGCATCACCACGAAGACCACCAGCCCCACGCACAGCGGGAACCAGCCGCCATCGGGAATCTTCAGCACGTTGGCGGTGAGGAAGGTCAATTCCACCGCGAGGAAGCAGGCGAAGAGCGCCACGGCGCGGGCCCAGCCCCAGCCCCAGACGCGGGCGGCCACCACGGTGGCCAAAAGCGAGGTGATCACCATGTCACCGGTCACCGCCAGGCCGTAGGCCGCCGCGAGGTTGTTCGAGGAGCGGAACCCGAGCACCAGCAGCATCACCGCGGCCATCAGCGCCCAGTTGAGCACGGGTATGTAGATTTGCCCCTGCTCGCGCTCCGAGGTGTGGCGTACTTCCATGCGCGGCAGGAACCCCAGCTGGATCGCTTGCCGGGTGATGGAGAAGGCGCCCGAGATGACGGACTGGGAGGCGATGACGGTCGCCAGCGTCGCCAGGCCCAGCATGGGGTAGAGCGCCCATTCGGGGGCCATGAAATAGAAGGGGTTCTGCATTGCGGAAGGGTCGCGCAGCAGCAGCGCACCTTGGCCGAAGTAGTTGAGCACCAGCGCGGGCAAGACCAGCAGGAACCAGCTGCGCCGGATGGGCTTGCGTCCGAAGTGCCCCATGTCGGCGTAGAGCGCCTCCGCCCCGGTGATCGCCAGCACGACGTTGCCCATCGCCACCAGGGCCATCGCGTGATGGTGCACGAGAAAGGAGATTGCGTACGCCGGGCTGAGGGCGGCGAGCACTTCCGGCGCATCGAGGATCTGGTTGAGGCCAAGGAGCGCCAGCACCACGAACCAGACCAACATCACCGGCCCGAAGGCATGCCCGACGAGCGTCGTGCCGTGGTGCTGCAGGTAGAACAGGATGAGGAGCACCGTCAGCGACACCGGCAGCACCACGTGATGCAGCGCCGGTGCGGCGATCTGCAGCCCTTCCACGGCCGAGAGCACCGAGATGGCCGGCGTGACCATGCCGTCGCCGTAGAACATGGCCGCGCCCAGGATGCCGACGCCGAGTACGACCGCCTGCGAGCGGCTGCCGGGGCGCGTGTCGCGCAGCGCGAGCGCGATGAGCGCCATGATGCCGCCCTCGCCGCGGTTGTCGGCGCGCATGATGAAAATAACGTATTTTACGGCGACGATGATGATGAGCGCCCAGAAGAAGAGCGAGAGGCTGCCGAGCACGTTGGCCCGCTCCAGGGCGATGGGATGGTTGCCGGCGAAGACTTCCTTCATCGCATAGAGCGGGCTCGTGCCGATGTCGCCGTAGACGACCCCCAGCGCTCCCAGGCACAAGAGCGCCAGTTCCTTGCCGCGGGCTTCACTCGACGGTCGATGTTCCATGGCTTTTCCTCGTTTTTTTGCGGCGCAGCCCCTGGCGCGCCGGGAGATCTTTGCCAATCTTAGGTCATCGGCGGGGGTTTGGGAACGACATAGGGCGATTCTGGAATTTTCCCTGATTCCGTCGATAGGCAGGAACGATTGGCCGCGGGGCAGTCCTCTTCTATGATGAAGTCGATGGCGCGGCGCGAAGGCGCTGCACCTTCATGAGTTCCGCAGCCCGTGGTGTGCCTGTTTTCAAACCGTCAGACCGCGTGGTTCGGCCATTCGACCCTGCAAGGAGAACGCGCCATGAGCGAGCAGAAGTGCCCCTATCATCTCACCACCACGGCCGGTGCGCCGGTGGCCGACAACCAGAATTCGCTCACCGTCGGGCCACGCGGCCCCACGCTGCTGCAAGACTACGTCCTGCTCGAAAAGCTCGCGCACCAGAACCGTGAGCGCATCCCCGAGCGCGTGGTGCACGCCAAGGGCTGGGGCGCGTTCGGCACGCTCACCATCACCGGTGACATCCGCAAGTATTCCCGTGCCAAGGTATTTTCCCAGATCGGGGCGAAAATCCCCATGCTGGCGCGCTTCTCCACGGTGGCCGGCGAGATGGGCGCGGCCGATGCCGAGCGCGACGTGCGCGGCTTCGCGCTCAAGTTCTACACCGAAGAAGGCAACTGGGATCTCGTGGGCAACAACACGCCGGTCTTCTTCATCCGCGACGCCTACAAGTTCCCCGATTTCATCCACACGCAGAAGCGCCATCCGCGCACCAACCTGCGCTCGCCCACGGCGATGTGGGACTTCTGGTCGCTCTCGCCCGAGAGCCTGCACCAGCTCACCATCCTCTTCTCCGATCGGGGCATCCCGCGCTCGCCCATGCACATGAACGGCTATGGCAGCCACACCTACAGCTTCTGGAACGAGGCCGGTGAGCGCTTCTGGGTGAAGTTCCATTTCAAGACGCGGCAGGGGCACGAGACGCTCACCGACGAAGAGGCCGAAGCGATCATCGGCAAGACGCGGGAGAGCTACCAGGAGGCGCTCTTCGGCGCGATCGAGCGCGGCGAATACCCTCGCTGGACGATGTACGTGCAGGTGATGAGCGAGAAAGAGGCCGACGCCTGGAGCGAGCGCACCGGCTGGAATCCGTTCGATCTCACCAAGGTTTGGCCGCATCGCGACGCCCCGCTCATCGAAGTGGGCGTGATGGAACTCGATCGCAACCCGGACAACTACTTTGCCGAGATCGAGCAGGCGGCCTTCTCGCCCTCGAACGTGGTGCCGGGCATCGGATTCTCGCCCGACAAGATGCTGCAGGCGCGCATCTTCTCCTACGCCGACGCCCACCGCTACCGCCTGGGGACGCACTACGAGGCGCTGCCGGTCAACCGCCCGCGCTGTCCGGTGCACCATTACCACAAGGACGGGTCGATGCGCTTCTTCGACAACTTCCACGAAAACCCGGACGCCTACTATGAGCCCAACTCCTTCGGTGGTCCGGTCGAGCGGCCCGAGGTCAAGGAGCCGCCCCTGTCGGCCATCGGCATGATCGACCGCTACAGCCATCGCGACGGCAACGACGACTTCTCGCAGCCGCGCGCGCTGTGGGCGCTCTTCGACGAGGCGCACAAGGAGCGACTCTATGGCAACCTCGCGCGTTCGATGAAAGGAGTGCCGGATTTCATCGTCGAGCGCCAGCTCGCCCTCTTTGCCCAGATCGATCCAGCCTACGCCGAAGGTGTGCGTCGCGCGCTCGATCGTCTATGATGAAACGAGGCGGGGCCGAAGGGCTCCGCCTTCCGTTCCATCCTGGAGGGGTATATGCCGACACTACAACAGCAAGGCTTGGTCGAAGAACGGCCGAGGCCGGCGAGGAGACCGGCGCACGGCGCCGACCGGCTGCGGGCCCTGGTGCAGTCCTGGCTCGACGAGGCCGACGTGAAACTGGACGGCGATCGGCCGTGGGATTTCCAGATCAAACACCCCAAGGTGCTCGAACGCGTGCTTGCCGAGGGCAGTCTCGGCTTGGGCGAGGCCTACATGGACGGCTGGTGGGAGTGCGAGCGGCTCGACGAGTTCTTCGCCCGGGTGCTGCGCGCGCGGCTCGACGAGCGGGTGAAAAATCCTTCGCTCGTGTGGCGGGCGCTGAAAGCGCGGCTCATCAACCTGCAATCCGTGCGCCGCGCCTGGCACGTGGGCGAGGTGCACTACGACCTGGGCAGCGACTTCTTCGAAGCGATGCTCGATCCTTACATGGCCTATTCCTGCGGCTACTGGGCGAACGCCAAGACGCTGGAAGAGGCGCAGGTGGCCAAGCTCGACCTCATCTGCCGCAAGCTGGGGCTGGAACCGGGGATGCGGCTGCTCGACATCGGCTGCGGCTGGGGCAGCCTCATGCGCTACGCCGCCGAGCACTACGGCGTCGAGTGCGTGGGGCTGACGATCTCCAAGGACCAGGCCGCCTGGGGGCAGAAGCGCTGCACGGGGCTGCCGGTGCGTTTCATCCTGGCCGACTACCGCACCTTCAACGTCGATGGCAAGGAGCGGTTCGACCGCATCGCCTCGGTGGGGATGTTCGAACACGTGGGGGTGCGCAACTACAAGGCGTATTTTGCCATGGCGCGCCGCAGCCTGCGCGACGACGGGCTCTTCCTGCTGCACACCATCGGCAAGAACCGCCGCGGTGGGGGCACCGATCCGTGGATCGAGAAATACATCTTCCCCAACGGGGAGCTGCCCTCGATCGGCGAAGTGGCGGATGCGAGCGAGCACTGGTTCGTGATGGAAGACCTGCACAACTTCGGCGCCGACTACGACAAGACCCTGATGGCCTGGTACGAGCGCTTCGAAGCCGCCTGGCCGCGCTTTCGCGAGCGCTACGGCGAGCGCTTCTACCGCATGTGGCGCTACTACCTGCTTGCCTGCGCCGGCACGTTCCGCGCGCGTACCAACCAGCTGTGGCAGTTCGTGTTTTCGCCGGATGGCGTGCCCGGAGGCTACCGGCGTCTCAGCTGAGGCCGCCGGCTTCCATCGCCTTGAGCGTGCGCGACACGGTCTCGATG
The DNA here is from genome assembly GCF_001418245.1 of Tepidiphilus thermophilus. Lineage (NCBI taxonomy): Bacteria > Pseudomonadati > Pseudomonadota > Hydrogenophilia > Hydrogenophilales > Hydrogenophilaceae > Tepidiphilus > Tepidiphilus thermophilus. Next base: position 67,567 of record NZ_LIPU01000001.1, read on the forward strand.
CGCAGCCCCGTGATCGCGGCGATGTCGCGCAGGCGCAGGCGCAGCGGCTCGGCTCCGACCGACTGGGCAAGCTCGAAGAGGCGGGCGATGCGCTCGGGCGCCTTGCCCGCGCGCAGGCGCAGCACCTCGCCCATGCGGTGCTCGAAGCGGGCATAGAGCAGGGCCGCCGGTTCCTTGGCGGCCACTTGGCTCCAGCCTTCGAGCAGCACCGGCGTGACGGCGGTGGCGGTGTAGCCATAGCGGCCGAACATCAGCGCTTCCGCCCCGATCAGGTCGCCGCCCCAGGCGATGCCGACGAAATGCTCCTCGCCGGGCTCCTCGCCGAAGGGGACCGGCAGGTCGAGCCGCACGATCCCCTCCACGACCCGCCAGGCCGGGCCGCTCTCTCCTGCCACGACCAGCGCCTGGCCGCGTTTGCCCAGACGCCGCTCGGTGAGAGGCGTTTCACATGCCATGGCTGGATTTCTGGCCGTGATCGCGTTTGAGCGGACGCGCCGGCGCTTCCACGGCAACCTCGAATTCCTTGCCCTGCGCGTCGGTGAAGATGAGGGTGAGCGGCACTTTCTGGCCGACTTCCACGGGCTTGGGCAGGTCAATGAGCATCACGTGGTAGCCGCCGGGCTTGAGCTCCATCGTCTTGCCGGCTTCGAGCGGCAGACCGCCGGGGATGGCGCGCATCTTCATGACGTCGCCGTCCATCACCATTTCATGGATCTCCACCACGGGAGCGACCGGCGTCTTGCCGCCGGTGAGCTTGACCGGCGCGTCGGCGGTGAGCTTCATGAAGGCGGCCGTGGCTTTCTGCCCCGCTACCGTGGCCTGGACCCAGGGGTCTTCGACCTTGACCGTCTGCGCCCAGGCGGGCAGCGCGAAGGCGCCGAACATCAGCGCGAGACCGAGAGAACGGCGGGTTTGGGTGGTCGGCATCATCGACTCCTTGCGTGGGAAAAGCGGGCGATCAACGTCCTGGAGCAGCGGGCGCTTCGGCGAGCAGCCGCCGAACGTCGGCGGCGAATGCTTCGGCCGGAAGCGCATGGGGTACGGCCAGTCGAAGCTTGCCGTCGGCATTATAGACGAAAGTGGTGGCGGTGTGATCCATCGTGTAGGAGCTGCCGGTGGGTACCTTGCGGTAATAGACGCGGAATTCCTTGGCCGTGCGGGCCACCTCTTCCGGGCTTCCTACCAGGCCGACGAACGAAGGATCGAAGGCGTCGAGATAGGCTCGAACGACCTCGGGTGTATCCCGCTCGGGGTCCACCGTGACGAAGACGATGCGAAAGCGTTTCCCCTCTTCGCCCAGCAGCCGCTTCACCTCCACCGCGCGCGACAGGGCCGTGGGGCACACGTCAGGGCATTGCAGGAAACCGAAGTAGACGCCCACCACTTCGCCGCGGAAGTCGGCGAGCGTGCGCACGCGCCCTTCCGTGTCGGGCAGGCGCAGCTCGCGGCCGAAGCTGGCTTCGCGGATCTCGGTGGCGTGAAAGGCGGGCGGCGATGAGACCTTCTCGCAGGCCGACAGCAGCAGCGCGGCGGGAAGCAGCATGAGCGCAAAGGTACGGTGCAAATCCGGGCATGTCATCGTGTCTCGACCTTTGTGCGGCACATCTGCCGATGAGGCAATCTTAGGCGTGCGCAACCGAGTTGACAATGCGTGCGCGCAGGGAGTTTGCGCGACGTCAAAACCGCCCCCGGGAAAATTGACAATCCTCAATTGAGCCGCAGGAAACGAAACGTTACGATGACGCCGCCCGTCGTCGCCTGCGTCGGCGACCCCTTTTCGTCTCTCCCGAAAGGAGCCGCGTACCATGACCGTCTCTCCCGTTTCTTCGTCTCCGCCGCGGCGCAGCCCCTTGCCGCTCGCCCTGGCGCTCGCGTTTGCCGGTATGCCTGCCGCCTGGGCACAAAGCGAAGCGGTGCCGCCAGGCGGCGCGGTGCTCGCGCCGGTGATCGTCTTGGATACGAAGGAACAGGCCGCCCCGCCGGCTACGACGCTCGGCCCGCAGGAACTCGCCCCGCTGCGCGCCGCCACTGCCGACACGGCAAGCCTCTTGCGCAAGGTACCGGGCGTGACGCTCTACGGCGCGGGCGGCGCTTCCAGCCTTCCGGCCATCCATGGCCTGGCCGACGACCGGCTGCGCCTGCAGGTCGACGGCATGGATCTGCTCTCGGCCTGCCCCAATCACATGAACCCGGCCTTCTCCTATCTCGACCCGAGCCAGGTCGAGACCATCCAGGTGTGGACCGGGGTCACGCCGGTGAGCGTGGGGGGCGATGCGATCGGCGGGGCGATCGTGGTCGAGACGCCAAAACCGCGCTTCGCCGCGCCCGGTCAGGGCACGCTCGTCAGCGGCGAGGCCGGCACCTATTACCGCAGCAATGGCGATGGCTTCGGAGTGCACGGCTCCGCCACGCTTGCCGGCGAGCAGGTGAGCGTGCGCTATCTCGGGGCGTACGCCAAGGCGAACGACTACACCGCGGGCGGAGACTTCAAAGATTTCACCGCCACCGGACGCGCTGGCCATACGCTGGATCGCGACGAAGTCGGCTCCACCAGCTATGAGCTGAGCAATCACCTCGTCGGCTTCGCGCTCAAGAGCGGCGCGCATCTCCTCGATGCCTCGGTCGCCGTGCAAAACGTGGCCGACCAGCTCTATCCCAACCAGCGCATGGACATGCTGGACAACGATTCCACCCTCTTCAACTTGCGCTATCTCGGCCAGTTCGACTGGGGCTCGCTCGATGCCCGGGCCTATCACCAGAGCGTCGATCACTTCATGGATTTCGGCGAAGACAAGCGCTACTGGTACGGAACGGCCTCGGGTGGCCCGACGGCGCCAAACGGCAAGCCCTGCTCGCCGATCGGATCGAGCTGCGCCGCCGGCATGCCGATGAACACCGAGAGCAGGACCACGGGGGCGAAACTCACCGCCAACATCGCCCTGAGCGAGCGCGACGTGCTGCGCCTGGGCGGCGAGTACCAGCACTACACGCTGGACGACTGGTGGCCGCCTTCTGGCGCCAACATGTGGCCCGGCACCTTCTGGAACATCAAGAACGGCGAGCGCGACCGCGCCGGTCTCTTCGGCGAGTGGGAGACGAAATTGAGCGACCGCTGGATGGCGCTCGCCGGCGTGCGCTACGAGCACGTCACCACCGATGCCGATCCGGTGCAGGGCTATGCCGACACGAACGGCATGGGAACGATGCTGAACTATCAGAAAAGGGACGCGGCCGCCTTCAACGCGCGCGAGCGCAAGCGCACCGACGACAACCTCGACTTCACCGCGCTCACGCGCTACACCCTGGACGAGATGCGCGAATTCGAGCTCGGCTTTGCGCGCAAGGTTCGCTCGCCCAGCCTCTACGAGCGCTATCCGTGGTCGACCTGGACGATGGCGGCGGTGATGAACAACTTCGTCGGCGACGGCAACGGCTACATCGGCAACCCCGACCTCGAACCGGAGAAAGCCTATACGCTGTCGGCCACGATCGACTGGCACGCCGCCGACCGCCAATGGGGCCTGCGCTTCACGCCCTATCTCACCTACGTCGATGACTACATCGACGCGCTGCAGTGGGATGCGGCGAAGAACGCCCCGGCGGCCAGGCTCACGCGCAACCAGTTCGTCGTCTTACGTTACGAGAACCAGTCGGCGCGCCTCTACGGGTTCGACCTCTCGGGCAAGGCGCCGCTTGCGCGCACCGGCCTGGGCGCCTTCGGCTTCGAGGGGGTGCTGAGCTACACCAAAGGCGAGAACCGCGACACCGACGACGACCTCTACAACATCGTGCCTTGGCGCGCCACGCTCACCCTCACGCACCAGCTCGCCGGCTGGAACAATGCCGTGGACTGGGAACTGAGTGCGCGCAAGGACGACGTGTCGGATGCGCGCAACGAGATCGAGACGCCGGGCTACGGCCTCGTGCACCTGCGTGCGAGTCACGATTGGAAAGACGTGCGGCTCGACCTTGGCGTGGAGAACCTCTTCGACAAGCTCTACTACCTGCCCACCGGCGGAGCCTACGTCGGCCAGGGCACGACGATGAGCATCAACGCCGTACCCTGGGGCATCGCCGTGCCGGGCATGGGGCGATCGGTCTACGCCGCGATCAACGTCAAGTTCTGAGCGGCGAGGGAGCAAAGAAATGCACGGGGGCGGCACCGACGGCCTCGTCGAGCGCCGCTTCCGCTCCCCCGGCTCCCGCGGCGAGCGAGGCGAAATCGAAGAGCGCGCGGTCGAGCAGGTGCGAGGGCACGGCGTGGCCGAGCGCGGTGAAGATGGAGGCGATGCGGCGCGGATCCTCCCGTTCCCAGGCACGCAGCATGGCTTTCACCTGCTGGCGCTGGGCGTTTTCCTGTGAGCCGCACAGCGAGCAGGGGATGATGGGGAAATTCATGCCGCGGGCGTAGCGCGCCAGATCCTCTTCCGCACAGTAGGCGAGCGGCCGGATCACCACCAGGTCGCCCTCGTCGTTGCGCAGTTTGGGCGGCATCGCCTTCAGACGCCCGCCGAAGAAGAGGTTGAGGAAGAACGTCTCGAGGATGTCGTCGCGGTGGTGCCCCAACGCCACCTTGTTCGCCCCCAGCTCGCGCGCCGTGCGGTAGATGATGCCGCGGCGCAGGCGCGAGCACAGCGAGCAGGTGGTCTTCCCTTCGGGGATCTTCTCCTTGACGATGGAGTAGGTGTCCTCGCGTACGATGCGGTACTCCACCCCCACCTGAGCGAAATGGCGCGGCAGCACGTCCTCGGGAAAACCCGGCTGGCGCTGGTCGAGGTTCATCGCGATCAGCCGGAAGCGTACCGGTGCGCGCGCCTGGAGCTTTTGCAGCAGCGCGAGCAGCCCGAGCGAATCCTTGCCGCCGGAGACGCACACCAGCACCGTGTCGCCTTCCTCGATCATGCCGAAGTCGCCGATCGCCTGGCCCACCTGGCGCAGCAGGCGCTTTTCCAGCTTGAGCAGTTTTTGCGAGGGAGAATCGGAGGGTTCGGGGATCATCGGCAAGGGGGGCGAAAAACGACAGGGCTTGCGAGGATAGCACGAGCCGGGGCCCGCTTCAGCGCCCGACTTCCCACCCGGCCACCGGCCCGGGCACCACGCGCATCAGCGGATGCGGCGAGCAGCGCCTGCGCGAGGTTCAGGCCGGGATTTCGACGAATTCGCCGTAGGAGCGAGGAGCGGGAATTTCTTTCCCTTCTTCCTTGAGCCCTTCGAGGTGGAATTCGATGGCTTCTTGGATGAGGCGGCGCACTTCTTCTTCTGTGTCAGCAACGGCAATGCAGCCTGGCAGATCGGGAACGTAGGCGCCGTATCCCTGGGGGCTGCGTTCGATGATGACCATGTAGCGCATCTCATTCTCCTAGGGTGAGGCCGGCTTGTTTGAGCGCACTGGCAAGCGTCCCGGGAGGGATGTCGGCGCTTGGCTTGCCGGCGACGGTAACCGTACCCGGCTTGGTCGGGTGGCGAAACTGGCGGTGACTACCTTTTTGCCGTACCTGAATCCAGCCGTCGCGTTCGAGCAGCGAGATGAATTCTTTGACTTTCATGTCGGGCATTGTATCCCAGCGATACGGGCAGGTGTCTTCGTGGGGCAGCCGCATCCCATCTCCGTAAGGCCGAGAGGCGCCTGGCAATCGGTGTCGACGGAGACGGCAAGGGCACGGTCGACCCTTGCCTTGTTTCGAGTATTCCACTCGAAACCGCGCGGACGCACCTGTGCCTTCTTGCGAGCGCATGGCGAGAGGTTCAGCGCCCGACTTCCCACTCGGCCACCGGCCCGGGCACCACGCGCATCAGCGGATGCGGCAGCGGTGCCGTGCCGGAGAGCCGCGCCGCCCGCGCTGGGTCGCGTTGCTCCAGCTTGCGCAGTAGATGGGCGAATTCGTGGGCGAGTTGTCCCTCGCTGACTTCGATGGGCGTGACGTCCTCGCGGGGCGGAAGTTTCGCGCGATCGAAGCGGTAGCTGCGCGCTTCGGCTTCGTCGGCCACCGCGTGCAGATAGGCGGCGATCGCCGTGAGCGGCATCGGATGCGCGCGGAAGCGCACGAGCTGCGGATGGTGGCGGTAGCCGCGCGTGGCCCCGGCGAGCACCGCCTGGGCGAGCAGCCCCTCGCGCCACAGGGCGACGAGCCCTTTGGCATCGAGCAGCGCGGGGTGGAGTGACCAGAGTCGCACCGAAAGGCCATGGCTCGATTCATCGAGCAGGCGAATGGAAAAGAAAGGCAGGCATGTATTGGCTCCCCGAGCAGGGCTCGAACCTGCGACCCACGGATTAACAGTCCGTTGCTCTACCGACTGAGCTATCGGGGAAGAGAGGCTCGAATTATAGCGGACGGCCCATCCGTGTCAAGACGATCGGGCGTAGTCGGCTTATGTCCGAATCGTCATGAGCTTCGAGCGGCGGGTTGTAGGGCGACAGTGCGGCGCAGGGTATCATGCGTCCATCGCTTGATCGAGGAGAGAGACGATGGCCAACTGGTTTGCCGATAACCCTGCCTCCATCGGGCGCACGCCGCTCGTGCGCTTGAATCGCCTCACTGCCGGGGCCAAGGCGACGGTACTCGCCAAGATCGAGGCGCGCAATCCTGCTTTTTCGGTGAAGTGCCGCATCGGGGCGTCCATGGTGGCCGATGCCGAGCGCCGCGGCCTGCTCGGTCCGGGCAAGGAGCTCATCGAGCCGACGAGCGGCAACACGGGGATCGCGCTCGCATTCGTGGCTGCGGCCAAGGGGATTCCCCTCACGCTCACCATGCCCGAGACGATGAGCCTGGAGCGCCGGAAGCTTTTGGCCGTCTTCGGGGCGAAGCTCGTGCTCACCGAAGGGGCCAAGGGGATGAAGGGCGCGATCGAGCGGGCCGAGGCGATCGCCGCTTCCGACCCTCGGCGCTACGTGATGCTGCAGCAGTTCCGCAATCCGGCCAATCCGGCCATCCACGAGCAGACCACGGGGCCGGAGATCTGGCACGATACCGACGGACAGGTGGATGTCTTCGTCGCTGGCGTGGGCACTGGCGGGACCATCACCGGCGTGAGCCGTTACCTCAAAAAAACCCGCGGCAAGCCCGTCGTGTCGGTGGCGGTGGAACCTGCGGGTAGCCCGGTGCTCACGCAGACGCGCGAAGGGCTACCGGTCAAGCCCGGGCCGCACAAGATTCAGGGCATCGGCGCGGGGTTCGTGCCGGAGGTGCTCGATCTGTCGCTCATCGACTTGATCGAGCAGGTGGGCGACGAGGAGGCGATGGAGACCGCCCGGCGGCTTGCCCGTGAGGAGGGAATCCTTGCCGGGATTTCGAGCGGCGCGGCGGTGGCGGCGGCGCTCCGCCTTGCCAAACGCGAGGAATACGCCGGAAAGACGATCGTCGTCATTCTGCCCGATTCGGGCGAACGCTACCTGAGCACGGCGCTTTTCGAAGGCATGTTCGACGCCTCCGGCCTGCCGGTTCGATGAAGCGCGAAAGGAAAGGGCAGTGCTGAGCTATCGTCATGGTTTCCACGCCGGCAACCATGCCGACGTGCTCAAGCACTGGGTGCTGGCCGAGGTGCTGGCCTACTTCAACGAAAAGCCTGCGCCCTGGACCTACGTCGACACCCATGCCGGTGCCGGCCTCTATCGACTGGGGGCTGGGGTAGGTGGTGCCCAGGCGAGCCACGAATTCCGTGAAGGGATCGCGCGCCTGTGGGCGGCGCGCGCCAAGGCGCCGGCGGTGTTTTCCGCGTATCTGGAGGCCGTGGCGGCGTTCAATCCCGCTGGGCGCCTGGAGCTCTATCCCGGGTCGCCGGCGATCGCGCGGCAGTTTGCCCGCAGTGGCGCCCGCGGCAAGGGGGGCGATCGGCTGGTGTGTTTCGAGCGCCATCCGCGCGATTTCGCCGCGCTCGAGCGGCTCTTTGCCGGAGACGCGCAGGTGCGCTGCCTGTCGAGCGACGGTTTTGCCGGCGCACTGCAGGTGCTGCCGCCGCCCTCGCGCCGCGGCGTGATCCTCATCGATCCGCCCTATGAAGTGCGCGGCGACTACGTGCGGCTCATCCCGGCCGTGCGGGCGATGCTGGAAAAGTTTCCGCAGGCGACGGTGCTCGTGTGGTACCCGCGCCTGCGTCGGGTGGAGGCGGAGGAGCTGCGCCGGCGTCTGGTGAACCTCGCGCCGGAGGATCATCTGCGGGTGGAGCTGCAGGTGGCGCCGCCCCCCGTGGGCGGCCGCGGCATGACGGCGAGCGGCCTGGTGGTGCTGCATCCGCCCTATGTGTTGGCACAGCGGCTGCAGGAAGGCTTGCCCTGGCTCGCCGGACAGCTGGAGGAAGCGCCGGGGCAGGACGGGTGGGTGCTGGAGGCGAAGATCGCCTGAGCCTCAGTCCTTGCCGGGACGGATGGGGTCGGAGAAGACCAGCGTGCCGTCCTTGCGCATCATGAGGTTGTCGCGGCTAAGCAGATCAGGAATCACGCGATAGGTTTCGGCGAAGCGCGCCAGCGTCTCTACTGCCTGTTTCATGCCGGCATCGAACGGCGGCGGCTTGAGCTCGGTGAGCTGCTGCAGCGCGATGCGGCCCATCATCTGACCCAGCTGCTGCCACTGCTGGCACAGATCCCACCAGGCGTGGATCAGCCGACGGGCGGCGTCGGCGGCGGGGCTGGTCTCGGGGATGGGATAGAGCTTTTCCACCTCGAAGAGGTGCATGGGAAAGCCATTGCTGGCACGTCCGATGATGCCGTGGTAGGCGTAGACGGTGGGGAAATGCGGTCCCTGGGGGCGGTCGTCGGCAGCGTAGAGCAGGTATTCGTCCGGATGGGTGATGATCTTATAGACGCGCTCGCCGTCTCCCTTGTCGAGCACGATGCTGTAGCGTCCCCGTGCGATCTCGGGTTTTCCCTCGAGCAGCGGGTGTTGGGGCACCGGGTCGGGGATTTTGTCGGTCATGGTCTCGCTCCCTCTGGGGTATGTTCAATGATAGCGTAAATCCGGCGCGGCGAAGGGAAGCACGCTCCGGCGAGGTGCCAGTGCGATAATCCCTCTTTGCCTTTCATTGAAATGCTTCGATGCAAGAAGATTCGTTCGGGGGGACGGCGCGGCGTGGGGGCCGGCAATGGCGGCCGTCGCTGGCGGCGTGGGCCTTGGCGCTCGCGGTCCATGCGCTCGCCTTCGGCCTGCTGGCGGCGGGACTCTCGTCCGCCTGGCCGCCGCGCGAGCCGCCGCCTTTTGCCGTGACCTTGATCGGGCCGGTGGAGGAGGCGCCGGATTCGGCCGCTGCGGGCGAGGCGGGAGGGGGGGAGGGTGGGTTCGCGGCACCTGTGTCCGAGCCGCCGGCCGAGGTTTCGCCGCACGCGCCCCCCTCTCGGCCCTCGATGCCCGCTCCTATTCGGACGACGGCTGCGCCGCGAGCCGTGGCGGTGAAGCCGGTGCACATGCCCTTGCCCGAGAAGCGGATCCCCCCTGCGGAAGCGCTACCCGAGGTCAAAGCGGCCGTGCCGGCCAGCGAGGAGGGAAATGCTCCATCGCAGGGGGCCTCGCAGGAAGCGGGCGAGGGGCGCGGCGGTGCTGAGCCTGCCGTTGCGACGGGCGAAGGGGCGGGCGCGGGCGGACGCGGGAACGGGGCGTCCGGGCCGTCTTCCGGAAAGGAGGGAGAAGGGGGCGGGGGTGCTGGTTCCAAGGGCGGGGCGCCCTGGTCCGAGCGGCTGCGCGCCTGGCTCGAGGCGCACAAGGTCTATCCGCCGAAGGCGCGGCGCCTGGGCGTGGAGGGGACTGTGTGGGTGCGGCTTTCCTGCTCGGGAGGGAAGGCGGTCGTGCAGCTCGAGCAATCCTCTGGCGCGCCATGGCTCGACGAGGCGGCGCTCGCGCTCGTGCGCGAGGGACTCGCGGCGCTGGAGGGGGACGCGGCCGTGTGCACCCAGGGGGGATTCACAGTGCCGATCGGCTATCGGCTGGTCGGCTGAGGCACGTCGTCTTCGACGAGCTGCGCCGCCTCGTGCGCGGCGATCATGGCGGCGCGCGAGGCGGGGGTTTCGAGGGTAAGGGGGCCGAGCTTGCCCTCGCGAAAATCCTGCAGGAGGACGTTGGCGGCCTTTTCCCGGTCGAGCTCGCCGCCCTTGCGTCGGCAGCCGCGCCGCTCGCCGATGGCCTCGACGATCTCGTCGCCGTTCATCCCCGTGGGATCGAAGCGATAGCGGGCGGTGAGTCGATCGGCGTAGCCTTGGGCGAGCAGGGTCTCGGCGAGAAAGGCCGCGACTTCCTCTTCGGCCACGGCGTTGCGCCCGATGGCGTGGCAGGCGGCGAGCAGATAACCATCGGCGTCGAATTCGATCTTGGGCCACATCAGGCCGGGGGTATCGGTGATGCTGCGCAGCCCCGGAAGATCGTAGCGTTGCACGCTCTTCGTCACGGCCGGCTCGTCCCCGACCTTGGCGGCCTTGCGCCCAAGGAGGGCGTTGAGGAGCGTGGATTTGCCGACGTTGGGGATGCCGGCGATCATCAGCCGCAGCGGTTTGGTCGGCTCGCTGCGGTGCGGCGCGAGTCGCTCGCAGGCGGGCAGGATACGGCGTACGTCGGCCGGATTCTTGGCGCAGACGGCGAGCGCGCGCACGCCCTCCTCGCGCTCGAAGGCGGCGATCCATTCGGCGGTACGGGCCGGATCGGCGAGGTCGGCCTTGTTGAGCAGCTTCAGGCAGGGGCGCTGCCGGCTGCGGCGCAGCGTCTCGAGCAGGGGGTTGCGGCTCGCCGCGGGAATGCGCGCGTCGAGCACTTCGATGAGCACGTCGACGTCGGCAAGCGTCTCTTCGAGCTTGCGCCGCGCCGCGTGCATGTGGCCGGGAAACCATTGTATGGGCATGGGGCGATCATACTATGGAGCGTCGCGAATGACCTACGGTGCGGCCGTATGGCGGCGTTGCGCGGTGCTCGGATGCCCGCCTATCTTGGTGCGATGGTTCTGCGAGCTACCCTACGCATGAGGGCGTTGACGAATGAAAGCATTGTCACTAGCATTTATTTTATTCAAACGTTTGTTGGAGTTTTGTATGAATACCTTGCGCCGCTGGATGCTCATCTTGTGCGGTTTGTCGTGCTTTGGGTCGTTGGCTTGGGGCGGAGAGGGGCAGGGGGAATTCGCACCAACCCTCGAACGTGAAGGACAGGTGCTCGTGCGCAACGGTTCGGGGGTGCGTACGAGACTCGTCTTCGACGTCTATGCCATCGCTTTGTATCTGCCGCAGCGGGCGGAAACGGCCGAGGCGGCATTGTCGTCTCCACCGCCGCGGGTGATTGCGATTCGCTTGCTGCGACGCTTGGACGGACGCACCTTTGTCGAAGCGCTGTGGGAGGGACTCGAGAAGAATCATGCGCCGGATGCGCTCGCCCCGTTTCGTGATCCTTTGGCCAGACTCAGGGCGGCGATGGCAGCGGCAGGCGAGATGAAAGCAGGGACCGCCGTGGAAATCACCGAGAACCTTCATGGAGAAACTTCCATTCTCGTCGATGGACAGGCGTTGATGGAGCCGGTGCGTGAGCCGGGTTTCTTCCCGGTGCTGCTGGCGATCTGGCTGGGTCCTTCGCCTGCGCAGGAGTCCCTGAAGGGGGCTTTGGTCGGTCGGTGATTTCGTTCGTGACGCTCAGGCGGACGCGCTCGGCCGTGCCCGTACCGTTTCGTACCAGCGTCGAGCGTTGATGTGCGTTTCTGGCAGCGTGAGCTTGATCCAGCCGGCGAAGTCCACCGTGACGAAGGCGGTGATGTCGGCCACTGAAAAGAAATCGCCCGCCAGAAAAGTCGAGTGCGCGAGCCGTTCTTCCAGGACGTCGAAAAAGCGTTTCGTGCGGCGCTGTCCGCGTTCGACGAGGGCGGGGATCTGCTCGTAGTCATCGTGCCCGGGCAGTGCGCGGTTCTTGAAAGCCGGTGCGGAATTGCGCAATGCGTCGGCGACGGCGAGCAGTCCCTCGAACTCGGCGCGCCGACTCCACATTTCGACCAGGGCCTGCTCGAGCGGGGTCTTGCCGAAGAGCGGCGGGTCGGGTTGCAGCGCCTCGAAATAGCGGCAGATGGCGATCGATTCGCTGATGCCGGTGCCGTCGTCGAGCACGAGGTAGGGGACCACGCACTGCGGGTTGATTCGGCGGAACGCTTCGCTGAGTTGCGCACCCTGGCGTAGATCTACGGCTTCGGTCGGCACTTCGATGCCTTTCTCCGCGAGAAAGATGCGAACGCGTCGGGGGTTCGGCGCGGGCGGATAGTCATAGAGTTTCATCGTCGTCTCCTCATGCTTTCGAGCAGAAGATGATCGCACACTCCCGGGTCTCGTGAAAAACCACTACGAGCGGGGTCGGTTGCGAAGCCCTCCGATCGGGGGGCGTTCGAGCACCGCACGACGCCGTCCTGTAGCCGTGTCGGCGATCGCTCGGGCGCCCATAGGCTGCTTCGCCGGTCTTATAATGCTCTTTTCGGTAAAGTCTGAGGCGCGCGATGGGCGAAGTGTGGCGGCCGCACGTGACGGTGGCGGCGGTGATCGAGCGCGAGGGGCGCTTTTTGTTCGTCGAGGAAGAGACGGAGTTCGGTGTGCGCCTGAACCAGCCGGCGGGGCATTGGGAGCCGGGGGAATCGCTCGTCGACGCGGTGGTGCGCGAGACGCTGGAGGAGTCGCGTCTGCGCTTCGCACCCAATGCGGTAGTGGGGGTCTATCACTGGACACGGCCCGATGGGGCGCTCACTTACCTGCGTTTCGCCTTTTCCGGCAAGGTGACGGGCGAGGAGCCCGATCGCGCGCTCGATGAGGGGATTCTGCGCACGCTGTGGCTTCTGCCCGAGGAGGTGGAGGCGGCGGGGCGCGAAGGGCGCCTGCGCAGCCCCATGGTGCTTGCCTGTGTGCGCGACTGGCGCGAGGGGCGGCGTTACAGTCTGGATTTGATCCGCTATCTGGCGGGCTGAGGAGCCGTGAGGGTGGAATTCGATTGGGATGCGATCGGCGTCGAGCCGGGCGAGGGGCGCCACGTGGTGGTAGGGCTCTCGGGCGGGGTGGATTCGTCGGTGGCGGCCTGGCTTCTGAAGGAGCGGGGCTGGCGCGTGACGGGCGTGTTCATGAAGAACTGGGAGGACGATGACGACGAGGAGTATTGCTCCACGCGCCAGGACCTGATCGACGTGGTGAGTGTGTGCGATCTGCTGGGCATCGAGCTGGAAGTCGTCAATTTCGCCAAGGAGTACAAGGAGCGGGTCTTCTCCGAATTCCTCGCCGAATACGCCGCCGGCCGCACGCCGAACCCGGACGTGCTGTGCAACGCCGAGATCAAGTTCGCCTGTTTCCTCGATCATGCCATGGCGCTGGGGGCCGAGCGCATCGCCACCGGCCATTACGCTCAGGTGCGGCGCTGGGAGGACGAGGAGGGGGCGACGTATCAGCTTTTGAAGGCCGAGGACGGCACGAAGGATCAGAGCTATTTCCTCTACCGGCTCGACCAGGCGCAGCTTTCGCGCTCGATGTTTCCGCTGGGGCGGCTCTACAAGCGCGAGGTGCGCAGAATCGCCCGGGCGCTGGAACTGCCGGTGGCGGAGAAGAAGGATTCGACCGGGATCTGTTTCATCGGCGAGCGGCCGTTTCGCGAATTCCTGCAGCGCTATCTGCCGGCGCGCCCCGGCGAGATCCGCTCGCTCGACGACGGGCGCGTGCTGGGCACGCACCAGGGAGTGATGTATTACACCTTGGGGCAGCGCAAGGGACTGGGCATCGGCGGGGTGAAGGGCGGCGAGGATCCTGCCGAGCACGAGGCGTGGTACGTGGCGGCCAAGGACGTGGCGGCCAACGTGCTCTACGTGGTGCAGGGGCGCGAGCATCCGGCGCTGTGGCACGACCGGCTCACGGCGGTGCGCTGCCACTGGATCTCGGGCCGGGCGCCACACACGCATTGGGTGTATACGGCCAAACCTCGCTATCGTTCCCCCGATGCGCCCTGCGAGATCGAGCGGGTGGAAGGGGAGCGCGCCGAGCTCGTGTTCGCGCAGCCGCAGTGGGCACTCACGCCGGGCCAGAGCGTGGTGGTGTACGAGTCCCGCGTGTGCCTGGGCGGGGGGGTCATCGAGACGGTGGGGCAGCAGGAACCGATCGGGCGCTGAGCAAGGCGATCTGGCAGCGGTGCCGCGCAGCGGTGAGCGGCAGGATCAGCACGGCGGCGAAGAGTGCCGTGGCCATGTCCCACTGGGTGTCCCAGATGTCGCCCTGCATGGCGAGGAAGTGTTCGGCTTCGGCGCCGTAGGTCATGGCGGTGCCCCATTCGAGGAGTTCGTAGAAGGCGCTGAAGGCGAGCGCCACCGCCACGGCCAGGAATCCTTGCCAGCCCTTGCCGCGCACGATGGCCAGGCGCACGAAGAGCTCGCGGGCGAGCAGCGCCGGCGTGACTCCCTGCAGGAAATGGCCAAGGCGATCGTAAGGGTTGCGCTCCAGCGCGAGGAGCGCTTTGAGCCAGAATCCGAAGGGTGTCTGGGAATAAGTGTAGTGGGCGCCCACGAGCAGGAAGACCATGTGGATCGTGATGATCCCATAGAGCAGCGGCGTGAGGGGGAAGCGCCGGGCGGTGGTCAGCAGCAACGGCAGGGCGAGCACGACCGGCAGGGCTTCGAGCCACCAGGTGAGGCGATCGGCGGCTTCGTGCCAAGACCAGGCGAGCACCGGAAGCACGATGAGCAGGAGCGCGGCCAGGGGTTTGGGCGGGGTCATCGAGTGACGGGCTGATGGGGCGGCGTTCGCGCGACGGGGGGGGTCAGGCGACCAGCCGGTGCCGGGTGATGGCGAGCGCCCCCGTGGCGAAGTGTTCGCAGCGGGCGATGTAGTTCTGCGTGCTCTTGGGCATGGGGGTGCGGGCGCGGGTGATGTGTCCGATGAGTTCCTTGCCGTCGAGGATGAGGCGCTCGCCATCGGTGATGAGCAGCAGCTCGTCGCGCGAGGGCGGCGTGGAGAGCCTGGGTTTGTAGTTGGCGAGATTTTCTCCGGCCACGACGAAGTCGGCCCAGACGTCGAAGATTTCCTTGTCGGTGCGCAGCGTCTCGGTCTTGACCTTGGCGGCGCGGGCGTAGGCTTCGACGTAGGGGTTGATGCCCTGGAAGAAGGGGTGGGCGCCGATGGTGCGGCACATGACCTGAGCGATCCGGTCGATGTCGCGCATGGTCCAGGCGATCTTGAGGTAGCGGCTCTCGTAGAAGTCTTCGATGGGGATGGAGAAGGCGCGGAAGGGCTCGCCCCAGAGCTCGTCGATGCCTTCTTCGCCGCTGCGATGCAGCACGAGCCGCCCCAGGGAGAGAGCTTCCTGCAGGCAGCGGCCGCATTCGCGCATCAGTTCGTTGTCCGGCGTGATTTTGACGCCGAGCTCTTCGAGCTCGGTGAGCTTGGTGAAGATGTCGGTGGCGCGGTTGAAGAGCGCGCCGGCGAGCATCGCGCCCTTGACGCGCTTCTTCTGCGGGTCGGTTTCCGCCTGATAGGCCGCGCGGGCTTCATCGAGCCGTTTGCCAGGGATGTTGAGGCCGTGCTCGACGTGGTTGAAGAGGCGCCGGGTGAGGGCGGCGATGAGGGTGCGCTTGGCCTGGATCGTATCTTTGGGGATAGGGTACGTCTTGATCCAGTAGCCGTCGTAATAGACCCGTTCGACGCCGTCGATGACGCGCCGCGTGCCGTTGGGCGGAGAAGTGGTGCTGTCGTGGGCCATCGTTGCAAATTGTTTCTGGAAAAGAAGAAGTGTAATGCTGCGATTGATGCGTCGCAATAGGGGCGGATGGAAGGAGGGCATTCGCACCGGCTGGGGTGCGGTGCGGAGAAGGGGAAGAGCCGGTCGATGAGCGATTGGATGGCGCTTCAGTCGAGCAGTTCCGGATCGAGCACGACGCGCAGCACCGTCTCGACGTGGCCGTGGCGCTGGCGGCGTTTGAACCACCACAGGGCGCTGCGCCGGATGGACCAGGTGCTGTGCTGGCCGGCGAGTACGAGCGCGGCGATGCCGCCGAGGGTGGGTTGGTGGCCGACGATGAGGGTGGGGCGTTCGAGCTCGGGCCAGCCGATGGCGGCGAGCACGGCAAGGGGCGCGGCGCCGGGGGCGGCCTCGGGCAGGAGCTCGTAGTCCTGGGTCCAGGCTTCGAGCGTCTCACGGGCGCGGCGCGCGGGGCTGCAGCAGCGGCGCAGGTCTTCGGGGGCGTGCCGTTCCAGCCAGCGGGCGATGCGCTTGGCCTGACGGTGTCCGTGTTCGGTGAGGGGGCGGGCGAGGTCGTCTTGCCCGTCCTGGGCTTCGGCGTGGCGCCAGAGAAGAAGATCCATGTGCGTCATCCGGTGAGGTCGTCTTCGAGCCAGTCTTCGAGGCTGCCGAGGATCTCGGCGGTGTCGCGGGCGATGCGCTCGTGGTGCCAGGCAAGCAGCACGGCGGCGGCGAGCCGTTCTTCAGGATAGCGCTTTTGCCGCTGGACGAGTGCCTCTTGCGCCGCCTGCCAGTCCTGGGCGCGGCCGAGTACGTCGAGGGCCCGCTTGAGCCGGGCGAGCGCGCGGGCGGTGGCCTTGCCCTGCCACAGGGAACGGAAGAATTCCAGCCCATAGCGCAGTTTCTTGAGGGCGATGCGCAGCCGATGGCGCACGGCGGGGGAAGGGTCGCCGAGGTGGGCGGCCAGCCGTCGGCGGGCTTTCTTGCGCAGCGCTTCGAGCCGGTCACGGGCGAAGTGGCGCAGGTCGCTCGCGCGGATGAGGGCGTTGCCGGGCAGGGCTTCGAGCGCGGCGAGGAAGTCGAGCAGCACCCGGCCGTGGCGGCCGGGGTCGAGGCGGCCGCTGCGGCGGCGCAGGCGCTCGCGTTCGCTGGAGAGCCGAGCGGCGAGCTCGCCGAGGGCCTCGCGCTCGACGGGGCAACGTTCGAGGGCGGGGGTGAGCAGCTCGTCGAGGAGCACGTCGAGGTCGCGCAGCTGGCCGAGTTCGGCAGCGAGCTCGCCGAGGCGTTCGCGCCAGTGGCTGGCGAATTCGGGGCCGGTGACCGGTTCGAAGATCTGCAGCAGCGCCCGCAGCCGGCGCAGGGCGACGCGGATCTGGTGCAGGTATTCGGGGTCGTGGCGGTAAGGCAGCAGCGCCAGGTTGCCGCTCCAGTGGGCGAGCACTTCGTCGGCAAGGGCGCGCAGCGCCGCGAGGGGGTCGCCCTTGGCGTCGAGTTCGACTGCGACGGCCTTGACCGGCGCGGCCCAGGTGCCGGCGGCGAGCTGCATGGCGCGCTCGGCCTTGCTGCGGTTTTCGGGCCACAGGGAGAGATCTTGCGCCAGCGCCCGGGCGAGCGTCAGGAGTTCGGCGGCGGGGACTGCGTAGGCCTCGAGTTCGAGCTCATGGATCGGCAATTTCGCTGCGCCGGCTTCCAGTCGGCCGAGGTCGAGCGCGATCTCGATGTGCCCCTCGCCGCAGGGGAGTTCCCAGATCTCGCGGCGAAACCGGGTGCGAAAGCGCGGTTCGAGGCGCTCGCGGACTTTTTCCAGGCGCTCGCGCACAGCGTCGTCTTCGACGAAGGTGAAGTCGAACGTACCGGGCCAGGGAGCTTCCCATTCCTGGCGCGAGGAGAGCCCGCTGCGGCTGGGAGCGGCAGTTTTGACGGTGAGGAGTTTGCGTCCCGCCATCTGGCGCAGGCGCAGGGCGATGCCGTGGCGTGCGAGCGCTTCGTCTTCGGTGTCGTAGTAGGTGTTGTCCACACGCACCGGGGGATGGTGACGCGCCGTGGCGAGCAGAGGGTGCGCCCGCAGACGGGGGAGGTCGCCGCGGCGGATGCCGAGCTTGAGTTCGGTTTCGATGGTCATGACCGTTCTTGGTACCTCAGGTGAAGATTTGCCGCCACAGGGCGAGGACGGGTTCGCGCAGCGCCGCGGCTTCCCC
This sequence comes from Tepidiphilus thermophilus, assembly GCF_001418245.1. Classification (NCBI taxonomy): domain Bacteria; kingdom Pseudomonadati; phylum Pseudomonadota; class Hydrogenophilia; order Hydrogenophilales; family Hydrogenophilaceae; genus Tepidiphilus; species Tepidiphilus thermophilus. The sequence goes on from NZ_LIPU01000001.1 coordinate 85,409, forward strand.
TTCGGGGACGACGGCCGGAAGTTCGTCGAGGCGCTGGCGGTGCTGCAGACGGCGCAGTTCGCGGTAGGCGTCGGCGACCTGCCGGGCGAGCGCGGCGTCGATGAGGCCCATCTGCGCCGCACAGCGTAGCAGGGCGATGTTACCGGTGTTCGCGGTGAGTTCGGGGTGTTGGTGGGCGTGCGCGAGCACGAGGTATTGCACCAGGAATTCGACGTCGACGAGGCCGCCCGGGTCGTGTTTGAGGTGGAAGAGCCCCGGGCGGGAGGGGTGGGCGTCGCGCATCTTCTGCCGCATGGCGAGCACTTCTTCCCTGAGCTTGGCGGGCTCGCGCGGCAGGCAGAGGATCTCGCGGCGGATGGCTTCGAAGCGCGCGCCGAGCTCCGGGTCGCCGGCGCAGAAGCGGGCGCGGGTGAGCGCCTGGTGTTCCCAGGTCCAGGCTTTCTCGCGCTGATAGCGGTGGAAGCCTTCGAGAGGAGTGACCGGCAGCCCCGCTTCGCCGTCGGGGCGCAGGCGCAGGTCGACTTCGTAGAGGATGCCGGCGGCGGTGCGCGTGGAGAGCCAGGTGTTGAGGCGCTGGGCGGTGCGGGTGTAGGTTTCGAGTGCGTCGGGGTGGGGGTCGTCGAAGAGGTAGACGAGGTCGAGATCGGAGACGTAGCCCAGTTCCTTGCTGCCGAGCTTGCCATAGGCGATCACGGCGAAGCGCGGGGTGTCGGTGTGGCGGCGGCGCAGCTTGCGCCAGACGTAGCGCAGGCTGAGCTCGAGCAGGGTGTCGGCGAGCGCCGAGAGGTGATCCGAGAGGCGCTCCACCGTCAGCCGGCCGGCGAGGTCGCGCATGAGCAGGCGAAAGGCTTGGGCGTGGTGATGCTCGCGCATCAGGTCCATCTGGCGCTCGGCGTCGGGTTCGAGGGCGTCGAGCAGACGCTCGAGCTCGCGCGCGAAAGCGGGCCAGTCGGGTTCTTCGTCGAGGTGGCGCTCGTCGAGGAGTTCGTCGAGCAGAATGGGGTGGCGCGAGAGGTAGGTGGCGGCCTGACGCGCCGCGCCGACGAGTTCGGCCACGCGGCGCAGCGCCTGCGGGTATTCCTGCAGCAGCGAGAGGTAGGCGCTGCGCCGGCCGATGGCTTCGAAGAGATCGAGGAGGCGTTCGAGCACGTCGTCGTGTTTGGGATGTGCGGCGGCGATGTCGATGGCGCGCGGCAGCAGGGCTTCGAGCCGGTTGCGGTCGGCTGCGGTGAGCGCGCGGGTGCGCGGCGAGGCGCGGAAGGCGTCGAGGCGTCGGGCGAGTTCGGCGGACCGCGTGAAACCGCGTTCTTGCAGGCAGTGTTCGAGTTCGTCGACGGCGGCACTGAGTACCGGTACGGCCACGGTGGTGCTTTGCTCTTCGTGCCCGAAGACGTGGGTGAATTCGGCGGCGACGCGCTCGCGGTGGCGCTCGAGTTCGCGCGCGAAGGCGCTCCAGTCGGGGTAGCCCATCGCCTGGGCGAGCAGCGTGCGTTGGTTTTCGTCGCGCGGCAGGCGGTGGGTCTGGGCGTCTTCCCAGTATTGCAGGCGGTGTTCGACACGGCGCAGGAAAACGTAGGCTTCGTCGAGCGCCGCGGCGGTTTCTGCGGGCAGGATGCCGCGCTCGGCGAGCCGGCGCAGTACCTGGCGCGTGGGGCGGATCTGCAGTTCGGGGTCGCGGCCACCGCGGATGAGCTGATGCACCTGGGCGATGAACTCGATCTCGCGGATGCCGCCGGGGCCGAGCTTGACGTCGTCGAGCCGATCCTGGCGCATCACTTCGTGACGGATCTGGGCATGCAGCGCCCGCATGGCTTCGATCGCGCCGTAGTCGAGGTATTTGCGAAAGACGAAAGGGCGCACCAGGGCTTCGAGTTCCTGCCAGCGCTCGCCGCGCAGCACGCGCCCCTTGATCCAGGCATAGCGCTCCCATTCCCGCCCCTGAGTGAGGAGGTAGTCTTCGAGCATGTCGAAGGAACATACGAGCGGCCCCGAGTCGCCGTGCGGACGCAGGCGCATGTCGACGCGGAAGACGAAGCCGTCGGCGGTGGGGGCGCTGAGGAGGTGGATGAGGCGCCGGCCGAGCCGCTCGAAGAATTCGAAGTTGCTGAGGATCTTGGGACCGGCGGTGTCGCCGTCTTCGGGGTAGAGGAAGACGAGGTCGATGTCGGAGGAGACGTTGAGCTCGCGCCCGCCGAGCTTGCCCATGCCGACGACGAGCAGTTCCTGTTCCCAGCCGGAGGAGGAGAGCGGGCGGCCGTGGCGCTCGATGAGATGCTCGAAGGCGTGGTCGTGGGCCGCTTCCAGGGCGACTTCGGCCAGCGTGGTCATGGTGCCGGTGACTTCGTCGAGGTTGGCTCGCCCGGCGAGGTCGCGCAGCGCCACGTGCGCGAGCACCCGGGCGCGCAGTCGGCGCAGGGAGGCTTCCAGCCGTTCGTCGGGGTCGAACGGCAGCGGACCGGGCGGGTCGGTAAGGAACGCCTGCATCGCCTCGCGGTCGATGGGGGAGTCGAGCGTGGCGGCCAGATGCTCCGCGAGCCAGGGACGGGAATCGAGCAGCCGCGCGAGAAAGGGGCTGTAACGGAGGGTTTCGGCGTAGGGGGCGGGCAGGGTCTGCATGACAGGCTCGGGTGGGCGTCCGTTACAATGCGGGCTGTATCCATTGTAGTGTATTGCGATAGCGGAGGGTTCGGGGTTTGAGGATCGCAACGGGAGTGCGCAGGCTAGGGATCGCGGCGGCGATGCTCGTAGGCGTCGCGGCGGTGCTGATGGTGATGCTGCTTGCGGCGTTGCGGTTCTGGCTGTGGCCGGAGCTCGACCGCTGGCGCGAGGCGCTGGTGCGCGAGCTTTCGGCGCGTAGCGGGATGCAGGTCTCGGTCGGCCGTCTGGAAGGGCAATGGAACGGCTGGTGGCCGGTAGCGGTGGCGAACGACGTGCAGGTTCATACCGACGGGGCCGAGGCCTCGCTGCCGCTCGTGCAGGTGACCCTGGGCGGAGGGTGGGAGGCGTGGCGCAGCGGCAAGGGGGTGGTGCAGATCCTCGTGCCGGCGGCGCAGGTGCGGGTGGACGATGCGGCGGCGCTGAAGCAGCGGCTGCAGGCTGGGGGCGCTGCGCCAGCGTCGGGTTTGCCGACGGGGGTGAGCGTCGAAGTGGGCGAAGCGCGGCTCGCGTGGCGGCGCGACGGCCAGGAGGCGCACGCCCGTGGGTCGCTGGCGCTGGCGCTAGGGGTGTGGGGCTGGCAGGCGGGGTTCGAGGGCGAGGCGCCTGGGGCGGTGCGGCATGCGTCGGTGCTGCTTTCCGGTTCACGCCTGGGGCGGGTGGAGGCGCATTTCGACCTGAAGGAGATCGGCGGCGAGTCGCTTGCGCTGTGGTGGCCGCAGGCGGCGGGCCTGCGCCCCGAAGGATCGGCCTCCGGCGTCGTGGTCTTGGGTGGCCAGAACCTGCAGTCGTTCGACCTCACCCTGGAAAAAGTGGGCTGGGCGGCGGTGGGAGATTCCTTTGGCGTGCGCGGCGTGAGCGGGCGCATCGCAGGGGATCGCGCGGGGGGCGAATTCGCGCTGTCGGTCGCGCAAGGGGCGATGAGCTGGCCGGCGGTGTGGCCGCGGCTCGAGACGGTGGCGGTACCCGAGGGCGTGATCCAGGGGCGTTGGGCGTACGACGGCAACGGCTACGACCTGACGCTGGAGGAAGGGCGGCTGCGCACCGAGGATTTCACCGCGCGGGTATCGGGGCGTTACCGCCTGGCGCGTGCGGGCGACGTGGCCGATCTGCAAGGTTCGCTCGACGAGGTGGCGCTCGATCGCTTGGTGCGCTATCTGCCGGGCGGCGCGGTGGGACCGCGGCTGCAGGGATGGCTGCGCGATGCCTTGGTGGCCGGCAAGCTCTCGGCGGTGGAGTTTCGCCTGCGCGGGCCGCTCGCCGAGTTTCCCTTCCGCGGCAACGGCGGGGAGTTCTGGCTGCGCCTGCCGCTCGAAGGGGTGACGCTGCGCTTTGCGCCGCAGTGGCCGGAATTCGAGCAGGTGAAGGGGGTGGTGACCTTCGATCGGGGAGCGGTGGCGATCGAGGTGGCCCAGGCGCACGCCCAAGGGGTGCGGTTCGGGCCGATCCACGCCTTCATTCCTGCGTTCGACGCCGAGATTCCGGTGCTGACGCTGACGGGCGAAGCCGAGGGGCCGTGGTCGGCGTTTCTGCGCTATGCCGCCGCCAGTCCTTTGCGCCAAGATTTGCCGCTCTCGGCTCTGCAGGCGGTGCAGCTGGAGGCGAAGACGGCGCTGCGCCTGGGGCTGACGATGCCATTCGCTGGCGATCTCGCTTCGGGGGTGAGCGGGTCGCTGACGTTCTCCGAGGGACGGATCCCGGCGCAGGTGACGGGCTGGCCGATCGAGCAGATTCGCGGCGAGGTAGTGTTCGACGGGCAGGGCGTGCGCTCGGCGCAGGCCGCGGGCAAATGGTGGGATGCGCCGGTGACGGCGAAATGGCTGGGGGGCGATCCGCCGAAGCTCGCCTTGCAGGGATCGTTCTCGGCAGCGCAGCTCTCGGCCGTATTCGGGAAACTGCCCCTGTCCGGTTCGACGGCGGTGAGCGGGACGATGAGCTTCGCCAGGGATGGGCCGGCGCTGGTGCTCACCTCCGATCTCACGGGCATGGGCTCGGACCTGCCGCCGCCCCTGGACAAACCTGCCGGGGTGCGCTGGCCGAGCCGGGCGGAGTTCAAGTTTTTGCCTGTAGGCATGGAAGTAAAAGCGCAGCTCGACGATCGCCTGCGTTTCGTGCGCGCGCGCGACGGCGCCTGGGCGGCGGCGGTGGGAGCGGTGGATGCGCCGCCGGCACCGCGCAAGGGCGGCATGCTGCAACTTGCCGCCTCCGAGCTCGACCTGGATCGTTGGCTGGCCGTGACCGATGACATCGGCGATGGGGGAGGGGGAACGGCGTTTGCCGCACTGCAGGTGGATGCGGCGGCGGCCCGTTTCCTTGGGCGGCATTGGCATCGCGTGCACGTGCAGGGCGAGAGCAAGGGGCCCGTCTGGTCGCTGGCACTGACCGCCGACGAAGCCCAGGGGAACGTGCGCGTGACCTTGGGCAGGGAGGGGGCCGAGCGCGTCGAAGGGCGGTTCGCGAAGCTGATGATGCCGGAGGCGGAAGAGGGGGGGCAAGCCCCGCCGGAAGGGCGCCTGCCGGCCTTCGATCTCACGGTCGATCGCTTCGGCTTGGGCGAACGCTGGCTGGGGGCATTGGCGCTGCGCGCGAGCCTCGCGCCGGGAAGATGGTCGCTCGATGCGCTCACGCTGGAGGTGCCAGCGGTGTTTCGCATCGACGCGAGCGGTGTGTGGCGCGATGGCGAGCGGCCGCAGACCGAGTTTGCCACGAAGATGACGATCGAGGATGCGGGCAAGACGGTGCGGCATTGGTTCGATACCGCCGGGCTCAAGGGAGGAAAGGGGCAGGTGACGGCCCAGTGGCGCTGGCCGGGTTCGCCGCTCGGTTTCGATCTCTACAAGGTGGCCGGACGAGGGGAGATCGAGATCGTCAACGGGCGGTTCGAGGAGATCGAGCCTGGGGTGGGGCGCTTGCTGGGGATCTTGAGCCTGCAGAGCCTGCCGCGGCGTTTGTTGCTCGATTTTGGTGACGTGTTTGCCAAGGGGATGGCCTTCGATCGCCTGTACGGGGGCTTTGCCCTCAACGATGGCTACCTGACGACGGGAAACCTGCGCATCTCGGCGCCGAGCGCGACGGTGGAGATGGTCGGCATGGTGGATTTGCGCAAGCAGACGCAAGAGCTGGACGTGACGGTGGTGCCCCAGTTGTCGGACAGCACGGCGGTGGCCGTGGGCATCGCCAATCCGCTCGCCGGGGCGGTGGCGTTCATCGGGCAGAAGCTTCTGGGCGATCCTTTCGGGCGGATCTTGGGGCGGCGGTTTCATGTGACGGGCCCATGGTCGGAGCCCGAGGTCAAACCCCTGGAACCCGTTCCGGTGGAAGGAGAGGGAGGGAAGTGATGGACAAGGAGAAGGAACGCCCGTCCTTGCGCGCCGCGGCGCTGCAGATGGTGTCGACGCCGCGCGTGGCGGACAATCTGGCCACTGCCGAACGGCTGCTGGAGCTGGCCGTAGACAGCGGTGCGAGGCTCGCGGTGCTGCCAGAGTATTTCGCCATCATTTCAGCCGATGCGCGTGAGAAAGTACGCCTGCGCGAGCGCTTCGGCGCCGGGCCGATCCAGGATTGGCTGGCGCGGCAGGCGGCGCGCCTGGGGCTATGGATCGTGGGCGGAACGGTGCCGCTGGAAGCGGACGTGCCCGACAAGGTGCGCAATGCCTGCCTCGTCCATGCTCCGGACGGGCGCTGCGTGGCGCGCTACGACAAGATCCATCTCTTCGGCCTGCGCCACGGTGAGGAAGTCTACGACGAGGGAGAGACGATCGAGCCGGGCGAGGCGGTGGTCACCGTCGACATCGAAGGCTGGACGGTGGGGCTGTCCATCTGCTACGACCTGCGTTTTCCGGAACTCTATCGCGCCATGGGGCTCGTGGACCTCATCGTGCTGCCGGCGGCCTTCACCTGGACCACGGGCCGGGCGCACTGGGAGGTGCTGCTGCGCGCCCGGGCGATCGAGAATCAATGCTATGTGCTCGCCGCGGCGCAAGGGGGACGGCACGAGGCGGGACGGCGCACCTGGGGGGATTCGCTCTTCGTCGATCCATGGGGCGAGGTGCTCGCCAGTCTGCCCGAAGGGGAAGGCGTGGTGCAGGGAACGCTGCGGCGCGAGCGACTCGACGAGGTCCGCGCGAGGCTGCCGGCGTGGCAGCACCGGCGTGAAGGATCATTCATCAGGAGAGTGTACGCATGAAGGAAATGGCGGAGGTGAAGGAAGTAAAGGTCGACGCGCTGGCGCTGGCCGAAGAGCGGCTGCTCGAGGCCAATGGATTGAGGCTGGAGGACGTGTCTTCGACCTTGTCACAGGTGCAGACCCACGCCGTGGATGAGGCGGACGTGTATTTCCAGCTGCGCCACGTGGAGAGTTGGTCCCTCGAAGAGGGGATCGTGAAGTCCGGCGCCTTCTCCATCGAGCAGGGCGTGGGGGTGCGGGCGATCGCCGGGGAGAAACAGGCGCTCGCTTATACCGACGACCTGCGACCGGCCTCGCTCCTGGAGGCGGCGCGCACGGTGCGCGCGGTCGCCGCACTCGGACAGGCGCGGCGGGTGGACCTGCGCCGCGACGCGTTGCCGCCGGCGCGCTACCCGGCCGTCGATCCGGTGGGAACCCTGCCCGCGCCAGAGAAGGTGCGGCTGTTGGAGCGGCTGGAAGCGAAGGCGCGCGCCTTGGATGCCCGCGTCGAGCAGGTGATGGCGGGGCTCGCCGCTTCGTGGGAGACGGTGCTTGTTGCCCGCAGCGACGGAACGCTTGCCGCCGACTTGCGCCCGCTCGTGCGTCTGTCGCTCACCGTCATCATGTCGCAGGACGGGCGGCGCGAGAGCGGCTCGAGCGGCATGGGCGGGCGCTATGGCCTTACCGCCTTCGACGAGGCGGCGCTCGAGCGCCTTGCCCGCGAGGCGGTGCATCAGGCACGGGTGAACCTGGAGGCGCGGCCGGCTCCGGCTGGCGTCTTCACGGTGGTGCTCGGACCCGGCTGGCCGGGCGTGCTGCTGCACGAGGCGGTGGGGCACGGCCTGGAAGGGGATTTCAACCGCAAGGGGACTTCGGCCTATAGCGGGCGGATCGGCGAGCGGGTGGCCGCTCCGGGTGTGACGGTGGTCGACGATGGGACCTTGCCGCTGCGCCGCGGCTCGCTCACCCTCGACGACGAGGGCACACCCACCCAGCCGACCGTGCTCATTGAGGATGGCATCCTCGTGGGCTACATGCAGGATCGCCTCAACGCCCGGTTGATGGGCATGAAGCCCACCGGCAACGGGCGGCGCGAGTCCTACGCCTACGGGCCGATGCCTAGAATGACGAACACCTACATGCTCGCGGGGGCGCACGACCCCGAGGAGATCCTCGCCTCGGTCGAGCGCGGCATCTACGCGGTCAATTTCGGCGGCGGACAGGTCGACATCACTTCCGGTAAGTTCGTCTTTTCCATGTCGGAAGCCTACTGGGTGGAAGACGGGAAAGTGTGCTACCCCATCAAGGGCGCGACCTTGATCGGCAGCGGCCCCGAGGTGATGCAGCGCGTCTCGATGATCGGCACCGATCTCGCGCTGGATCCGGGCATCGGCACCTGCGGCAAGGACGGGCAGAGCGTGCCGGTGGGGGTGGGTCAGCCGACGCTGCGCGTGGAGGGCATCACCGTCGGAGGGACGCAGGGCTGAGCTCGGGCTGGCGATACTTGCGCCAGGTCGCCAGCACCGCGTTGGGGTACTCGGGCCGCCCCAGACTGCCGTTGTAGCGCCCCAGCGCGCGGTAGAGGTCGCCTTTTTCGAGGTCGAGATAGTGGCGCAGGATGGTGCAGCCATAGCGCAGGTTGGTGCGCAGGTGAAAGAGGTTGTGCTGCGGGGTGCCGATGAGCCCGACCCAGAAGGGCATCACCTGCATGTAGCCGTGCGCCCCGGCCGTGGAGACGGCGTATTTGCGAAAACCGCTCTCCACCTCGATGAGGCCGAGCACCAGTTCCGGGTCGAGCCCGGCGCGGGCGGATTCGTAGTAGACGGTGGCGAGCAGCTCCTCGCGCTCGGCCGGGTCGGGAACGCGGCGGGCGAGCCGCTCGCTTTGCGCATCGATCCAGCGCGCGGCAAGCGGATCGCGGCGGATGCGCTCGGGGGCGACGGGAGCGTCGGCGACGATGGCCGAGAGCGCCTCGCGCACGCTGTCGGCGAGCGGTTCGTAGATCTGGGCGCCTGCCTGCGTCGTGACGGGGGCGAGCGCGGCGAGCAGGAGCGCCGCCGCGAGCAGGAATCTGGCCGCGGACCGGGAGAAAAAGCGCGGGTGAGACGGCGTTTGCATCATCGGGCACCGGATTCCTGGCCGGGAACGCCGCCCCTCGTCAAGACGATCATTCGGTGAGGGTCGGTTTTTGCCGCGGATCGTGCGACGCGCACGAAAACGCTCAGCGCGGCGCGCGTTTCTCCGCCGCGATCGAAGCGGCGAGTTCGGCCACGACGTCGCCGATGGGAAGCGTGCGCGCTTCGCGCTCGCGGCGGTGCTGCACTTCGTATTGGCCGGCGGCGAGCCCTCGCTCGCTCACCACCACCCGCCAGGGCACGCCGACGAGTTCCCAGTCGGCGAACATGGCGCCGGGACGTTCGTTGCGATCGTCGAGCACGACGTCGAGGCCGGCAGCGAGACAGTCGCGGTAGATCGCTTCGGCCGCTTCCGCCACCATGGGGGATTTGGCCGCGCCGATGGGGCAGATGACGACTTCGAAGGGGGCGATGGCCGCAGGCCAGAGGATGCCGCGCTCGTCGTGGTTCTGTTCGATCGCCGCGCCCAGGATGCGGGAGACGCCGATGCCGTAGCAGCCCATCTCCATCGGGCGTTCGCGCCCCTCGGCATCGAGGAAGGTGCAGTGCATCGCCTCGGAGTACTTCGTGCGCAGCTGGAAGATGTGGCCAACTTCGATGCCGCGGCAGATCTCGAGCGTGCCCTTGCCGTCGGGCGAAGGATCGCCGGCGACGACGTTGCGCAGGTCGGCCACTTCCGGTTCGGGGAAATCGCGGCCGAGGTTGGCGCCGGTGTAGTGGTGCTCGTCCTCGTTGGCTCCGATCACGAAGTCGGCCATCTTGGCCACGGTGCGGTCGGCGATGATTCGGCCGGTGAAGCCGACGGGCCCGAGAGATCCCGGCCCGGCGCCGAACGCGGCGCGGATGGCCGCCTCGTCGGCGAAAGTGAGCGGGTTCTTGATGCCCGGAAGTTTCTGCGCCTTGATCTCGTTGAGTTCGTGGTCGCCGCGCAGGAGCAAGAGCACCGGGGCGCCGTCTTCCCCTTCGACGACGATCGCCTTGACGGTGCGCTCGATGGGGATTTTGAGGAAATCGACCAGATCGGCGATGGTCTTCACCCCCGGGGTATGCACCTTGACGAGCGGCTCGCCCGGTGCGGGGCGCGGCCCGGCCGGAGGCAACGCTTCGGCTAGTTCGACGTTGGCCGCATAGTCGGAGGCGGGGCAATAGGCGATGTCGTCCTCGCCGGTGTCGGCGATGACGTGGAATTCGTGCGACCCGGTGCCGCCGATGGAACCCGTGTCGGCCGCCACGGCGCGAAACTTCAGCCCCAGCCGGGTGAAGATCCGCGTGTAGGTGTCGTACATGTTGCGGTATTCGCGCTCGAGATCGGTGAAATCGGCATGAAACGAGTAACCGTCTTTCATGATGAATTCGCGCGCGCGCATCACGCCGAAGCGCGGGCGGATCTCGTCGCGGAACTTGGTCTGGATCTGGTAGAAGTGCCGCGGCAGCTGGCGGTAGCTCTTGACGTCGCGGCGCACGAGCTCGGTGATGACCTCTTCGTGCGTGGGGCCGAGCACGAAGTCGCGCTGGTGCCGGTCCTTGAAGCGCAGCAGCTCCGGACCGTAGTGTTCCCAACGCCCCGATTCCTGCCACAGCTCCGCCGGTTGCACCACCGGCAGGAGCACCTCGACGGCGCCGGCACGGTTCATCTCTTCGCGCACGATGGCTTCGACCTTGCGCAGGCTGCGCAAGCCCAAGGGGAGCCAGGTATAGATACCGGCGGCGATGCGCCGGATCATGCCGGCGCGGATCATGAGTTTCTGGCTGACGATCTCGGCGTCGGCCGGGGCTTCCTTGAGCGTGACGAGGTGGGCGTGGCTGGCTTTCATCGGTTCGCATCGGCGGCTGGAGGATTGGCGGCGATTGTAGCAGAGCCTTCCCGCCGCAGGACTTCCAGGGTATAGCGCGCGATCATCGCTTCTTCGTTGGTGGGTACCACGGCAAGGGCCACGCGGCTATCCGGCGCGTCGATGCGCCCGGCGATGCCGGCGATACGCTCGTTCGCCTGGGGATCGAGCACGGCGCCGAGCCAGTCGAGCCGTTCGATCACGCGCGCGCGCACCGGCGCGGCATGCTCGCCGATGCCGGCAGTGAAGACGAGCGCGTCGAGCCCGCCGAGGGCGGCCGCGAGCGACCCGATCTCGCGTACCAGGCGGTAGCAGAAGAGCTCGACCGCTTCCCTGGCGTGCGGATCGTCGCTCGCGAGCAGCTCCCGCATGTCCTGGCTGATGCCGGATACGCCCAGCAGCCCCGATTCCTTGTAGAGCATGTGATCGACCTGGGTGACGCTCATGCCGCCGTATTCGATGAGGTGCAGCACGAGGCCGGGATCGATGCTGCCGCTGCGCGTGCCCATCATCAGCCCGTCGATGGTGGTGAATCCCATGGTGGTGGCCACGCTCTTGCCTTCGCGCAGGGCGCACAGCGAGGCGCCGTTGCCCAGGTGGGCAATGATCACCCGTCCCTTGGCACGCTCGGGGCCCAGGACTTCGGGCAGGCGACGGCTGACGTAATCGTAGGACAGGCCGTGAAAGCCGTAGCGCCGTATGCCCTCGTCGAAGAGCTTTCGCGGTAGAGGAAACATCTGGGCGAGTTTTGGCTGGGTGGTGTGGAAGGCCGTGTCGAAGCAGCCGACCTGGACCCAATCGGCGCGTCGTTCGAGCATGCGTTTGATCGGGCGCAGGTTGTGCGGCTGGTGCAGCGGGGCGAGCGGTACGAGTTGCTCCAGCTCCGTGACCATTTCGGGCGTGAGCCGCACGGGTTCGTGGAAGCGCGCTCCGCCGTGGACGATGCGATGCCCCGTGGCGAGGATCTTCACGTCGTCGACGTGGGTGCTTAGCCAGTCGACGAGGTGGGTGAACGCGTCTTCATGTTGCTGGTCGAGCGAGCCTGTCAGAGAAAGCGCGACCGTTTCGCTGGGGTTTTTGCCGCGGCGCACCCGCCAGCGGGGATGGGCCGTGCCGATGCCGTCGATCTGACCCCATACGTGGGGCGTTTCGACGATGGTGTCATCCTCGACGAGAAAGAGAGAGAATTTGACGCTGCTCGATCCGGCGTTGAGTGTGAGAAGGGCAGGACGTCGCATGGAATACCTCGGAGTCGGTCAGGAGGGAAGGCCGGTGGTGCGCTTGGCATGGGCGAGCACCTGGGCCACGGCGCAGGAAGCGGCGCGCGTCTCGGGCGTGTCGGCGCGGCTGGTGAGCACGATGGGGACCTTGGCTCCCAGCACGATGCCAGCCATCAGGGCATTGGCGAGGTATTCGAGCTGCTTGGCCACCATGTTGCCGGCTTCCAGGTCGGGCACGACGAGGATGTCTGCATTGCCCGCCACCGCCGAGCGGATGCCCTTGATGCGGGCGGCGACCTGCGAGACGGCGTTGTCGAAGGCGAGCGGCCCGTCGAGCAGACCCCCCTTGATCTGTCCCCGGTCGGCCATTTTGCACAGCGCCGCGGCGTCGATCGTCGAGCGGATCTTCGAGGTGACGGTCTCCACCGCCGAGAGGATGGCGACTTTCGGCTCGGCGATACCCAGCGCATGGGCGAGGTCGATGGCGTTCTGCACGATGTCGACTTTTTCCTCCAGCGTGGGTTCGATGTTGACGGCGGCGTCGGTGATCATCAGCGGCCGGGGATAGGTGGGCACGTCGGCGAGGAAGACGTGGCTGATGCGCCGCGCGGTGCGTAGCCCCTTCTCCTTGTCCACGACGGCCGACATGAGCTCGTCGGTGTGCAGCGACCCTTTCATGAGGGCTTCGGCCTTGCCCTCGCGGCACAGCTGCACCGCGACCTCGGCCGAGGCGTGCGAGTGCGGCGTGTCGATGATCTGCAATCCGGAGAGATCGGCGCCCAGCGCCTGCGCCGCGGCGAGGATTTTCGCCTTGGGCCCGACGAGGATGGGGCGGATGATGCCGGCTTGCATCGCCTCGAGCGCTCCGCCCAGCGAGGGTTCGTCGCAGGGGTGCGCCACGGCCACGGTAATCGGTTCGAGACCTTTCACCCGAGACATGATCTGGCGGTAGCGCAATTCCTTGTCGGTGACCGAAATCTCGGGCAGATGCAGCTTGGCGCAGCGGATCTTCTCCGTGGGGGCGATGACCTCGGCGATGCCATCGATTACCTTGAGACCGTCTTGATTGACGGCCAGACATTCGAAGACGACGTGGTGGTTCTGCGGATTCTTTTCCTTGACGGTGACGCTGGCGGTGAGCGTATCCCCCACGGCGATCGGGCGATGGAAACGCAGATCCTGGCGCACATAGACGGTGCCGGGGCCGGGGAGCTGGTTGCCGAGGATGGCCGAGAAGAGCGCTCCGCCCCACATGGAATGGCCGACCACTTCATGCGTGGGCCCTTGCTTGGCGAATTCGGGGTCGAGGTGGGTCGGGTTGACGTCGCCGGAGATGGCGGCGAAGAGCGGAATGTCCTGGGGGCGCAGCGTGCGCGTCAGCTGCGCCGTCTGGCCGATCTGGATTTCGTCGAAGGGGTGATTCTCGATGGTTTCGCTGGCGAGGGTCGTCATGGGCAGAACTCCGTTTTTTGCTCTGCAGCATTATAGGCGGGAAGGGCGGGCGATGCAGGTTTTGTAAGTCCGCAAGGGATCGGCGGAGGTCGGGCCCGGCGAACGCTGCCCTGCGGCCGCACCGGAGCTTATTCGAGTTGCACGAGGGTGTACGCGATAATTCCCTTTTCCCCGCCAAGGAAGGACGAAGATGGAAGTGGTGATCCTGGCCGCCGGCAAGGGTACGCGCATGCGCTCGCGGCTGCCCAAAGTGCTGCAGCCGCTCGCCGGCCGGCCGCTCCTGGCGCACGTGCTCGACACCGCCCGGGCCCTGAACCCGCGGCGCATGGTGGTGGTGATCGGGCACGAGGCGCAGCAGGTGCGCGCGGCATTCTCGGCACAGGGCGATCTCTCGTGGGTGGAACAGCACCCCCAGCTGGGTACGGGGCACGCGCTGCGCACGGCGCTACCCTCCCTCGGCCTGGAAGACATGGTGCTGGTGCTCTACGGCGACGTGCCGCTGCTGCGACCGCAGACGCTCGCCCGTTTGCTGGAAGCGGCCGAGGGCGGCCAGGCGCTGGCGATCCTCACCGCGCGGCTGCCCGATCCCCGGGGCTACGGGCGCATCGTGCGCGACGCGAGCGGGCGCATTTGCGCCATCGTCGAGGAAAAGGATGCCGATGCGAAGGTGCGCGCGATCGATGAGATCAACACCGGCGTGATGGTCTTGCCCGCTGCCCGCCTCCCCGGTTGGCTCGAGGCGCTCACCAACGCCAACGCCCAGGGCGAATACTATCTGACCGACGTCGTCGCTGCCGCGGTGCGCGAGGCCGTGCCGGTGATCGGCGTGGAGGCCGAGGATGCGACGGAAGTGGCCGGCGTGAACGACAAGGCGCAACTGGCCGAGCTCGAACGCCTCTATCAGCGGCGAGAGGCCGAGCGGCTCCTGCACGCCGGGGTGACGCTGCTCGATCCGGCGCGGCTCGAGGTGCGCGGCACGCTCGAGTGCGGCCTGGACGTGACGATCGACGTCGGCTGCATCTTCTCCGGCCACGTGGTGCTCGCCGACGGGGTGCGCGTGGGGCCGTACTGCGTGCTTTCCGACTGCACGGTGGGCGATGGGGCCGAGATCCGAGCTTTTTCCCACCTAGAAGGCGCTGAAATCGGCCCGCAGGCGGTGGTCGGCCCCTACGCGCGCCTGCGCCCCGGTACCCGGCTGGCGCAGGGCGTGCATGTAGGGAATTTCGTCGAAGTGAAGAATTCCTCCCTCGGGCCGGAGACGAAGGCGAATCATCTGGCCTATCTGGGGGATGCCGAGATCGGAGCGCGCGTCAACATCGGCGCGGGCACCATCACCTGCAACTACGACGGGGCGAACAAGCACCGCACGGTGATTGAGGACGACGCCTTCATCGGCAGCGACACCCAACTCGTCGCCCCCGTGCGGGTGGGGCGCGGCGCGACGCTCGGCGCGGGCACGACGCTCACGCGCGACGCGCCACCCGAGGCGCTCACCGTCTCCCGGGCGCCGCAGCGCACCCTTTCCGGCTGGCAACGGCCGACCAAGAAAAAGGAGTAGCACGATGTGTGGAATCGTCGCGGCCATCGGCCGCGCTTCGGTGGTGGACATCCTGCTCGACGGGCTGGCGCACCTGGAGTATCGGGGCTACGACTCGGCGGGACTGGCGCTGATCGACGGTGAAGGCCGAATCGCCCGCGCCCGGGTACAGGGGCGGGTGGCCCAGCTGCGCCGGCTGGTGGCCGAAGAAGGGCTGGACGGGCAGGTAGGCATCGCCCATACCCGCTGGGCCACGCACGGGGCGCCTTCCGAGCGCAACGCGCACCCCCACGTCTCGGGGACGGTGGCGGTGGTGCACAACGGCATCATCGAGAATTTCGCCGCCCTGCGCGCGCGCCTCGAAGCCGAAGGCTACGTCTTCACTTCCGAGACCGACACCGAGGTGATCGCGCACCTCGTGGCGAGCAAGCGCCGGGCCGGCGCGCCGCTCTTTGCCGCAGTGCAGGCGGCGATGCGCGAGCTCGAAGGGGCCTTTGCCATCGCGGTGCTCGACGCGGCCGTGCCGGGCGAGGTGGTGGTGGCGCGGCGCGGCTCCCCCCTCGTGCTGGGCTTGGGCGAAGAAGGTTTCTACGCCGCCTCCGACGTCTCGGCCCTGGTGGCGCACACGCGCCGCGTGGTCTATCTGGAAGAGGGCGACTGCGCCCGGCTCACGCTCGAGGGGGTGCAGATCGTCGACGAATCGGGTGAAACGGTGGAGCGGCCGGTGCGGCTCACTCACGTCACGGCCGACGCGGTGCAGCTCGCCGGCTACCGGCACTACATGCAGAAGGAAATCTTCGAGCAGCCCGAGGCGGTGGCCGACACCCTGGAAGCCGTGGCCGGCGGGGCGCGGCTCACCCCGGCGCTCTTCGGCCCCGAGGCCGAGAAGACCTTCGCCGCCATCGACCGGGTGCTGATCCTCGGCTGCGGCACGAGTTTCCACGCCGGCATGGTCGGGCGCTACTGGCTGGAAGAATATGCGGGCCTACCCACCACGGTGGAGATCGCCAGCGAATACCGCTACCGCGTCTCGGTGCCGGATGCGAAGACGCTGGTGGTGGCGATCTCCCAATCCGGCGAGACCGCCGACACGCTCGCCGCCTTGCGCCACGCCCAGGGCCGGGGAATGACGCAGACGCTGGCGATCTGCAACGTCCCCGAATCGGCCATCGTGCGCACGGCCAGGCTCGCCTTTCTCACCCGCGCCGGCCCCGAGATCGGCGTGGCCTCGACCAAGGCATTCACCACCCAGCTCACGGCGCTCGCGCTCCTTGCGCTCACGCTCGCCAAACAGCGCGGGCGGCTGCCCGAGGCGGTGGAAGCGAACCGGCTCGACGCCCTGCGCCGCCTTCCGGCAGCCCTCGGGCGGGTGCTGCAGCTCGAACCTCAGATCGAGCAGTGGGCGCAGCGCTTCGCCGAACGCCAGCACGCGCTCTTTCTCGGGCGCGGCACGCACTGGCCCATCGCCCTCGAAGGCGCGCTCAAGCTCAAGGAGATCAGCTACATTCACGCCGAGGGCTACCCGGCCGGCGAGCTCAAGCACGGGCCGCTCGCGCTCGTAGACCGCGAGATGCCCGTGGTGGCGGTGGCTCCGCGCGACGACCTGCTGGAGAAGCTCAAGTCCAACCTGCAGGAAGTGCGCGCCCGCGGCGCCGAACTCTTCGTCTTCGCCGAAGATGGCAGCGGTGTGGGCGGAGAAGAGGGCGTGCACGCCATCGTCGTGCCCTCGCACGACGCCATGCTCGCCCCCATCCTCCACGTGGTGCCGCTGCAGCTGCTGGCCTACCACGTGGCGCTCGTCAAAGGGACCGACGTGGACAAGCCGCGCAATCTCGCCAAGAGCGTGACGGTGGAGTGAGGGGTCGATCTCACGCCCTGCCGTAGCGCTCCAGCCAATGGGCGTAGGGCGCCGGCAGGACCCAGGACGGCCGCTCCTCGCCCAGTTCCAGCGCCGCCTTGTAGGGCCAGTGCGGATTGGCGAGATGGGCGCGCGCCACCATGACGAGGTCGAGCCGTTGGCGCGCCACCGCCTCGTTGGCCGTGGCCGGCACGTCGATGCCCCAGGAAGAAGCCACCGGTAGGCCCGTGGCCTCGCGCACCCGCGCCGCGATCGGCACCATGAAGGCCGGCGCCCAGGGGATCTTCGCCGCCGGCGTCGAAAAGCCGATGCTCACGTCGAGCAGGTCGAGCCCGAGCCGACGGAAGGCGCGCGCCAGTTCGATGGATTCGGCAAGCGTTTCCTCGTCGCGGCCGTCGAACTCGATCACGCCGAAACGCGCCGTGAGCGGCAGCCGCTCGGGCCAGACTTCGCGCACCGCCGCCAGCGTCTCGCGCAGAAAACGGCCGCGCCGCTCGGCGTCTCCACCGTAGGCATCGGTGCGCTGGTTGGCATGCACCGAAAAGAAACTCTGCGCCAGATACCCGTGGGCGAAGTGCAGCTCCAGCCATTCGAACCCGGCTTCCAGCGCCCGCCGGGCCGCCGCCACGAAGTCGCGCTGCACCCGGGCGATGTCTTCCAGCGTCATCTCGCGGGGCACGCGCGGCAGGTTGGCGCCGAAGGGAATGGCCGAAGGCGAGATTGGCGTCCAGGCGCGGGGATCGCTCTCCGGCAGATGGTCGTCCCCCTCCCAGGGGCGATTGGCGCTCGCCTTGCGGCCGGCATGGGCGATCTGGATGCCGGGCACCGCGCCGGCTTTCTTGATGCCGGCGGCCACCTGCGCGAGCGCCTTCGCCTGAGCATCGTTCCACAGTCCCAGGCAATAGGGCGTGATGCGCCCTTCGGGCGAGACGGCCGTCGCCTCGACCACCACCAAACCGGCCCCGCCTCGGGCGAGGCTCGCGTAATGCACCGTGTGCCAATCGTTGGCCACGCCCTCTTCGGCGCTGTACTGGCACATCGGCGAGACGGCGATGCGGTTGCGCAGCCGTACTTCCTTGAGCGTGAACGGGGAAAACAGAGCGGACATGGCGGAAGACTCCTCTTGGGAAAGAATATGGCGAAGGAACTGGGTGGGATCAGTGTAGGCAAGGGAGGGGGATTTGGCAAACGAGATGGGCGAACCATGGGGCGATGCGTTTCGAGTAAATCAGGCCTTACTGCAATTTTGGTCAAAAAACTAATGGAATAAATGGCATTTTTATTTCTGCCTGGGCAGACGAGGTTCCGGGGGAAGGGCGGTCAAGGGAATGCGCGCCAGTCGATCGCACAGCCAGCCAAAGCCCACGCGTTCCTGTTCCAGCCGCAACCGGGGCTGGTGGCGATCGAAGCGGAGGTCGTCATACACGGCCGCCTCGTCGGGCGTGAGACGCGGCAAGTCGTGGCGTGCCGGGTCGGCTTCCTCGCCCCAGTGCATACGGTGGGCGAGCAGCGTCTGTCGGTCCATGAGGAAGGACGCCGCGCTCGGGAAGTGGGCGCGCAACTGGTCGAGGATGGCGAAGCCGTGGGTGTCGAGGTCGCCCCAATAGAACAACTGGCATCGGTGCAGCCAATCGGTGCGCGCCAGTGCGTCCCAGCCGTAGCCGGCGCCGAAGATCACGATGGCTCCGGTCACCGGCGGAAAGGCCAGGAAGTTGGTCTCGTTCTCGGTGATGAAGACGCGAGCGACGGGCAGGTGAAGCGCCGAAAAACTAGCGGCGTCGAGCGTGAGGTCGGGTAGCTGCTGCGGCACGTCCTGACAGCCTGGCAGGCTGGGCAGCGCCGGGTCGAGCAGACGAAACCGGATTCGCACCGGCTTGTCGAGGAAGCCGAATCGACGGGCGAACCGGGCGGTGCCGGTCGCGGCGGCGTCGATGGCCTCGGGTGGCAGGGCCAGGTCCAACAACTCGGCGAGCACGCCGCGGTGGGTCTCGATGAACTTGCTGTCCACCCTAGGTGCGTCCACCTGGCGCAAATACACGCCCGGGCGCGGATGGGCCTGCAGCCAGGCCACCACCGCCAGAAGGCGTTCCCAACGGTCGGCGAGCTCCAGTGCCTGGATCGGCCGCCGGGACAGCCACGCCAGAAGCATGGGCTGCGCGGCAGCCGTCTGCTGCCAGAGCGCCTCGAACCGCTGCGCCTGACGCGCCTTGCCAATCAAGGCCAAAGCATTCTGCACGGTATCGAGCCAGACGGCGGCAGGGAGACGCTGCATTCCTTGCACACGGTGGTTCCGCTCGCGCCATTCGATTCGAACCTGTGGGATCTCGGCAATGGCGCGCACCCAGTCGCGCACGGCATCGAAGCGATCGGAGAGGTCCGAAGCGCTGGGCGTCTTCAAACTCAGACGCAAGGGCCACGCCATGGCGTCCGTGACCGTCGCACGCAGCAACTCGCCCCGTTCCCACAGGCGTTGCACCTGGGCGCGTAGGTCTGCCGGCGTGGTCCAGCTCATGGTGCCGCGTCGCCTTCTGCCGCGCCTGCGGCGGCCATCCCGTCCGCTGCGCCCGATGCCGTCCCTGCTGCCGTCCCCCCAGCCTTCTGCGCCCGGTACTCTTCGATCGTCAGGCAACGCAGCCGTGAGTCGCGCCCGCCCTCGTTGTGCACGAAGCCGACGCTGGCCACGAAGGGCTCGATGATGTGGATTTTCTGCAGCGGTGTGACGATCAGCAGTTGCAGGTTGAGCTGCTGGAAGAGGCGCAGCCCGTACTGCGCAGATTCGTCCGAGCCGCGCCCGAAGGCCTCGTCGATCACCACGAAGCGGAAACTGCGCGAACGCACCGCCCCCCATTCCAACCCGAACTGGTAGGCCAGGCTTGCCGCGAGCACGGTGTAGGCGAGCTTTTCTTTCTGTCCGCCCGATTTTCCGCCCGAGTCGGTGTAGTGCTCGTACTCGGCACCGTCGGCGCGCCAGCGCTCGCTGGCCGAAAACAAAAACCAGTTGCGCACGTCGGTGACCTTGGCGGTCCAGCGCCGGTCGGCGTCGGTCAGGCCTTCGCGGCCCCGGAAGCGGTCGATGATGGCCTTGACCTGCAGGAATTTGGCCTCCGAATACTGCTCGTCGGCCGAGCCGGTGAGCGCGCCGGAGGTGGCCGCGCGCAAGTCCTGCTGAAAGTCGCGCACTTCGGCGTCCGGACTGGGCTGCGCGATGAGCTTGATGAAGCGGCCGGGGTTGTAGTCGATGGCGGCGAGCGACTGGTTGATGAAGTCCACCCGCTCCTTGATCGTCTCTCGTTCGCGGGCGAGCTGGGCGTTGAAGTTGGCGATCTCGTTGATGGTGTTGACGTTCAAGAGCTCCTTGAAGCGCGCCTCGAAGCGCGGCAGGTCGTCGCTCTGCAAGCTGGCGAGCAGGCGTTCATACTCCGGCAATGCCGCGAGTGCAACGTCCATTTCGGCCGTCTCGGCCTTGAACTCCTCCTTGAAACCGCGCATGGCATTGACGATGCGCTCGGTAAGGCGCGCCAGGCGCTTGTCCTCCATGTCGATGCGAGCCTGCAGCCAGTCGCGCAGCTCCTGCTCGCGGTTGTCGCATGATTCGACCGTGAGTTGATGCTCGCCCAACGCCTGCGCACGCCAGGCGTCCAGACGCGCGATCTGCGTTTCGGTCAGCGGTGCGTCAGCCCAAATGGTGCGGGCCTGATCACACAGTGTTTGCGCCGCCTCTTTCCTGGTGGCGACCGCCGAGCGCTTGTCGCGGGCCGCGTCGCGCTGGCGCTCTACCTCCGTAAGCCGCCCTTGCACCGCCTCGAGCTGGCGCGCCAATTCTTGCAGCGCGTCGGAGGCGGCTTCCAGCCTCGCCCGTTCCTCGGTGAGATCGCCGATTCTCCGAACCAGGCTCATCCAGTCGATGTCGGCAAAGCGCGTGAATTCTTCCAGTTTGCTGAGGGCATCCAGCCGGCCCCGCAGTTCGTTGCGCGCCGCTTGGATTTCGCCGATGCGCTGCCCGAGCATGGCGAGCTTCTCCTCCAGACGCTGCCGCCGGTCGTGCAAGGCGCGCAGCTTGTCGGCATTGCTCCAGCCGAGCACGTAGCGGCTGCGATCGGAGATGGCGCTGCGGTCGTCCTTCTCGTGGCGCCCGCTCGGGTCCTTGATTTGTCCTGCACGCGTGATGGCGCGTGCCTCGCGGCGAAACTGCTCGCCGGTGTCGCAGCAGGCCACGTCGAAGCGCTGGCGCAGTTCCTGTCCCAGCCACTCGGAGTGCGGCGAATCCGGCTTGATGGCGAGCTTCTTCACCAGTGACTGCGGATGCAGCGCCACGCCCGGCGCCGCCTTTCGCGGACGCACATGGAAGTACACCAGCCGGGCACCCAGATGCTGGCGGTCCACCCAGTCCACAACGGCCTTGTAGTGCGCCTCCGGCACCAAGAGCGAAAGGCCGAAGCCATGGAGCAGCCGTTCGGCGGCACCTTCCCAGTCGCGTTCGTCCTCGCGCACCTGGATGAGCTCGCCCGCGAAAGGCAGTTCGTCTTCGGTGATGCCCAGCGTCGCGCACAGCGCATCGCGGATGCGAATCTGGGCGGCGCTGATGTTGCTCTTGCGCCGCTGCAGACTGTCGATCTCATCGGACAAGACGGCGTGCTCTTCACGACCCTTGCGGAAAGCAAAGTCCTCCTCGCGCTCGCGGTTGTCCAGGTCGGCAATGCGCTCGCGCAAGCCTTCGGCGCGCTGGGCGATGTTCTGCTGCTGGGCGAGAAAGCCGGCTTCATCGGCCGGCGCTGCCTCGTCGATGCGCGCCAGCAGCGTCTGAAAGCGATCCGATTTCTGCTGGCGCTGGATCTTTTCCTGCTCCAGACGGCGCATCTCCGCCGCCAGCTCCTCCAGGCGGTCGCCGCCGTTGTCGCGCAGGGCCCGCTCCAGGCGGCCAAGCTCGATGCGCTCGGTTTCGCGCTGAATGTCCAGGCGCTCGATCTGCGCGTCGAGCCGGGCTGCATCCTGCGCCAGCAGACCGAGGCGGCGTTCCAGCAGCTCGCCCTTCTGCCGGGCGAAGTACGGCCGAAGCTGGTCGCGCGCCTCCCGCCAGCCCTGGATCTCGGCCGAAAGCCGCTGGTGACGCTTGCCGTCCTCGGCCAGGGGTGTGAGCAAATCCACCTGCCGCTTGGCCTTGAGCACCGCCTGATGCGCCCGGTCCAGGTCATCGAAGTGGCGGATCAACGCCTCGATGCGGCTGCCCACATCGAAGGGCTCCAGCATGTGGCTGCGTACGAAGTCGGTGAGGTTGCCCACCGACTTCATCGAGACGGTCTGGTGGAAGAGCTCCAGCGCCTGCTCGTGCTCGATGCCGAATCGACGGCGGAACCAGGCGCCGTAGGGCGGAAAGCTGTCGAACAGTTCGCAGCCCGCACCGCGCAGCTTCTTGCGCAGCGCCGTGATGTCACTGCCAAAGCCGCTGAAGTCGTCGGCGAGGGTAAGTTCGCGCTCCGCGGCTACGAACAGGCGCGCAGGCTGGCCCTGCGGATCCTTCAGCCAGAACACCTGCGCGAGCGTCACTGCCTGGTCGTAGCCCTCGTTGCGGAACATGCCGAGGATGACCGAGTAGCTCGACGCATCGCGCAGCGCCACAGGGCGGGCAGTGCCGGTGACCTCGTTGCGCTCGCTCTTGTAGTGGCCCAGCACGTAGGAGCGCAGCGAGCGCTCGCGTGCGTCCGCCCCGGCCGCCTTGTTGTAGGCCACGCGCTGCGCCGGCACCAGCAAGGTGGTGATGGCATCGACCAGCGTGGACTTGCCCGAGCCGATGTCGCCGGTGAGCAGGCCGTTGCGCCCGTCGAGCTCCAGGCGCCACACCCGCTTGTCGAAGGTGCCCCAGTTCAGCACCTCCAGCCGCTGCAGCCGAAAACCCACGCGGCTGTCGTCGCCCACGAAGTCGAGGTCGAGCGTTGACACTTCAAGCATCGCCTGCCTCCTTGGCGGCACCGGACGACAGCGCCGTGCGGTAACCCTCCATGCGCGCGTCGAACTCGGCCAGCCATTGCGCATCCACGAAGGCTTTCAGGATGCGCCGCACCTCGTAGTGCCCCCGGTCCTGCACACTGCCGGCAGCAGGCTTGAGTCGGCGCAGAAAGCCCAGATCGACCACCTTGGCGAGAGTCGCGTCCACCTGGTCGATCAGCCGGGCCTCGTTGGTGCCATCGGGCAGGAACACTCGCATCAGCTCGGCAATCTCGTCGCGCGAGAGCACCAGCCGCGTGTCGCCGCCACCAGCGTCGAACTCGGCCAGGCGCTTTCTGAGCAGCGCCAGCATCAGGCTTACCGGGTAGGACAGAGGCCGGCGCGCAATGAGCCGAGGCAGGCGCGGTGCGCCGTCGGCTTCGTCCGGGTCTGGGCGGCTTTTGAGGAACGCGAAGCCCTCGGCTTCGTCCAGCACCAGCTCGAGCAGCAGCACGGCGGCCTGTTCCCTGACGCGCGCCTGCAGGCGCAAGAGGCTCTCCCACAGCCGCTCGTCGTCGTCGCGGTAAAGGAC
Source organism: Tepidiphilus thermophilus (assembly GCF_001418245.1). NCBI lineage: Bacteria > Pseudomonadati > Pseudomonadota > Hydrogenophilia > Hydrogenophilales > Hydrogenophilaceae > Tepidiphilus > Tepidiphilus thermophilus. The sequence goes on from NZ_LIPU01000001.1 coordinate 108,777, forward strand.
GCCCTTGAGGAGGTGCACCATTAGCCGCGACAGCTCGGGCACGGCCGGCGGTGCGCTGGACGGCACGTCCATCGTGCTGTCGTCGTTCAGGGCATCGCTCATCATATCCATTTTTCCCCCAGCGGATTTCAGCGCGTGAAAATCACCCGCGGCAGGTGTGCCGTGCGCATCACGGTCTCGCCCGCGGCATCGCTGCCCTGCCAACGAATCGTCTCGGGGTGAGCATCATCCACCACGACCCGCCAGCCGTTCGGCGCATCACCGGCATCAGCGGCGTGGGCTAGCTCCAGATAAGCCACCAGCTCGGCCAGACCCTGGCGCAAGGGCTCGGCCTCCAGCAACTCGCGCAGTGTGATCTGCGGTTGGCAGCGCAGCGCTCGCTGCACGGCTGACCGCAGGCGTGCTTTGTCTACCACGATCTGGTCGAACAGACGCGCGGTATCGATATCGTCCTTGCCAGCGACGAGTGCCAGATCGGCCAGACGTTGCTTCTCGCTCGGCGTATACAGGGGACGCTCGAACGGTAGTTCTACGTCCGCGCCCATGGCGTCGATGTGCATGACCGTGCCGGCGGGCATGGCCTTGCGCAGTGCCAGCGCCTTGCTCTCGATGCCGTGCAGCAGGTCGAGGATGCGGCGGTGCTCAAGGAATGCTCGGTCGTCCAGAAAACGGCGCAGCTGCTGCGAGAGCATCGCCACGGTGCGCTGGGTGTGTTCGCCGGCCTCCATCCAGTCGTAGTGCACTCGGCGCGTGCGCGGATCCGGTGCAAGCTGCGCGACCGCGGGCAGTGCCAGCACCCGATCGAGCCGTTCGGAAAGCTCCTCCTGCCGCCGGCTGGACATGAGGAAGTCCCAGAACGCGCGAAAGCTGCGCCCCTGGTCGGAGTTGCCGATGGCGTCGCGCTCGCCCATGATCTCGTCGAGCAGCTCGCCCTTGGCGCCTTCCCACAGCGCGATCTTCTCGCGCACCTTGCGGTCGAGCTGGCGGAAGTTGTGCTCCACTTCGCGAAAATCGGCGAGCAGCTCGCGTGCCAGATGCTGGAACTGCAAGAAGCGATCCTTGACCGCCGTGTCGTCCAAGAGCGGTACCTCGCCTGCCAGCACGCGGGCGATCTCGGCGTCGAGCGCATCGCGCTTTTTGCGCAGTTCCTTCACGCGCTTGGCCGGGTCGGCTTCGGTTCCGGCGCTGATCTGCTCCAGCAACGCGAAGAGCGTCAGCAAGCGCGATTCGGTGCCGACGAACGGCCGCTCGGTGAGCGTCTGCAGCCATGCGATCGCTTTCTCGGCGGCCGGCGTCAGGTCGAACTGCGCCTCGTCCGTGCCGGGCTTGTAGAACTTGCGCAGCCACCCCTTGTCGGGTGCAGCCCAGTCGTTGAGGTAGTCCAGGGCGCTCTTGGGGTAGGCGTCAGGCCCGAGCTGTTCGCGCAGCGCATAGAGATCATCCTCCAGCGCTTCGACGAGGTCGACCTCCGGCATTACCCGCACGTTAGGTGCTACGAACACCCGGTGCAGAAAACTCGCCACGAGCGGCGCGTACGGCGAAGCCAGCAGCCGCCAGGCGGGATGGCGCTCGCGCAGGAGGGAGAGGGTGGCGTGGTCCATGGTGACGTCACGGACTCAGCGCTGCGGAACCGGCAAACGGTTCAGCTGCGCCTCAATCCAATCCCATCGCCTATCCGTGACCATCACGAATCGGCAGCGCCCTTCAGAAAGATTCGCCCACAGGCCGCCGATCAGGCGGTCATTCTCGGCCCCGTTCCAACGATCCGCACCCTTGTATTCAACCGCGAGAATCGGCCCGGGCTGACCTGCCACATCTGGTAACTGGCACAGGAAATCCGGGTAGAAGCGGCCGTCGGCTTTCTGCAGGAAGAAGGAGCAGCCTTCGCGGCGCACGAGATTGCGCACCCAGAACTTGATGCGGCCCTGCTGTGCCCATATGTCCAATTGGCAGGCACATTCGAACTCCTCTTTGCTGTCGAAGTCGCCGATGCGGCCGTAGAAGTGCTTGCGGAAGTCGAAATGCCCGAATCGTCCGTCGTAGTCGCGACTGGGCGCATAAGCCAGGGCGTGAAACTCGAAGACGTATTGGTCGCTCACTGCCACGCGCGAGGCCGCATCGTCACCGAATAAGGTCTGCTGGTACGCCTTGCCGACAGCCTGTTTGCGCAGTTCCCGAATACGCGCTTCGATCAGATTGCGGATCAGGAACTTCTGCAGGTTGACGCGCGCCAGCGTGAAGCCGTCCCGGCGCAGCAAGGCCGTGAGCCACGCGGCGACGAACGCCTGCTTGTTCTCATGGGTCAGCGACGGTTCGGGCAGGTTGCGGCACAACCAGGTGGCGAGGCGTACTTCGTCCCAGTGTTCGGGTGGATACACGAGACCCAAGTCGCGCTGCAATTCGGGCAGGAAACGCGACACCACGTGACCACCCGCGTCGACGTCGATTTCGCCGCCCTCGGCCACCTTGAGCGCCGCACCCAAGGCTGCGAGTTCGCCGGCCGTCGGTTCGGCGTCGTAGAGCGAGAGGTTCCACGGATATTCGAGCACTTCCGGATCGTCGAAGAGCTGCAACTTGCCCTGCACGCGCAAGGCCAGCTGCGGCACGCGAAAGCGCTCACCCTGTTCGGCCGGTGTCTGAAAAAACTCGATCGCCGTCGTGCGGCTCTTTTCGGCAGCTTCCTCAATGGCCGCGGCTGCCGTTGCGGAAGTGACCGATGCCTTGAGCGCTTCGGTTTCATCTTCCGAGAGCGGCGCGTGCAGGGTCAGGGTGTTGAGCGCACTGTCCCAGCTCAGTTTGTCGCGCACCGGTTTCGGCACGCTTTTGAGGTCGGGCTTTTCCGGCAGCGTCACCGCCACCGGCCGCACCACCACACGCCCGGCGTGAGCTTCCAGGTCGAGACGCGCCTGCTCCGGCAAAGCCGCAGCCACGAATTCGGCCACCTCGCGCCGCTCGAAGCCGGCCCCGGCCACCAGCCGGTCGCGCAGCGCGGCCGCTGTTTCGGCAAAGTTGCGCGACACCACGAATGCGTAGGATTGATTGAGGCGCTGGTCGGCAAAGTGGCGCGCGTTCGGCTGGCGCAGGATGCGCCCCAGCAGCTGTTCCACCGCCGTGGCCGATTTCAGCTCGGCCATGCTCACCAGAATGTAGGCAAACGGGCAATCCCAGCCTTCGGCGAGTGCCTTCTGGGTGATGACGAACTTCACCGGGCAGGCCGGGTCGGCAATGCCCCGTGGGTAGGTGGCGTCGATCTGCTCCAGCCCTTTTTCTTCGCCGGTGGCCACGACGATCTCCTCGGGCGGGATGCCGTGGTTGGCGATCAGCTCGTGCTTCACGCGGTCGAAATCCAGCGTCTCCACGCCCGCGCGGCGCGGTTCGGACTGGATCAACACCACCGGCCGCAGGTAGGGTGCGCCGGCACGGCGTTCTTCATCGGCCAGCTTGTGCAGCGCCTCGCGCCGGGCCAGCGCATCGGCCAGGCACTGCTGCCAGTTGGGCTCGGTTTCGAGCAGCACCGGCAACTTGATCATTTCCTCCGCTTTCAATTCCGCCGCCGAGACGCTGTGCAACACGTTGCTCGGCGTGCGCGTGAGATCGGGCGTGGCGGTGAGCTCCAGCACGCCGCTCGGGCGAAAGCGCGCCAGCATGTCGAAGGCGAGCTCCGTGCGGCTGTTGTGCGCTTCGTCCACGATCACGAAGGGCCGGCGCAGGCGCAACACGTTGGCGAGCGAATAGGGCACGGTGCGCTCGCTGCCCTCGCCTTCGGCCAGCAAGGCATCGCGCTGGTGGGGCGAGAGGTTGTCGAAGTGGTGCATCAGCGCGCCGCTCGACTGATACACCTTGCGGCATTCCTCATCCTCCACCTGAAACGCCTGGCGCGTGGCGACGATCACGGTGGTGGACGTGTCCAGCGTGGCGCGCGTCACGCTCTTGGCTTCTTCCAGATCGAGCACCGTCACCGGCCCTGCCTCGCGCAGCGCGGCGTGATAGGGGTGGCTGCGATCCTTCAGCGCCTTGATCGTCTGCTCGCGGATCGACTTGCTGGGCACCAGCCACAAAATTACGCTGTACTCGCAACGCAGCAGGTGCGTGTTCACCAGCGCCACGCTTTTCGCTGCGAGCCAGGTTTTGCCGCCTCCGGTCGGCACGCGCAGGCAGAAGTACGGCATGTCGGCCGGAAAGCCCGTGAGCGGGTGGTACGGATTGCCGCGGCCCCACAGGCGTTCGGTCGTGGCGGTGAAGGCAAGCGCGGGCGAGGGGAGTTCGTGGCAAGCCTTGAAATAGGCCTCCACGCTGTCCAGCACCTGCTGCTGGTAGGTTTTGGGGGTGAAGGGGGTCATGGCTTTCCCGTGTCTGGCGCGTGCAGTGTCTGCTGCAGCTGCGGCGGTTCGAGCTCTTGGGGCCGTACCGCCTCGATCGCGCCGGCACGGCGGATGATGATGGCCGTACCGGTCCGCGCTGCGATTTCCCAGGCACGTAGGGCGGCGCGTTGCATGGCCTGACGTGATAGGCGCAAGTCCTCATCCTGCGCGGTTTCGATCGGTCGTGGATTCATGGCTTCTCGCTCCAGTCCAGCAATACCGGCGTGGCGCCGGCGTTGTCATACAGCGCCCAAGCGTCCACCAGCGGGGCATACAGGCGTTGGAAATTTTCCCGGCCGGCCGCAAAGCGGCGGCGGATCGTCGCTTCAGGAATGGCGTGTCCGCCCTGACGGACGCGCTGCGCGACACGGGCAATGGCTTCCTCGGGGCTGTCGAGTTGCAGAAAAATCAGCTTGACCCGGTAGCCGGCTGCCTGCCAGGCACGGATGTGGTGTACATAGCCACGCCCGGCTAGCGTGGTCTCGAACGCGAAATTCTCGCGGGCCGCGAAGTGCCGCGAGAGTTCTTGCAACATCAGGCGACCAGCCTGTACGGCCGCCTTCTCCGGCGCAAATGGTGCTAGCCCCGCGGCGATCAGGTCGGCGTTCACAAACACCGGGCAACCGGCCTCGTTGGGCAAAAATTCGCGCGCAAACGTGGTTTTGCCCGCGCCGTTTGGCCCGGCAATGATGATGACCTTGCGCGCCTGCATGGCTCACATCTCCAGCGCGTAGGGCGTTTGCTTGAAGATGATGCCCTCGCGCGCCAGCCGTGCGTTGCCCAGGCGGCAGGCGGCGGCGTAGATCACTTTTGGGCCGGCGAAGGGCGGCAGCGCCTCGAACACGGCGCTGGTGAGCACGTTGCCGCCGTCCGCCGATTTGTCCTTGAGAATGCCGTTGTAGAGGAGATAAATGGCCCGGCCCTCAAAGATGCCCAGGAGCGGCGAGTCGGCTGTGCCGCTAAAGCCCGTGCCGGTTTCCACGAACCAGACGAATTCGGCGAGCTGGGCAAAGGTCACGTCGCCGCGGATTTGGCCGTCGGCGTCGAACAAGGGCTCGGGGCAGAGGCGGCAGAACTGGAATCCGCCGCCCAACCCTGCCACCGCCTGCCCCTTGGCATTGGTGTAGCCCTGCGCCACCCGGCGCACGCGCTCGGCGGTGACGTTTTGCGCGATGCCCGGGTCCATCTCGACCAGGATGAAACGGCGCTTGCCGCCGTCCTCGGCGTTTTGTTTCAGGACCGCGTGGGCGGTGGTGCCGGAGCCGGCGAAACTGTCGAGGATAAGGGAATCCTTGTCGGTAGCGATTTGCAGGATGCGCTGGATGAGCAAGGTTGGTTTTGGGGTGGGGAATGATTTATCTCCGAATATGGCTTTTAGTTCTTGGTTCGCAATGTCTGTATGTGCTGCGAATCGATAATCCCAAAAATTTACCGGAGGCATGCCATCCCTTACTTCAGACAAAAAACGCTTTACAGTTGGCGTCTTGCTTTTACCATCTTTTCCCCAATAAATTCGATTTTCCGATAGGTACTGTTCGTATATATCTCGAGATGCTCGCCATGCTTTTCTGGTTGCGCGGAGAATTTCACCTGTATTTGGTTGGATAATGTCATAAGCCAGATTTGGTCGTTCTTTCGGTGAAAGAGGATTTAAGAATGGTATTGCTTTCCAAGGCCCACGAGGATCGTTGTCCGGGTTCGAATAACGAGCATTTGCTTCTTCCCCTTTTGCAACGAGATTGGGCGAAAAGGAACTCGACTTCGCGTATGCCAAGATGTGCTCAACAACGGTAGTGAATCCAGAAGTGTTATTGCTACGAGTGTATCGCTTTTGCCACTCTATTTGTGCGATGTAGTTGGAGCGTCCGAATATTTCGTCCATTAAAAATTTTAGACTTGCCACCTCGTTGTCGTCGATCGACACGAAAATCGCCCCGTCTTCACGCAGGAACTGCCTCAAGAGCACGAGGCGCGGGTACATCATGCACAGCCAGCGGTCGTGGCGGTCGAGCGTCTCGCCCTCCTTGCCGACCACCTCGCCCAGCCACTTGCGAATCTCGGGGCTGTTGACGTTGTCGTTGTACACCCAGCCCTCGTTGCCGGTGTTGTAGGGCGGGTCGATGTAGATGCATTTCACCTGGCCGGCGTAGCGCGGCAGCAGCGCCTTCAAGGCGTGCAGGTTGTCGCCCTGCACGATCAGGTTGCCCGAATCGGCCGGGCCGCAGGAGAGATCGGCGACCGGCTCGAGCAGTCGGAACGGGACGTCCTTGTGATGCTTGACGACGGCGTCTTTGCCGATCCAGTTCAGTGTTGGCATGGGCGCTCATTTCTTGGAAAGGGAAACCCGGCAGGCGCCGCGTTTCCGTTATTGCGTGGGAATGAAGTGTAGCGGTTCGCGCCGGCTCCGGCAACGGCATGGAATGATCCGGTGCAGCGTCGCTGCAGCGCCCGAAATATTTCGACCTGTGCCGCTCTCGGGCAGGCGCAGCGATTCCGGCCCGCGGATGCGGTGGACGCGGCGGCCGCGCAAAGATTCGACTAGATTTTTGTGTCGGTTTTGGTGTCGGGAGAGAGATTTTTTCGGCGAACTGCGCTTCGACGTCCATGGCCCCGTGCAGCACCCGCACGATCCGCACCAGGCCAGGCTCTTCAAAAAACAGCACGAGGTAGTTGCCGTATCCGCTTCGGCCTGCGGCAGAAAGATAAGCCGTACCAATCAGGTTCTTTCGGCCGCTTCAGCCATGGCGAGATACTTCGCCTCCAGCCGGTCGAACACTTCTTCCTCCGAAAGATCCGGTCCGCTGGCCAGACCCACCGCCACGGCTTCGCGCAGGGCTTGCAGCTTGGCCGCCTGTTCGGCTTCATGCTCTTCGAGCAGGCGCAGTCCGGCGCGCACCACTTCGCTGGCGTTGTTGAAACGGCCCGACTCCACCAGCTGGCGGATGAAGGCCTCGAAATGGGGGCTGAGTGCCACACTGGTCGGCATTGCGGTGTCTCTTGATGACTAACAACAGTTATTAAAGTCGGGCTCCTGCCCCTTGTCAAGGGCCGGCCCAGCCTTGGCACAGCGCTCACTTCTGAACAGACAGGCTTCTGATGGTTGGGCCGCCTTTGTCTCGTCGTTTGCCGCAAGAGCTTAGGACGCAAGGAAATCTTCCGGTCCGTGCCGCTCGGGCAGGCGCAGCGATTCCGGTCCGCGGATGCGGTTGACGCGGCGGCCGCGCTGGACGGCGGGGCGCTCGGCGAGTTCGTTCGCCCAGCGCACCACGTTCTTGTAGTCGTGGACTTGCAGAAACTCGGCGGCGTCGTAGAGGTTTTCCAGGATGAGGCCGCCGTACCAGGGCCAGATGGCCATGTCGGCGATGGTGTATTCGTCGCCGATCATGAATCGGCGTTGGGCGAGGTTGCGGTCGAGCACGTCGAGCTGGCGCTTGACTTCCATGGCGAAGCGGTCGATGGGGTATTGCAGCTTGATGGGCGCGTAGGCGTAGAAGTGCCCGAAGCCTCCGCCCAGGTAGGGGGCGGAACCCACTTGCCAGAAGAGCCAGGAGAGGCACTCGGCCCGCGGAGCACCCGAGGCGGGGAGGAATTGGCCGAATTTTTCCGCCAGATAGACCAGGATGGCGCCGGATTCGAACACCCGCGTCGGGGGATTGGTGCTGCGGTCGAGCAGGGCCGGAATCTTGGAGTTGGGGTTGATGGCGACGAACCCGGTCGAGAATTGCTCGCCTTTCATGATGTCGATGGGCCAGGCGTCGTATTCGGCGTCGGCATGGCCGGCTTCGAGCAGCTCTTCGAAGAGGATGGTGACTTTTTGGCCGTTGGGCGTGCCGAGCGAGTAGAGCTGGTGGGGGTGCTTGCCCACGGGCAGCTCGGCTTCGTGCGTGGGCCCGGCCACGGGGCGGTTGATGCTGGCGAATCGCCCGCCGCTGGGTTGTTCCCATTGCCAGACGCGCGGCGGGGTGTAGGGTTGGTCGGTCATGGGGGGGCTCCTCGTCAAAGGGTGTTTCAACGATTTTCTTGGAAAATCACCACATGCACCCGCCTTGGTCCATGCGCGCCGAGCTGGATCGTCTGTTCGACGTCGCCCGTGCGGGAGGGACCGGCGACGAAGTTGATGGTGCGCGGCAGCCGTTCGCGCCAGTCGCCGCCAGCGGGAGCGAGGTGGTGGCGCAGGCGCTGCCAGAGGTCTTCGAAGTGGCGCACGATGGTGGCAGCGTCGAGCAGGATGAAGTGGTTGTCGGGCACGAAGAGGTGGGTGACAGGGCTCTCGGGGCCGGAGAGGAAGGCGAGGGTTCCGACTTCGGCGATGCCGGCGAAGGCGAGGCTCACGGCGCTCTGGGTGTCGATGCCGGCGGGGCCAGGGTCGAGGTGCCAGTCGGCGGGCCAGGGGAGTTCGAGCAGGGGCCGGGCGGCGTGGGTGGGGGCGGGAAGGCCATGTTCGCGGCACCATGCGACGAGGTGCTCGACCGCGGCGGCTTTCGTGGGCACGAGGGCGCTGGTGCCGCCGCGGGCTTCCCAGCGCTTGCGCCAGCGTTCGACCAGGTCTTCTTCGGGCACGGCAAGGCGCGGGTGCGCCGGCGGCATGGGGAATTCGGGGGCGGGCGGGGCGGCGTCGCGGCCGAGGTTGCGGCGAATGGCGCCGAGCACGGTGTCGCGGCGTCGGGCGGCGAGGGCGGGGTCGAGGGGGGCGGATTCGCTCATTCGTCGTGGCCTTTGGCGTGCCAGAGTTCGAGGAAGGTGCGCCCGGCGGGGGCGGGGAGGTCGCGCGCGTCCGTCCAGCCGGAGAGCCCCGGCAGGCGGCGGATGCGTCCTTTGTGGCCTAGGGTGGCGAGGAGCCGCACGGCGAGGCGCTCGAGCCCGTGGTAGAGGGCGGGGCGTTCGGCGACGCGCCGCCACAGGGCCTTGACGCGCTGCTCGGCCGGGGGGTGCAGGCCGTCGCGCTGCTGGGCGTGGCGCACTTCGCGGATGAGATCGGGCAGGGGGATCTTGACCGGGCAGACTTCGCCGCAGCGGCCGTTGAGGGTGCAGGCGTTGGGAAGGTCGTAGGCGGTGTCGAGTCCCACGAAGAGGGGGGTGAGGACCGAGCCCATGGGGCCGGGGTAGACCCAGCCGTAGGCATGCCCGCCGATGGCGCCGTACACGGGGCAGTGGTTCATGCAGGCGCCGCAGCGGATGCAGCGAAGCATCTCGCGCCAAGGGCCGCCAAGCATGCGGCTGCGGCCGTTGTCGACGAGCACGACGTGGTATTCCTGCGGACCGTCGGGATCGCCGGCGCGGCGCGGGCCCATGGAATAGGTGGTGTAGGTTTCGCTGTCCTGGCCGGTGGCGCTGCGCGCGAGCAGCCGCAGGAAGAGGGTGGCGTCTTCGAGCGCGGGGACGACTTTCTCGATGCCGGCGGTGACGATGTGCACGCGGGCGAGCGTCTGGGTGAGGTCGCCATTGCCTTCGTTGGTGACGATGACCGAGGCGCCGGTTTCGGCGATGAGGAAATTCGCGCCGGTGATGCCCACGTCGGCACGGAAGAAGGCGCGCCGCAGCTGCTGGCGCGCTTCGGTGACGAGGCCCGAGACCGTGGGCTCGGGGGTGGTGCCGTGGTGCTCGGCGAAGAGTTCGGCGACTTGCTCCTTGGTCTTGTGTACGGCCGGGGCGATGATGTGCGAGGGCGGTTCCTTGGCCAGCTGCACGATGTATTCGCCCAGATCGGTTTCGATCACTTCGAGCCCGTCGGCGGCGAGCGCCTCGTTGAGCCCGATTTCTTCCGAGACCATGGATTTGCCCTTGGCCACGGTCTTGGCGCCGGCGCGGGCGCACAGGGCGCGGATGATGGCGCGGGCGTCTTCGGCGTCGCGTGCCCAGTGGACCTGGCCGCCCACGGCGCGTACCTGCGCTTCGTAGCGTTCGAGCCAGAGGTCGAGCTCGGCGAGGATCTCGTCCTTGCGCTGTCGGGCGGCTTCGCGCAGGGCCTCGAACTCGGGCACTTCGGCGACGGCCTTGGCGCGTTTGCCGATGAATCCGCCGGCGGCGTTGGCGAGGGCGCGCTGCAGCAGTGGGTCGTGCAGGGCGAAGGTGGCGCGGGGGACGAACTCGCGGGTGCGGATCTGCATGGGGTCGCTCCGTTCAGGCCTGGCCGATGCCGGGGCCGTCGGCCAGGCCGGCGAGCACTTCGACCGTGTGATAGACGCGCACCGGGGCGCAGATGCGGGAAAGCCGCCCGGCGAGGTGCAGCAGACAGCCGAGGTCGCCCCCGAGCACGACCTCGGCGCGGGTGGCGAGCAGCCGCTGCACCTTGTTTTCGGCGAGGCGCTCGGAGAGGGTGGGATACTTGACGCTGAAAGTGCCGCCAAAGCCGCAGCAGACTTCGCGTTCTTCGGCTTCCACGAGTCTTAGCCCTTCGACACGGGCAAGCAACGCCCGGGGCGCCTCGCGGATGCCGAGCTGGCGCAGCCCCGAGCAGCTGTCGTGGTAGGTGACGCGATGGGGGAAGCGGCTGCGGATGTGCTCGGGGCCGACCCGTTCGTGGAGAAACGTAAGGAGCTCCCAGGATTTGTCGGCGAGCGCCTGGGCACGGCCAGCCCAGAGGGGGTCGTCGCGCAGCAGGCGGGGGTAGTCGTGCTTGAGGGTGGCCAGACATGAGCCGGAGGGGGCCACGAGGGCGTCGAAGGCTTCGAACTGGGCGATGGTGCGGCGGGCGAGCGCGCGGGCGGCGTCTTCGTCGCCGCCGTTGTAGGCGGGCTGGCCGCAGCAGGTCTGCTCGCGCGGAACTTCGACGCGCCAGCCGGCGTCTTCGAGGAGCCGCGCCGCGGCAAAGCCGATGTTGGGCCGCATCGCGTTCATGAGGCAGGTGGCGAAGAGGCCGACGGTGCCGGTGCGATCGGGGGGCATGGGATTCGCTCCAGAAGCGTTCTTTGCGTAGGATAATGAGAATCGATGAGCCCGGCAAGGCGGGCGAAGGGCGAGAGACGATGCAGCAGACGGAAGACAGGGGGGAGGATACGATCATCGCGCCGGCGAGCGGCCGGGCGCCGGTGCCGTTCTTCCCGATGACGCGCGCGGAAATGGCACGGCTGGGGTGGGAGGCGTGCGACGTGATCCTGGTGACGGGGGACGCGTACATCGACCATCCGAGTTTCGGCATGGCGCTGCTCGCGCGTTTCCTGGAAGCGCACGGCTATCGCGTGGGCATCCTCAGCCAGCCGGATTGGCACAGCGCCGAGCCGTTCAAGGCCTTGGGGCGCCCGCGGCTGTATTTCGGCATCACCGCCGGCAACATGGATTCCATGGTCAACCGCTATACCTCCGAGCGGCGCATCCGTTCGGACGACGCTTATACGCCGGGCGGAGTGGCGGGCAAGCGCCCGGACCGGGCGGTGATCGTCTATGCGCAGCGGGTGCGCGAGGCCTTTCCTGGCGTGCCGGTGGTGCTGGGGGGAATCGAGGCGAGCCTGCGGCGGCTGGCGCACTACGATTACTGGTCGGAGAAAGTGCGCCGCTCGGTGCTGCTCGACGCGAAGGCCGATATTTTGCTCTACGGCAACGCGGAGCGGGCTCTGCTCGCGCTCACGCGCCGGCTGGATGAGGGCGAGCCCATCGGTTCGATCCGCGATCTGCGCGGCACGGTGTTCGCGGTACCGCCGGGCTGGAAACCGCAGGCGGACTGGCGCGAGATCGACGCGAGCGAGGTCGAGGCGCCCGGACGTTCCATGCCTCCGCCCGATCCCTACGCCGTGCGTCCCATGCCCTCCGCGCCGCAGCCCGCCGAGGGTCGAGAGCCCGTGGGCGCCAAGCGCGACCGCAGCCGCGAGGTGGTGCGCCTGCCTTCGTTCGAGGCGGTGCGCGACGATCCCCTGCACTATGCGCATGCCTCGCGCGTGATGCATCTGGAATCGAACCCGGGCAACGCCCGCGCCCTGGTGCAGCGCCACGGCGAAGGGCCGGGGGCGCGCGAGGTGTGGGTCAATCCGCCGCCGCTGCCGCTGTCTACCGCCGAGATGGATTTCATCTACGGCTTGCCTTACGCGCGTCGTCCCCATCCGAGCTATGGGCAGGCGCACATTCCGGCCTGGGAGATGATCAAGTTCTCGGTGAGCATCATGCGCGGCTGTTTCGGCGGCTGCACGTTCTGCTCCATCACCGAGCACGAGGGGCGCATCATCCAGAGCCGTTCGGAAGACTCCATCCTGCGCGAGATCGAGGCGATCCGCGACCGCACGCCGGGCTTTGCCGGGCACGTGACCGACCTGGGCGGACCGACGGCGAACATGTACCGGATGCGCTGCAAGGATCCGGCGATCGAGCGCCATTGCCGGCGCCTGTCCTGCGTCTATCCCGGCATTTGCCCGAACCTGGATACCGACCATGCGCCGCTCATCCGGCTCTATCGCCGTGCGCGGCAGGTGCCGGGGGTGAAGCGCATCACCATCGGTTCGGGCGTGCGCTACGATCTGGCGGTGCGCTCGCCCGAGTATGTGCGCGAGCTCGTCACCCATCACGTGAGCGGGCGGCTGAAGATCGCGCCGGAGCACACCGAGCCGGGGCCGCTCTCCAAGATGATGAAACCGGGGGTGGAGACCTTCGAGCAGTTCCGCGCCCTCTTCGAACGCTTCTCGCGCGAGGCGGGCAAGAACCAGCAGCTGATCCCGTACTTCATCGCCGCGCATCCGGGCACCTCCGACGAAGACATGGTGGCGCTGGCGCTGTGGCTGAAGAAGAACGGCTTTCGCCCCGACCAGGTGCAGACCTTTCTGCCCACGCCGATGGCGCTCGCCACGGCGATGTATCACAGCAGGCGCAATCCGCTGCGACCGCTCGCGCGCGGCGAGGCGGTCGAGGTGGTGCGCGAGGGGCGGCGCCGGCGGCTGCACAAAGCGCTGCTGCGCTGGCACGATCCGGCCAACTGGCCGCTCATCCGAGAGGCGCTGCTGAAGATGGGGCGGCGCGATCTCATCGGCAACCGGCCGGATCAGCTGGTGCCGTGGCAGGATGCGCCCGTTGGGAAGGTGAAGGAGGAGAGGCCGCGGCGTCGGTTTCGCGGAGGAAAGGATGCCTGAACTGCCCGAAGTGGAGGCGGTGCGCCGCGGCTTGGAGGATCGCCTCGTCGGGAAAAGTCTGACGGAAGTGCGGGTGCGCGAGCCGCGCCTGCGCCGGCCGGTGCCGCCCCTTTCGCCTTGGGTGGGGCGGCGGTTGCTGCGGGTGGAGCGGCGGGGGAAGTATCTGCTGTGGCGCTTCGACGAGGGGACCCTGCTCGTGCATCTGGGCATGAGCGGCCATTTCGCGTTCGCAGCGCCGGAGGTGCCGCCGGGGCGGCACGATCACGTGGATTTCCTCTTCGAAGAGAATCTGCTGCGTTATACCGACCCGCGGCGTTTCGGCCTCATCCTGCCGCTGGATGCGGCCGCCGAGCGGGCGCTGGAGGCGCGTCTGGGGCTGGAGCCGTGGGATGCGCGGCTCACGCCGGCCTTGGCGCGCGAACGGGTGCAGGAGCGGCGGCGGGCGATCAAGGAGGTGCTGCTCGCGGGCGACGTGGTGGTGGGCGCCGGCAACATCTATGCCTGCGAGGCGCTCTTTCATGCCGGTATCCATCCGGACCGGCCAGCGGGTACGCTCGGCGAAGAGGATTGGGCGCGGCTGCTCGCAGCGCTGCGGGCGGTGTTCGAGGCGGCGATCGCCGCCGGCGGCACGACCCTGCGCGATCACCGCACGGTGGAAGGAAAGGGGGGTGAATACCGCGACCGGCTCGCGGTGTATGGACGCGAAGGCGAACCCTGTCCGCGTTGCGCTGCGCCGGTGCGGCGGGTGCTCCAAGGGGGGCGAAGCACGTTCTTTTGCCCGGTTTGCCAATCTCCGGGGCGAGCGGCATGGTAAGCTTATGCGATGTTCCCATGCGCGGGGATTGGCGGTGAGTCTCGAACGGTATTTCACGGCTTATGACGAATGGCGCCACGGGGCGCTCGATGCGCTGGAGTCGCTCGCCCGCACGCTGGAATCCCTGGGCGTGGCGAACGAGGTGTTCAGGAGCCGGCTCGATGCCGCCCGCGAGCGGCTGCGCGAGGAGTGCCTGCGTCTGGCCTTCGTGGCGGAGTTTTCGCGCGGCAAGTCGGAGCTCATCAACGCGCTCGTCTTCTCTTCGCTCGGTGCGCGGGCGCTGCCTTCGCGCAGCGGACGCACCACCATGTGCCCTACCGAGATCGAATGGTTCGAGGGGGCGCGCCCGGAGGTGCTGTTGCTGCCGATCGACACGCGCCGCGAGATCGTCTCGTTGCACGAGGCGCGGCGTCGGCGCGAGTGCTGGAGCGTGCAGTCCTACAACCCGGAGAATCTGGCCTCGGTGCAGCAGGCGCTTGAGCGCGTGGGCGAAACCCGGCGTATTCCCGTCGACGAGGCCGAGTCCCTGGGCTTTCACATCGACCCGAGCGGGGAAGAGGGGCTGGTGCCCGGTGAAGGCGGCCTCGTGGAAGTGCCCGCCTGGCGCCATGCCATCGTGCGCTATCCGCACCCGCTGCTCGCCCGCGGGCTGGTGATCCTCGACACGCCGGGGCTCAACGCCATCGGCGCCGAGACGGAGCTCACCCTCTCGCTGCTGCCGCAGGCCCACGCCGTGGTCTTCGTGCTGGCTGCCGACACGGGCGTCACCCAGAGCGACATGAAGATCTGGCGCCATTACGTGCTCGAGTCGCGCGTCGATCCCGACGAGGGTTGCCTCGTCGCGCTCAACAAGATCGACTCGCTGTGGGACGGTATCCGCACCGAAGCCGAGATCGAGCGCGAGATCGCCGCCCAGGTCCAATCCGTGGCCCGCATGCTGGAGGTGCGCCCGGAGCACGTCTTCCCGCTGTCGGCGCAGAAGGCGCTGGCTGCGCGCATCCATGGGGACGAGGCGCTCTTGCGCCGCAGCCGCATCGAGCCTTTCGAACAGGCCTTGTCGCAGGATCTGCTCGGCAAGCGACAGGCGCTCACGCGCGAGGCGGTGGCGGCCGCCTTTCGCGAGATCGGCGCGCTGGCGGCGGGGATGGTGCGTGAGCGTCTGTCGGCGGTAGCGGCGCAAGAATCCGAGCTGGCCGCCCTGCGGGGCCAGAACCGCAGCCGCGTGGCCTATCTGCTGCGCAAGGCCCAGGCGGAGAAGGAAGAGTTCGACGCAGCCCTGCGCCGCTATCAGGCTACCCGGGCCGTCTACGCCAAACAGTGCCGGGAGCTGCTCGACGCGGTGGCGGTGTCGCGGTTCCGCTTCGAGCTCACCGACGTGCGCCATCAGATGGAAATGGCGGCCTTTTCCTTGGATCTCAAGGAACGCATCGAGCAGTTCTTCGAGCGGGTGTTTGCGCTCGTCGACCGGGCGCAGGCCAAGGCAAAGGAAATCCACGAAATGCTCACGGCCATGATGCGCCAGCTCGAGGTGGAGCATGGCATCGACTGCCGACCGCCGGCTCCGCTCGATTTCGCCGCCGCGCGCGCTTCGCTCGAGACGGCGCGAACCCTGGCCCTGCGCCAGCTCGCCAGCTGGGGTACCATGCTCGTGCATACCAAGTCGGGTGTCATCGAGCGATTCCTTTCCCTGGTCGCGAGCGAAGTCCAGCATCGCTGGGAGGCGATGCACCGCGAGGCGGCCACCTGGGTGCGGCAGGCGCTGCTGCCGCTCGAGGCGGCCCTGAAAGAGAAGAAGACCGAACTCGAGCTGCGCATGAACGGCATCGTGCGGGTGCATCAGGCGGCCGAGTCGCTGGAATCCCAGCTGGCCGAACTGCGCGCCGAGCGCGAGCGGCTCGAGCAGCAGCTGCAGCGGCTCGAAACCGCGCTGCAGCAGGGCCTGGAGACCATCGCCCGCCCCTTGCTCGAACGCGCCGCTTGATCCTAGCCCGGCTTGCGTGTAAATTCCTCGTGAGCTCATTCACGCAGCCAAGGCCATGGACACACGAAAAAAAACGACGCGGGAATGTGAGCGGGTGGTCCAATCGCTGGTCGAATCCATCCTTGCCGGCCATCATCCCCGGGGCGCCCGCTTGCCCTCGGAGCATGCTTTGTGTGCGAAGTTAGGGGTGAGCCGGACGGTAGTGCGCGAGGCCATTGCCGATCTGAAGGCCGAGGGGGTGGTGGCGGCGCGTCAGGGCTCGGGCACGTACGTCATCGATCGTCCAGGCCGCAAGGGGTTCCATCTCAAGAACGTCGAGGAAGTCGACGTGCTCGAAGAGCTGCGCCATATTCTCGAATTGCGCAAGGTGTTCGAGACCGGCGTGGCCGAACTGGCGGCGCTGCGGCGCAGCGAGGCCGATCTGCACCATCTCGAAGCGGTGGTGGCTGCCATGGACCGCTGGGCCCGTCAGGCGGCGCACTCGCCTGCCAAGGGGACGACCGGGGCGCAGTGGGACGACGAATTCCACCTGGCGCTCGCCCGCGCCACGCACAACCCCGAGATCGAGCGTTTCCAGGAATACCTGGGCGCGAAGAATGCCGCCGTGCACCGCGTCCTCTGGGGCGAGGAGGGGCAGGTGCGGGGTTGGCCGCTCGTAGCCAACGCCGAGCACCGCGAGATCCTCGAAGCGGTGCGTGCGGGCGATCCGGCGGCGGCATGGCGCGCGGCCGAACGTCATTTGGAAGGAACGGCCGATCGTGTGGCCGAAGTGCTGTGCCCGGCGGAGAATCCCGTCGAAGAACCCTCTGCCCCGCTGGAGCGCGTCGATGGCTGAAACCCCGTCCGATTCCCTCTCCCCGACCGTTTCTCGCGAGGCGTTCGTCGCCGAGCTGCGCCGGCTGCTGCCCGAAGACGCCCTGATCCACGACGAGGCCGAACTTCGCGCCTACGAGTGCGACGGCCTTTCGGCCTTTCGCGAGCTGCCCTGGGCCGTGGCGCTGCCGCGCAGCGAGGAAGAGGTGGTGGCACTGCTCCAGACCTGTCACCGTCTGCGGGTGCCGGTCGTGCCGCGCGGAGCCGGCACGGGGCTCTCTGGCGGGGCGCTGCCGCACCCGCAGGGGCTGGTGCTGTCGCTCGCGCGCTTGAACCGCATCCTCGCCCTCGACCCCTTCGCACGTACCGCCACGGTGCAGCCGGGAGTGCGTAACCTCGCCATTTCGGAAGCAGCCGCGCCGTACGGGCTCTATTACGCGCCCGATCCGTCCTCGCAGATCGCCTGTACCCTGGGGGGCAACGTGGCCGAGAATTCCGGGGGCGTGCATTGCCTGAAGTACGGCCTCACGGTGCACAACGTGCTGCGCGTGCGCGGCTACACCGCCGCGGGGGAGCCCGTCGTTTTTGGCAGCCTCGCCCCCGATGCGCCGGGCTACGACCTGCTCGCGCTGGCGATCGGCTCGGAGGGAATGCTGGCGGTGGTCACCGAGATCACGGTGAAACTGCTGCCCCGGCCGCAGACGGCGCGTTGCATCCTCGCTGCCTTCGACTCGGTGCGCGCCGCCGGCGAGGCGGTGGCCGCGATCATCGCCGAAGGCATCATCCCCGCGGGGCTGGAGATGATGGACCAGGGGGCGACGATCGCCGCGGAGGATTTCGTCCACGCCGGCTATCCGCTTCAGGCCGCGGCGGTGCTGCTGTGCGAGTCCGACGGCACGCCCGAGGAGGTGGAAGAAGAGATCGCGCGCATGGGAGCGGTGCTCGAGCGCTGCGGCGCCACCGAGTGGCGCGTCTCGCGCGACGAGGAGGAGCGGCTGCGCTTCTGGGCTGGACGCAAGGCGGCGTTTCCGGCCGCCGGGCGCGTCTCGCCCGACTACTACTGCATGGACGGAACGATTCCGCGCAAGGCCCTGGGCGAGATGCTGGAGGCGATCGCCGAGATGGAGCGCGAATACGGCCTGCGCTGTCTCAACGTCTTTCACGCCGGTGACGGCAACCTGCACCCCCTGATCCTGTTCGACGCGAACCAGCCTGGAGAATGGGAGCGGGCCGAGGCGTTCGGCGCCGACATCCTCGAGCTCTCGGTGCGGCTCGGCGGCACGGTCACCGGCGAGCACGGCGTGGGGATGGAGAAGATCAACCAGATGTGCGTGCAGTTCTCGCCCGTGGAGCTCGAAGCCTTCTTCCAGGTGAAGGCGGCTTTCGACCCGGCGGGGATTCTGAACCCCGGCAAGGCGATTCCCACGCTGCACCGCTGCGCCGAATACGGCCGCATGCGCGTGTCGCGCGGCAAGCTGCCTTTTGCCGAGTTGCCGCGCTTTTGAACGGCGTGAGCGAGCGGGCCTGGGTGCAGCTGTTATTGGTCGGCATTCCCGTGCTGGGGCTGATCGGTTCCTTGCTGTGGCTGCGCGACGAGGCGCGGCTTGCCGAGCGACACCGAAAAAAACGACAGGAGGGGCAATGAACGCGATCGTCGATCGCCTGCGCGATCAGGTGTTGGAGGCGCGCGGGCGCAGGCGGCTGGAGATCCGCGGCGGGGGCAGCAAATCCTGGTACGGCGCGTCGGACCCAGAAGCCGAGCCGCTGGAAGTGGGTATGCTCTCCGGCATCATCCGCTACGAGCCCTCGGAATTGGTGCTCACCGCCTATGGCGGCACGCCGCTCGCGGAAGTGGAGGCGCTGCTCGTGCGGCACCGGCAATGGTTGCCCTTCTCGCCGCCGCACTTCGCCGACTCGGCCACGATCGGCGGGGCGGTGGCCTCCGGCCTCTCCGGCCCGACCCGCTGGGGGCACGGGGCGCTGCGCGACTACGTGCTGGGGGTTCGGGTGCTCGACGGCCAGGGGCGGGTGCTGCGCTTCGGCGGCGAAGTGATGAAGAACGTGGCCGGCTACGACGTCGCGCGGCTCTTTGCCGGCTCGCTCGGCACGCTAGGGGTGATTCTGGAGGTGTCGCTGAAAGTGCTGCCGCTGCCTCCGGCTACCCGTACCCTGCGCTTTGCCTGCAGCCAGGACGAGGCGATCGAGCGCTTCAACCGTTTGGCGGGGCAGCCGCTGCCGCTGTCGGCGGGCGTGTGGTGGCAGGGGGAATCGACCCTGCGCCTTGCCGGCGCCCGGGCGGCGGTGGAAGCGGCCGCGACGCGCCTGGGCGGCGAGGTGCTGCCCGAGGAGGCGGCTCGCGTTTTCTGGGAGGACGTGCGCGAGCAGCGGCTGCCCGCCTGGAAGCTGCAGGAGGGCGAGGTGCTGTGGCGCCTGGCGCTGCCGCCGACCACGCCCGCCTGGGCGGATGCGGAGGATGCGCTCGTCGAATGGGGAGGCGGGTTGCGCTGGCTACGCCGGCCGGCGGCCGACGATTCCTGGTTCGAGCGCGCCCGCGCCGTGGGCGGACATGCCATGCGCTGGCGCGGTGCCCGGACCGGTGAGCGCGTGTTCGCGCCGCGTGGCGCCGCCGAGCGCGCCATCGAAGCGCGGCTCAAGGCTGCATTCGACCCCGACGGCGTGTTCGCGCGCCGCTTGCCCTTGGAGTGAGCGATGCAGACGAATCTGGCCGATTTCATCCGTGACACCCCCGCCGGTCGGGTGGCCGACGCCATCCTGCGCAAGTGCGTGCACTGCGGCTTCTGCACCGCCACCTGCCCTACCTACCAGTTGCTCGGCGACGAACTCGACGGGCCGCGCGGGCGCATCTACCAGATCAAGGAGGTGCTCGAAGGGGTGCCGCCTACGCGCGCCATCCAGCAGCACCTCGACCGCTGCCTCACCTGCCGCGCCTGCGAGACGACCTGTCCCTCGGGCGTGGAGTACGCCCATCTGCTCGACATCGGCCGGCACGAAGTCGATGCGCGCGTGCCACGGCCGCTTGCCGAGCGGGCCAAGCGCTGGGCGCTCGCGCGCGTGCTGCCCGAGCGAAAACGCTTCGCCGCGGCGCTGCGGCTCGCCCGTCTGGGCAAGGGGGTGCTGCCAGATTCCCTGGCCGGGAAGATTCCGGCCCCTCAGGAAGCCGGGCCCCGGCCGGCGGCACAGCACGCGCGCCGCTGGTGGCGGCTGGAAGGCTGCGTTCAGCCCGAGCTCAAGCCGGCGATCGACGCGGCGGCCGAGCGCGTGTTCGACCGCCTGGGCATCTCGCTCGAGGCGGCGCCGGGGGCGGGCTGCTGCGGGGCGATCGAATGGCACCTCGACGAGCAGGAGCGGGCGCGCGCGCGGGCGCGGCGCAACATCGACGCCTGGTGGCCGGCGATCGAGTCGGGCGACATCGAGGGCATCCTCATCACCGCTTCCGGCTGTGCGGCGCAGGTGCGCGACTACGGCTTCTGGCTCGCCGAGGATCCGCTCTATGCCGACAGGGCGGCGCAGGTGGCGCAGCGGGCGCGCGACGTGAGCGAAGTGCTCGCCGCCGAATCCGCTTCGCTCGAAGCGCAGCTGCCGGCGCAGCCGATTCCGCGCGGAGCCGTGGCCTTTCACGCCCCCTGTTCGCTGCAGCACGGCCTGAAAGTGCGCGGGGTGGTGGAACGGCTGCTCGCGCGCGCGGGCTACACGCTCGTTCCGGTGCGCGATGCGCACCTGTGCTGCGGCTCGGCCGGAACCTACTCCCTGCTGCAGGCGGAATTGGCCGAGGCGCTCAAGCGCAACAAGCTCGCCGCGCTCACCGAGCACGCCCCGGCCCGGATCGCCTCGGCCAACATCGGCTGCATCACCCACCTGGAACAGGGCGCGAACGTGCCGGTGCAGCACTGGATCGAACTCCTCGACGAGGCGCTGAGGACATGAACCTCCTCCATTTCACCAAGATGCACGGTCTGGGCAACGATTTCGTCGTCATCGACGCGATCCGCCAGCGCTTCACCCCTTCGCCTGAACTAGTGCGCTGGCTCGCCGACCGGCATTTCGGCATCGGCTGCGACCAGCTCCTGCTGGTGGAGCCGCCTACCCGTCCCGACGCCGATTTCCGCTACCGCATCTTCAACGCCGACGGCGGCGAGGTGGCGCAGTGCGGCAACGGCGCGCGCTGCTTTGCCCGTTTCGTGGTGGAGAAAGGGCTCACCAGCAAGCGGCGCCTGCGCGTGGAGACGGCGAGCGGCGTGATCGAACCCGAGCTGCGCGAAGCAGATGAGGTGGCCGTCGACATGGGGGTGCCGGTACTCGAGCCCGCACGCATCCCCTTCGTGAGCGACACGGACGCGGTGGTGCAGACGCTCGAAGTCGATGGCGCGCGGGTGGAACTCACGGCGGTCTCCATGGGCAATCCCCACGCGGTGCTGGTGGTGGTGGAGGACGTCGATCGGGCGCCGGTGGCCGAGCTCGGCGCGCAGATCGAGCGCCATCCCCGTTTTCCCGAGCGCGTCAACGTCGGCTTCATGCAGGTGCTCGCGCCCGATGCGATCCGGCTGCGGGTGTTCGAGCGCGGGGCGGGCGAGACGCTTGCCTGCGGCACGGGCGCCTGCGCCGCGGTGGTGGCCGGCACCCTGCGCGGGCTGCTGCGCCCGCCGGTGACGGTGCACACGCGCGGCGGGCGGCTGCGCATCGAGTGGGCCGGTCCCGGCCAGCCCGTGATCATGATCGGGCCGGCGCGCACGGTGTTCGAAGGCGTGATCGATCTCGACCAGCCCCGGGAGCTGCCGCGATGAGCTGCTCGCACGACGACGTTCGCCGTTATCTGCAGGAGCATCCGGATTTCTTCCTGCGCGAGCCGTCGCTGGCGATCTCACTGGCCCTGCCCTCCGAGGGGCCGGGGGGGACGGTGTCGCTCGCGCAGCATCAGGCGAGCCTGCTGCGCGGTCAGCTCCAGGCGCTGGAAGAGAAATTCGCCCAGCTCCTGCAGATCGGGCGGCAGAACGACCAGCTCGCCGAGAAACTGCATCGCCTCGCGCTCGCGCTCATCGGGGCGGAGACGCGGCCGCAGGTGCGCCACATCCTCACGCGCGCGCTCAGCGAAGAATTCGCCGTGCCGACGGTGCGCCTGGGGCTGCCCGGTTGGCTCGCGGCGGAATTGCCCGAGGCGCTGGCCGAATTCGCCCGCACGCTCGCCGAGGTGCACGTGGGCTCGCCGCCGCATCCGGCGCTGGCCGCCTGGCTCGGTGCCGACGTCGCCTCCTGCGCCGTGTTGCCGCTGCCGGTGCCCGAGGAGGGCGTGGGGTTGCTGGCGCTCGGCAGTCCCGAGCCGCAGCGCTTCTACCCGGCGATGGGAACCGTCTTTCTGCGGCGTATCGGCGAGCTCGCGGCAGCGGCGCTCGCCCGCTGCCGCGAGGCGGCGTGAGCCTCATGGACGAAGCCAAGCTGCCCGACGCGATCGAGCGCTACCTCGTCGCGCTCGAGGCCGAGCGCCGCAGCGCCACGGCGACCGTGCGTGCCTACCGGCTGGAACTCGCGGCCCTGGCCGAGGCCACGGGCGGCGAGCCGCTGCGCGCCGATGCGGCTGCCTTACGCGCGGCGCTCGCCCGGGCGCACGGGCAGGGTCTGGCGCCGCGTTCGCTCGCGCGCCGCCTGTCGTGCTGGCGCGGGTTCTACCGCTGGGCGCTGCGCCAGGGTTGGGTGGCGGCCAACCCCGCCGACGGGCTGCGCGCGCCGCGTGCGCCGCGCCTTTTGCCCAAGGCGCTGGGGGTGGACGAGACGCAGCGCGTGCTCGACGCCGCGCCCGAGGCGGGGCTGGAGGTGCGCGACCGCGCCATGGCCGAACTCCTCTACGCCACGGGGCTGCGGGTGGCCGAGCTCGTCTCGCTCGACCTCGATCCCGCCTGCCTCGATCTCGACCAGGGTTGGGTGAGCGTGACCGGCAAACGCGGCAAACGCCGCACCGTGCCGCTGGGGCGCACGGCCATCGCGGCGCTGCACCAGTGGCTCGCGCTGCGCGCCGAGCTCGTGGCGCCGGGCGAGAAGGCGCTCTTCGTGAGCCGCGAGGGCACGCGCCTCTCCCCTCAGGGGGTGGGAAGCCGCCTGGTGCGCTGGGGACGCAAGCATGGCGTGGAAGGGAGCCTCCATCCGCACCGGCTGCGCCACAGCTTCGCCAGTCACCTACTGCAATCCTCGGGCGACCTGCGGGCGGTACAGGAACTCCTGGGACACGCCTCGATCGCCAGCACCCAAGTCTATACCCGGCTCGATTTCCAGCATCTGGCGCGCATCTACGACGCGGCCCATCCGCGGGCCAAACGCAAATAAGGACCGGAATCTTTCCATGGCGACCTTGATCCTCAAACCGGGGCGGGAGCGCTCGCTCATGCGGCGTCACCCCTGGATTTTCGACACCAGCGTCGAGCGCATCGACGGGCCGGTGAGAAACGGCGACACCGTGCTCGTGGCGCGCCACGACGGCACGCCGCTCGCGCGCGCCGGGGTGTCGCTCGCTTCGCGCATCCGCGCGCGGGTGTGGCACTTCACGCCGGATTCGCCCGTCGATCACGCCTTCTTCCGGCGGCGCATCGCCCAGGCGATCGCCCGGCGTCTGGCGCATCCCCTCTTGCGCGGGCAGCAGGGTCTGAGGCTGGTGCACGGCGAGGCCGACGGCCTGCCCGGCGTGATCCTCGATCGCTTCGGCGCGGTGGCGGTGTTGCAGATGACCTTTGCCGGGGCCGAGCGCTGGCGCGAGGCCATCGTCGATGCCATCCGGCGCGCCTTGCCGGAGCTGGAGGCGCTCTACGAGCGGTCGGATTCCGGCGCGCGCCGGCTCGAAGGGCTGGAACCGCGCAGCGGGCTTCTTTTCGGAACCTTGCCCGAGACGGTGGTGATCGAGGAGTACGGCGTGCGTCTGCTCGTCGACGTGGTGCAAGGACACAAGACCGGTTTTTATCTCGATCAGCGCGAGAACCGGCGGCTCGCCGGGCAGCTCGCCGAGGGGGCGCGGGTGCTCAATGCGTTTTGCTACAGCGGCGGGTTTTCGCTGCACGCGCTCGCGGGCGGCGCGCGCGAGGTCTGCTCGATCGATTCGAGCGGTCCGGCGCTGGAACTCGCGCGGCGCAACCTCGCCCTCGATGCCGAATTGCCGGCGGATCGGGCGCGCTGGTTCGAGGCCGACGTCTTCACTCTGCTGCGCGAGTGGGAGCGCGACGGCGAGCGCTTCGACCTCGTCATCCTCGATCCGCCCAAGTTCGCTCCCTCGGCGGCTCACGTGCCCCAGGCGCGGCGGGCGTATCGCGACGTCAACCTGCACGGCATGCGCCTGGTCGCCCCCGGCGGGCTTATGATGACGTTTTCCTGCTCCGGCGGCATCGGCACGGAGGAATTCCGCGAGATCGTGGCCGAGTGCGCCGCCAAGAACGGGCGCGACGCGCAGGTGCTCGCCCGCCTGCAGGCCGGACCGGATCATCCGGTGGGTCTGGCGGTGCCCGAGAGCGAATATCTCAAAGGGCTGCTCGTGCGGCTGGAATGAATCCGATCAGGGCGAGGCGGAAGATTTTTCGCTCGATCAACCCCTTGCATTCGTTTCGTGGTACCATCCCGCGCTCTTTCGGCGACCTCGGCGTCGAGGTCGGGTCCTTTCGTCCATGGAGGGTTCGATCATGTCGGAGATGGGTTCTGGGGTCCGTCTGCAGCCGGCGGCGTTGCAATTTCCGGTGTCGTGGTATTTCGACGAGGCGCTGTTTCGCCGCGAGCTGGAGGTCTTCTTCCGCCAAGGGCCGGGTTATGTCGGGCACGAGGCCATGGTGCCCGAGCCGGGTTCCTACCGCTCGCTCGAGTGGCTCGACCACGCCAAGGCGCTGGTGCGCGATGCCCAGGGGCCGGCGCTGCTGTCCAACGTCTGCCGCCATCGGCAGGCCATCATGCTGCAGGGGGAAGGGAAGACCGAGCACGTCGTCTGCCCTCTGCACCGCTGGACCTACGATCTCACGGGGCGGCTGGTGGGTGCGCCGCATTTCTCCGAGACGCCTTGCCTGAACCTGCAGCGCGAGGCGCTGGAATCGTGGAACGGGCTCCTCTTCCGCGGGCCGCGCTCGGCGGCGGCCGATCTCGCTGGCATGGAGCTTGCCCGCTGGTTCGACTTCTCCGGCTACAAGCTCGACCGGGTCGTGCGCCACGACTGCCACTACAACTGGAAGACTTTCGTCGAGGTGTATCTCGAGGATTACCACGTCGTGCCCTTCCATCCGGGGCTGGGCAATTTCGTCGATTGCAGCGCGCTCGAGTGGCAGTTCGGCGAATGGTACTCCGTGCAGCGCGTGGGCATTACGGCGCTCGACAAGCCGGGCACGCCGGTCTATGCGCGCTGGCACAAGGCGGTACTCGATTATCATCAAGGGGGGCTCCCCGAGCACGGCGCGATCTGGATGCTGTACTACCCCAACGTGATGGTGGAGTGGTATCCCAATACCCTGGTGGTGAGCACGCTGTGGCCGGTTTCGGTGAGCGAGACGATCAACGTGGTGGAATTCTATTATCCCGAAGAGATCGTCGAGTTCGAGCGCGAGTACGTCGAAGCGCAGCAGGCGGCTTATATGGAAACGGCGGTCGAGGACGATGAAATCGCCGAGCGCATGGACCGCGGCCGCAAGGCGCTCCTGGCCGAGGGCAGGGACGAGGTCGGGCCCTATCAGGAGCCGTTCGAAGTGGGAATGCCGCATTTCCACGCGTTCTACCGCCGGATGATGGGGCTGGAAGGCGGCTGCTGAAGTAGCCGCTTGTCCCGTGTTCCTCGAGGCGCCTGCGGGCGCCTTTTTCATCGGCTCGCCGCAGGCGGATCGGCATCGGCCGGCCACAGCAGCCACAGGGCGACTTCGTCGCGCCTGCGCCCGGCGCGCTCGCCCGCTTCCTTGCCGCTGCCTTCATAGACGTCGACGCGCAGCGGCCCCTGGATGGCCCCACCCGTATCCTGCGCCAGCATCAGCCGGGCGAACGGCTGCGTGCCCGAAACGGCGGCGTAGAGCGGCGCGCCCAGCGGTAGATGGGCCGGATCGACCGCGAGGCTGCGCTGCGGCGTGAGCGGCACGCCCAGGGTGCCGAGGGGACCGGGGCCGTCGGCGGGCAATTCACGGAAGAAGACATAGGCCGGGTTGGCGTCGAGCACTTCCTGACGCCGTTCGGGGTGGCGTTCGAGCCAGCGCCGGATTCCCTGTGCCGAGGCTTCCTGCAAGGTGAGCTCGCCGGAGTCGATGAGCAGGCGCCCGATGGAGCGGTACGGGTGGCCGTTGTGATCGGCGTAGCCGATGCGCAAGGTGGCGCCATCGGGCAGACGCAGCAGGCCGGAGCCCTGGATCTGCAGGAAGAAGAAATCGAGCTCGTCGGCCGCCCAGAAGAGCACCGGCGCAGGGAGCCGCTCGCCCAGGGCGCGGATCTCGGCGCGGCTGTGATAGGGCACGAGCCGATGGCCCTCCAGCCGGCCCTTGAGGCGCAGATTCTTCGTCACCGGCGCGACCTCGCCCAGATCCACGGTGACGAGGTCGGCGGGCGGTCCGAGGATGGGGGTGCGGTGGCGGGCATCCGGCGTGCGGCTCGCGGCGATCAGCGGTTCGTAATAACCGGTGGCGAGCCCCGTGTCGCGGGCGCTGCCGTCGGGCTGCACCGCGACGAGCCGCCAGGGCCGCAGGCGTTGCTCCAGAAAACGGCGCAGTACCGCGTCTTCGCGCGGCTGCTCGCGCGCCTCGCGGCACAGCGTTTGCCATGCGGGATCGAGCGTTTCGAGCCGCGGGCAGCCCGCCAAGAAAGCATCCCACGCCTGCGAAGGGCGATCGGCGCGCCAGCCGGGAAGCGCTTCCCATGAGGCGGGTTCGGCGCGCAAAGCAGGCGTGGCTTGCGGCGTGCGCGGAGGTTCGGTGGGCGGGCAGACGCAGAGCGGCGTTTGCGGCACCTCGCCGCGGCAGGCAGCGAGGGCGAGGAGGAATACGGCAAGCAGCGTGCGGCGCGGCGCAATGAAACGTCTCATGAGCGGTCGAGGGGGATGGAATCCTGCCCCAAGTATATCCGCCAAGAGCATAATGGCACGGGGGGCGATCGCGCAGGGAGGGGGCGATGCGGCAGGGGCGGAAGCGAATGGCATGGTGGGCGGGTCTGGGTCTGGTGTGGACGCTGACAGCGGCAGGGGAGACGTCGGTGGTGAGCGGCGGCGAGGCGGCTTGGCCGGAGTTTGGGCAGGAGCGAAGCGCCGGGGCCGAGCGCGTCGATTTTTCTCGTTTACCCCTCGAACGGGCGATCGCCATGGTCCATGGCGCAGGGGCGCGGAAGATCGTTTCGTTCGAAGATCCGAATTGCGCATACTGCAAGAAACTGATGCGCGAACTCGAGGCAGTCGACGACGTGACCGTCTATGTCTTCCTCTATCCCATTCTGGAGGGGGATTCGTGGGAAAAATCTCGGCAGATCTGGTGCGCTCCGGATCGGGCGCGGGCATGGCGGGCGTGGATGCTCGAAGGGAAAGAGCCGGCATCGGCGTCGCCGGGCTGTGACGCGAGCGCGCTCGAACACAACCTTGCGCTGGGCCGGCGGTTGGGAATCTCGGTGGTGCCGACGATCGTTCTGCCGTCGGGAAGGCGCATTCCTGGGCTGATCCGCGCGCCCGACCTCATGGATTTCTTGTCCCGGGAACGGTGAGGGTACCGCGAGCAGACGGCTGCACGGCCGGATGGCGGCCTCGCCCCGTGCCCGGATGCTCACCGAGTGGGTATCCTTTTGAGCGAGCGGGCAGAGATTGACAACTGTATCGATACGAGATACAGTTTCGCCCCTGCCGAGGGGAGATTCCATGGATGAGAGTCAGTTCGCTCACAAGGGCCTGTATTGGTTCTACGCGAGTGGTTCCCTCAAGGGGATACAGCCGGGTCACGAAGCAAAATTGCGGCGCATCTTGTCAGCGCTCGATGCGGCTCATGAGCCACGGGATTTGGCATTGCCCGGCTTCAAGCTCCATCGTTTGCAGGGAGACATGGTGGGCTTTTGGGCAATGACCGTCAATAAGAACTGGAGGGTCATTTTTCGCTTCAAAGATGGAAACATATGTGACATAAATTATATCGATTATAATTAAAGCCGTGTTTAAATGTAAATATCATATGGAAAAATGCCATGTACAATCCATCGCATCCGGGAGAAATCTTGAGGGAAGAAGTGATCGACGCTTTGGGCTTGTCGGTGACGGAGGCGGCTCGGCGGTTAGGGATGTCGCGGGTAGCGTTATCGCGCGTGCTCAACGGAAAAGCGGGCATCAGTCCTGATTTGGCGATACGGCTGGAACGGGCGGGGGTCGCAACGGCGCGGGCCTGGCTGCAGATGCAGGCGAATTACGATTTATGGCAAGCCATGCAGCATGAGCAACCCCCTGTGCGTCCGCTGGCCGAACATGTACCTGCGTGAGTGATCGGAGTGCCCTCGAACCCAACCTTGCGCTGGGCTGGCGCTGGGAGATCCCGTGGGTGCCGACGATCGTCCTGCCTTTGGGCAGGCGCGTTTCCGGGCAGGACGCAGGTATACTCATCCTCCTCATGGGCGAGGGGTGCGATGCCCGGTTCGGACGGAGAGACGATGGAAGCGAAGGACGTGCAGGGGTTGGTCGTTGCACTCGAGCGCCTGGCTGCGGCGCTGGAGGCACTGGGGGCGAAGCAGGGGGCGGGGGTGCGCTGGCCGGATGAGGAAGGCTTGGCCTACTGGTACCGGCGCGTGGGCGGTCGCGGCGTGCTGCAACCCGTGCGCCGGCCGCATCGCCTGCGGCTCGACGATCTCAAGGACATCGAGCCGCAGAAGGCGCGCGTGGTGCGCAACACCGAGCAGTTCCTGGCCGGGCGTCCGGCGAACAACGTGCTGCTCACGGGCGCGCGCGGCACGGGGAAGTCTTCCCTGGTCAAGGCGCTGCTCACCGAGTACGCCGATCGGGGGCTGCGGCTGGTGGAAATGGAGAAGGCCGATCTGGTCGATCTGCCCGACGTACTTGCCTGCCTCGAGACTCGGCCCGAGCGTTTCATCGTCTTCGTCGATGATCTCTCGTTCGAGGAAGGGGAGCCGGCCTACAAGATGCTCAAGAGCGTGCTCGACGGTTCGGTGTGGGCCCAGCCGGACAACGTGCTCCTCTACGCGACCTCCAACCGGCGCCATCTCATGCCGGAATTCTTCCATGAGAACGAGGGCGCACGCCACGTCGGCGAGGAGGTGCATCCGGCCGAAGCGGTGGAAGAGAAGATCTCGCTCTCCGAGCGTTTCGGACTGTGGGTGTCGTTCTACCCCTTTTCGCAGGAGGAATATCTCACCATCGTCGCGCATTGGCTGCGTTCGTTCGGTGCCGGCGAGGTCGAGATCGAGGCGGCGCGCCCCGAGGCGCTGCAATGGGCGATCGAGCGCGGCTCGCGCTCCGGCCGGGTGGCCTGGCAGTTCGCGCGCGACTGGGCAGGGCGGCACGGCCTGCCGCGGCAGGACGCGTGAGCATGAAGCGCGTGGATGTGGCCGCGGCGGTGTTGCGCCGCAGCGACGGCTCGGTCCTGCTGGGGCAGCGCGCCGAGGGGACGTTCTATCCCGGCTACTGGGAATTTCCCGGCGGCAAGGTCGAGCCGGGCGAGACGCCGGCGCAGGCGCTGGTGCGCGAACTGGCCGAAGAGCTGGAGATCGCCGTGGCGCCCGAAGACGTGCTGCCGTGGGTGGTGCGCAAGCATGCCTATGCGCACGCGCACGTGCGGCTGCATTTCTTTCGCATCGGGCGCTGGTCGGGCGAGCCTCGGGCGCGGGTGCACGCGGCGCTCGCCTGGGTGAAGCCGCCGCAGCAGACGGTCGCCCCGATGCTGCCCGCCAACGGCCCGGTGTGGAAGTTCCTCGCTCTGTCGCCGCGGATGTTGGTGAGCGGCGTGGCGGCAATGCTCGAATCGGGGGAGTCGCTCGCTGCAGCGCTCGAACGGCAGGAGGCGGCGCTCGTTCGCGCGCGCGCGCTGGGGCCGGCGCTCGTGCAGGTGCGCGAGCCGGCGGCGCTCGCCGAAGCGCTGGTGCGTCGGCTGCGTCCCCATCTGGGGCCGGAAGATCTCCTGGTGCTCAATGGCGAGGTCGATGCCGCCCGGGCGCTGGGCACGGGGTTGCATCTGTCGCAGCGGCGCTTGGAATCGCTTTCCCGGCGACCCGAACTGCCCTGGGCCGGAGCCTCCGTGCACGAGGCGTCCGCCTTGCGCCGGGCCGAGGCCCTGGGGTTGGATTACGCAGTCGTGGGACCGGTGCGGCCGACACGCTCGCATCCGGGCGCGGCGGCGCTCGGCTGGCAGGGATTCAGGGAGATCGCGCGCGACGCGGCGATTCCGGTCTACGCCATCGGCGGACTGGGCCCGGAGGACCTAGAGGATGCGCGCCGCGCCGGGGCGCACGGCGTGGCGGCGATCCGCGCCTGGTGGGACTAGCCGTCTATTGTGATTCGTTGCCGGATTCGGGCGGCGTCTTCTCGTCCGAGGAAAGGCGATAGCGCTCGTCGGCCCAGGCACCGAGATCGATGAGCTTGCAGCGCTCGGAGCAGAATGGGCGCCAGCGCGATTCCGGCGTCCAGGGAACCGGTTTGCCGCAGGTAGGGCAGGAGACGAGGCGCGGCGGCTTGGGTGGAGCGTCGTTCATCGCGGGCTTCTCTCACAGTCGGCACAGTTCGAGCACGAAGGGGACGTCGAGTTCCAGCGGTTGGGTGGAGGGGCGAAGATCGCTGCGCGGAGGGCCAAATCTTAGATTGATGAGGTATTTGTTGGCCGACATCGAGGGGATGACCCGCAGCGCGGGGTCGACCTGGACGCGGGCGAGCAGGCAGCAGGCGCCCTTGAGCTCGCGCTGATAGGCGCCGCGGGCGGCGACGGCCTCATGGCGCTCGGCGTTGCCGCGCAGGAGGCTGAGCACGAGCTCGATGCCGTTGCGAATCGGCTGCAGGGGGGCGACCCAGCGTTCGAGCTCTTGGGCGCGCCGCTCGGGCGGCTGTTCCAGCCAGAAGTGATAGGCGGGGGCGTCGAACGCGCACAGACCTCCTGGGATGTGGGCGCGCGCGCGCAGCGCCATCAGCCATTCGTTGCCGCGCAGATAATGGTCCACCCGTCCGACCATGTTCAGCAGGGCGCTGCGGGTGCGCTCGACACGCTCCACCAGAGCTGCGACGCACTCCGTATCGACCTCTTCGGCAGGCAGCGAGAGCAGGGCCGAACGCTGGCGGTCGAGCTCCTGCATCAAGTCGAGCTTGAGGTCGGTGCGTCCGGCGATGTCGGCGAGCTCGAAGAGCGTGATGAGCGCGGCGTGGTGATCGTCGCGGTGCTTGCCCTCGAGGAAATGGGTCCAGCGCCGCCAGACGTCTTCGAGCCTCAGCAGGGTGCGGATGCGCTCGGTGAGGGGAAATTCGAAGAGGATCATGGCGGCGCACTCCGGGCGAGTTCGCGGTAGAGCCGATCGAGCGCCTCGACCTGGGCATAAAGCCGGGCGAGATCGCCGCCGTTGTCGAGGATGTGGTCGGCGGCCGCGAGCCGCTCGGCGCGGCTTGCCTGCTGGGCCATGATGCGGCGGATCAGGTCCTCGTCCAGGCCGCTGCGTGCACGCACCCGGGCGATCTGGATTTCTTCGGGACAGTCGACGACGGCGATGCGCTGGCAGCGGCGGCGATAGTCTTCGCCCGCTTCGATGAGGAGCGGCACCACGAGCACGACGTAAGGGGCATCGGCCGCGGCGAGGCAGCGGGCGTCGGCTTCCTGCCGGATCATGGGGTGCAGGATGGCTTCGAGCCGGTGCTTCACCGCCGGGTCGGTGAAGGCGAGCGCGCGCATCTTGGCGCGATCGAGCGCCCCGTCGGGGGTGAGGATGTCGGGGCCGAAGGCGGCGACGAGGGAGGGGATCGCCGCGCCGCCTGCGGCGGTGAGCTCATGGGCGATCGCGTCGGTGTCGACCACGGCGGCGCCGAGCCGCGCGAAGTGCTCGGCGGCGGCGCTCTTGCCACTGCCGATGCCGCCGGTCAGCCCGACGATGAAGGGAGGGCGGTTCACGGATGGCATGCGTCGATGGAAAGCTGGGGGAAACGGGCCTGGATACGCCGACGCAGGTCGCCGGCGACGGAGGGGGGGCATTGGTAGCTGAGTTCGATGACAGGAACGGTGCGCGCGACGACCTGCGCTCCCTTGACGTTCTTCGAGCGCAGTTCGGCCAACCGCTTCTCGGCGCTTTCCTCCGAGCGGAAGAGGCCGAGCGAGATACCCCACTGCAGGGGGCCGGGATCGCGGATCACGAAGGCGTCGTCCACCCCAGCCTGTTGCAGGTTCTCCAGCCGGCGGTTCGCCGCCGCTGCACTGCCTTGGGGCGGAAGCACCACGCGCCAGCTGGTGGGTTTTTCGCTTTTTCGTTCTTGAATCTGGACGCCGGGCAGCCCTTGCGGCAGTTCCTTGAGCGCCGGCAGGAGCTTGGGGTCGAGCTCGGCGAGCCGCAGGCAGGCGAGAGGGGGAGCGGCTGCAGCCGTCGGCTTGGGCGGGGTTGGTTCGGCGGCTGCCGCTGCGGGAGCAGGCACCACCGCAGGTGTTGAGGATTCGGGTGATGCTGACGGAGGTGCGGCAGGAGCCTCGCCGTCCGCCTTGTCCTCGGCCGAGTGGGGGGAGTGGTCGGCCTGAGGGGGAAGGTTGGTCGCATCGTGGCCGGGTACGGCGGCAAGGATTCGCAGGCGGTCGGGGCGCAAGGGCTGCTCGACGTCGGCGCGTGCCGCTTCGGGAGAAGGCCGCGGCAGCAGCCCCGCGGTCATCGCCAGCAGCAGGGCATTGACGAGCAGGAGCAGCGCGATCAGGAGGCGCATCGCCGCTTGCCTCTGCGTCAGCCCACGCTCGGAAGCGTGCGCAGCGCCTCGGCCAAGAGCTCGTCGGGCAGGGTGTAGTCTTCGAGCTCGCCACGCAGGTAGCGCTCATAGGCGCTCATGTCGAAGTGCCCGTGCCCGGTGAGATTGAAGAGCAGCACCTTGGGTTCGCCGGTTTCCTTGCAACGCAGCGCCTCGTCGATCACGGCACGGATGGCGTGACAGGATTCCGGCGCGGGGATGATCCCCTCGGCGCGGGCGAACTGGATGCCGGCCTCGAACGTGGCCCGCTGCGGCACGGCGAGCGCTTCGACCTGGCCTTCGTGCACCAGCTGCGACACCAGCGGGGAGGCGCCGTGGTAGCGCAGCCCGCCGGCGTGGATGCCCGGCGGCACGAAGTCGTGCCCCAGGGTGTACATCCGCATCAGGGGGGTGAAACCGGAGGCATCGCCGTAATCGTAGGCGTAGGTGCCCTTGGTGAGGGAGGGGCAGGATTCTGGCTCCACCGCCACGCAGCGCAGTCCCGCGGCGCGGCGTTCGCCGGCGAACTTGTCGGCGAGGAAGGGGAAGGCGATGCCGCCGAAGCTCGAGCCGCCGCCGCAGGGGCCGAAGATCACGTCGGGATAAAGGCCGATCTTCTCGAACTGCTTCTTCGCTTCCAGCCCGATGAGGCTCTGGTGCAGCAGGACGTGGTTGAGCACCGAGCCCAGGGTGTAGTTGGTGTCGGGCCGGGAGGCGGCCTCCTCGACGGCTTCCGAGATGGCGATGCCCAAGGAGCCGGGATGATCCGGCTCGGTGGCGAGGATGCGCCGCCCGGTCTCGGTGAGCGGCGAAGGGCTGGCGTGCACTTCCGCGCCCCAGGTTTCCATCAGCACGCGGCGCTGCGGCTTTTGCTGGTAGCTCACGCGCACCATGTAGACGCGCACTTCCAGCCCGAGCATCTGGCCGGCGAAGGCGATCGAGGAGCCCCACTGGCCGGCGCCGGTCTCGGTGGTGAGCCGTTTGATGCCCACCTGGCGGTTGTAATAGGCTTGAGGTACGGCGGAATTGGGCTTGTGCGAGCCGGCCGGCGAAACCCCTTCGTACTTGAAGAAGATCTTTGCCGGCGTGCCCAGGCGCCGCTCCAGGCGCACGGCGCGCATGAGCGGCGAGGGACGCCAGATGGCATAGGTTTCACGCACCGCCTCGGGGATGGCGATCCAGCGCTCGCGGCTCATCTCCTGTTCGAGGATCGGCTCGGGAAAGATCGCAGCCATCGCGGAGGGATCGATCGGCTTGCCGTCCGGCCCGAGCGGGGGTGCCGGAGGGGTGGAGAGATCGGCGGCGATGTTGTACCAGTGCGTCGGGATCTCGTGTTCTTCGAGGAGGATCCGGGTCGGTTCGCTCATGGGGCAGTCTCTCGGGTGTCATGAGATGGGGTTGGGCGGGTGCTGGCTGCGGCGACTACGGCCAAGCCGCGCAGAACGAGATTATCCACCGTCCGGGCCGGAATGACCAGATGCGCGGCGATGATCTCGGCGTCGCCGCCCGAGACGAGCGCCACGGCGCCGCAGGCAGTCCCCTCCATGACACGATAGTAATGTTCGATGGCCCCGACCTGGGCGAGCAGGCAGCCGCTGGCGATGGCGTCGCGCGTGTTCGTGGGCGGCAGGCGCACTTCGCCGGCGGCGAGCGGCAGTTTTGCGGTGGCCCGTACCAGGCTTTCGCGCATGGTGGTGAGCCCCGGCAGGATCAGACCGCCGCGAAAGCGTCCGTCGGCCTCGAGCCAATCCACCGTGGTGGCCGTGCCGCAGCACACCACCAGGGCCGCGCCGTCGTGCAGGTGGTGCGCGGCAATGAGCGCGGCCCAGCGGTCGGCGCCGAGCCGCTCGGGTTCGTCGTAGCCGTTCGTCACGCCACAGCACTGCTCCTCGGCCACGAGCCAGCGAATGGGGCCGAGCTGGCGTTCGAGTTCGAGGGCGAGCCGGTCGTGCGCCACATTCACGCCGAAACGCCGGGTCGAAGCGGGCAGCCGTACGCGCATCGCTTCGATCCACTGCGGGATGTCGACGTGGCGGCAGGCGCCGCTCTCGCGCCAGTGTTCGCCCTCGAGCAAGGCCCATTTGAGCCGCGTGTTGCCCAGATCGAGGAGCAGCGTCGGATTCATGCGAGGGGGCGCAGCGAGACGTCACCGACGCAGCAGGCGATGCGCCCGCTGGCGGTGTCGAGCAGCAGGCGGCCGGTGTCGTCGACACCGGCGTCGATCCCGACGAGCTCGCGCTCGCCGTCGCGTACCGCCACTTCTTGGCCGGCGTAGGCGTCGAGCGCGTTCCATTCGTCGCGCCAGGGAACGAAGCCGCGACCGGCGAGATAGCTTGCGCGCACGGCGTCGAGCCGTTCGAGGAGCGCGGCGAGCACCGCTTCCCGCGGCGGCAGGGGGGCGAGGTGATGCGCCAGCGCGGTGGCCGGCAGGCCGCTTGCAGGCTGAAAATCCGGCGGCAGTTCGAGATTGAGCCCGATGCCGACGACGACGCGGGTCGGCGCCGCATGACGGCTTTGCGCTTCGATGAGCACGCCGGCCACCTTGGCGCCGGCGATGAGGAGGTCGTTGGGCCATTTGAGCCCGACGCCGGGCACGCCCAGCGCCTGCAAGCCTCGAGCGAGCGCCACGCCGACGGCAAGCGGCAGCGCTTCGAGCGAGGTGCCCGGAGGAAACGCGAAGAGGCAGGAGAAGGTGAGACTCGCATCGGGCCAGGATTGCCAGATCCGGTCCTGCCGTCCCCTTCCTCGGGTCTGCCGGTCGGCACCGACGACGGCAAGGCGCCCGGGATCGGGCAGCGGCAGGCGCATCGCCTCGTCGTTGGTCGAGGCGCATTCGCCAAGCCAATGAAGGTCGAGCCGTCGGGCGAGCGCCTCGGGCAGGAGCCGGTGCAATGCCGCCGGATCGAAGGCGGAGGGAGCGGGCATGGAGCGTCGCAGGAAGGGTGCGAAGCGCTTATTGTACGGCAGGCGCTAGCGCTTGAGCTTGCGCGTGAGCGTGTTGCGGCCCACGCCGAGCCGGGCGGCGGCTTCCGCGCGGCGCCGGCCGGTATGCTCGAGCGCCCGTTCGAAGAGGACGCGCTCGAAGCGCGCGTGCAGCGCGTCGTAGAGGGCGCTTGCACCGGAGGCGAGCAGCCGGTCGACTTCTTCGGCGAGCAGTTGCTCCCACGCCGGGGAAGCCGGGGAATCCGGCAGGGGGGCTTCAGGGGCGAGGGGGGTGCGGAATTCGGGCGGCAGGTCGTGCGGCTCGACCTGCTGCGCCGGGGTCATGACGGTGAGCCAGTGGCAGAGGTTCTCCAGCTGACGCACGTTGCCGGGGAAAGGGTAGCGCTTGAGCGCTTCCAGGGCGGCGGGCGAGAGCGTCTTGCGCTCCACGCCCAGCTCGCGTGCGCTCTTGGTCAGGAAGTGGCGCGCAAGCAGCGGAATGTCTTCGGCGCGCTCGCGCAGCGGCGGCAGGCGCAGGCGGATGACGTTAAGGCGGTGATAGAGGTCTTCGCGAAAGAGCCCTTCGCGCACGCGGGCTTCCAGATCCTGGTGGGTGGCGGTGATGATGCGCACGTTGGCGCGCAGCGGCTGCTGCCCGCCAATGCGGTAGTAGTGCCCGTCGGAGAGCACGCGCAGCAGCCGCGTCTGCAGATCGGCCGGCATGTCGCCGATTTCGTCGAGAAAGAGCGTGCCGCCCTCGGCCTGTTCGAAGCGCCCGCGCCGGGCGCTGGCGGCGCCGGTGAAGGCGCCTTTCTCGTGACCGAAGAGCTCGGATTCGAGCAGTTCGCGCGGGATCGCCGCAGTGTTGATGGCGATGAAGGGGCCGTCGCGCCGCGGGCTGTGGCGGTGCAGCGCCCTGGCGACGAGCTCCTTGCCGCTGCCGGATTCACCGGTGATGAGCACGGTGGCGCTCGAGTGCGATAGCCGCCCAATGGCGCGAAAGACGTCCTGCATCGCCGGGGCCTGCCCCAAGATCTCGGGGGCGGCGTCTGGTTCGTCTTGGGCGGCGGCTGCGGGTCGCGCTTCCAGCGCCCGGCGCACCAGGCGCACGGCTTCGGGTACGTCGAAGGGTTTGGGCAGGTACTCGAAGGCGCCGGCCTGAAAAGCGCTCACGGCACTGTCGAGGTCCGAATAGGCGGTCATCACGATCACGGGCGTGCCGGGGGCGCGCTCATGCAGCCGGCGCACGAACTCGAGCCCGTCGGTGCCGGGCATGCGGATGTCGGTGAGCACCACTGCCGGCCGCTCCTGCGTGAGCGCCTCCAGCGCCGTCTCGGCACGATCGAAACCGCGATGCGGCAGGTTCTCGCGTTCGAGGGCGCGCTCGAGCACCCAACGGATGGATTTGTCGTCGTCGAGGATCCAGATGGCGTCGTTCATGTCGGGCTCCCGGAAGCGAGCGGCAGCAGGAGGTGGAAGCGCGTGCGCCCGGGGCGGCTGTCGAATTCGATGGCGCCGTGGTGCTGGGCGACGATATCCTGGGCGATCGCCAGTCCCAGTCCCGCGCCGCCCTCGCGCCCGCTCACGAGCGGATAGAAGATGCGCTCGCGCAGCGCTTCGGGGATACCGGGACCATCGTCGGCGATCTCGACGTGGAGCGCGAGGCGGTAGCGCCGTTTGGCGAGCGTCACCTGGCGCGCGGCGCGGGTGCGCAGCTCGACTTTACCCTTGCCCCCGGTGGCCTGGGCGGCGTTGCGCGCGATGTTGAGGATCGCCTGCAGCAGGCGCTCGCGGTCGGCGGTGAGCTCCGGCAGGCTCGCGTCGTAGTCGCGCTCGACCCTCAAGGCGGGGAATTCGGCGAGCAGCAGCCGGCGCACGTGCTCGAGGATCTCGTGGACGTTGACCGGGGCCGGGTGCGGCGCCTGGTGCGCGGCCAGCAGCCCGGCGAGCAGGCGCTGCAGGCGGTCGGTCTCGAGGATGATGACTTCGGTGTACTCCGCCAGTGCCGGATCGGGCAGTTCCATCTGCAGCAGTTGCGCCGCGCCGCGGATGCCGCCCAAGGGGTTCTTGATCTCGTGGGCGAGCGCGCGCACGAGTTCGCGTGCGGCCTGCTGCAGGCGCAGGCGCTCTTCTTCCTGGGTCGTCTTGAGGCGCTGGTCGATGGGGCGGAATTCGAGGGTGAATCCTTCGCCGTCGTCCTGGATGGGGCTCACCGTGACGTCGGCCGCGAGCGTCTGGCCGGAAGGAAGATGAAGGCCGATGCCGTGGCAGGCGTAGAACCAGCGGTTGCGTTCGGCCTCGTCGAAGGCCGTGCGCAAGGTGGGGGAGTCCCCGAAGATCTCTTCCCATGGCCGGCCGGCGAGGCGCTCGCGGGCAAGGCCGAAGAGGTGCTCGGCCGCGGCGTTGGCCGTCAGTAGCCGACGGTCGGGGCCGGCGAGGACGACGGCGGTGGAGAGCCAGTCGAGGGCGGTGAGGTCGGGCGGCATGGCGGTGCCTGGTGTCGGAACGGGAGAAATGCAGCAAGAACGGTGCCAGGTATGCTGCAGACTCAGCGCAGGCGCTGGAGTTCGCGTTCGATCGCTTCGAGGTTGCGCCGCTGGCGTTCGGCCTGGGCTTTGAGTTCGGCGGCGCGCTCCGGCGAGGCGGTCTGCAGCGCGCGCTGCGTTTCTTGCAGGCGCTGGTTCTCTGCGGCTTTCTCTTCTTCGAGGATGCGGCGGCGAAGGTCGTCGCGCTGGCGCTGTTCGCCGGGGCTCACCCGGGGAAAGTTCGAGGGGGAAGCGGCAGCGGGGGCGGAAGGGGCGGGCGTCGCGTCGAGGTAGGGGAGATCGCGCAGGGCCTCGCAGCGCATCCCTTTGGTGCTGGCGCGATCGTTGGTGTAGGTGATGCGTCCGTCGCCGTCGGTGCATTTCCACAGCGTTGCCCAGGCGCTCGGTGCGCACAGCATGCCGAAACCCAGGAGGACGGCGCAGGAGGCGAGGCGGGACGGAAACCGGATCATGCAGCAAGTATAAAGGAAAAAGGGCGGCCGCGGCCGCCCTCTTCCTTTCATCGCCCCCTGCGGGGGCAGCTCGCACTCACAGGCTGTAGTAGAGCTCGAATTCGAGCGGGTGGGTGGTCATGCGCATGCGCTGCACTTCCTCGTTCTTCAGCTCGATGTAGGCATCGATGAAGTCGTTGGAGAAGACGCCGCCGCGGGTGAGGAACTCGCGGTCGGCATCGAGCGCTGCCAGCGCCTGATCGAGGCTGTGGCACACGGTCGGGATCTTGGCGTCCTCTTCCGGCGGCAGGTCGTAGAGGTTCTTGTCGGCCGGATCGCCCGGGTGGATCTTGTTCTGCACGCCGTCGAGCCCCGCCATCATCAGCGCGGCGAAGGCGAGATAGGGGTTGGCGAGCGGATCGGGGAAGCGCGCTTCGATGCGCCGCGCCTTGGGATTGGCCACGTAGGGAATGCGGATGGAGGCCGAGCGGTTGCGCGCGGAGTAGGCGAGCTTCGTCGGGGCCTCGAAGTGCGGCACCAGGCGCTTGTAGGAGTTGGTGCCGGGGTTGGTGATGGCGTTGAGCGCCCGGGCGTGCTTGATGATGCCGCCGATGTAGTAGAGCGCGAATTCGGACAGCCCCGCGTAGCCGTTGCCGGCGAAGAGGTTCTGTCCCGCTTTCCAGATGGATTGGTGGACGTGCATGCCCGAGCCGTTGTCGCCGACGATGGGCTTGGGCATGAAGGTGGCCGTCTTGCCGTACTGGTGCGCCACGTTGTGCACCACGTATTTGAGCGCCTGTGTCCAGTCGGCGCGGCGCGTGAGGGTGTTGAACTTGGTGCCGATCTCGCACTGGCCGGCGTTGGCCACTTCGTGGTGGTGCACTTCCACCGGTACGCCGATCGATTCGAGGGCGAGCACCATGGCGGAGCGGATGTCGTGCAGGCTGTCGACCGGGGGGACGGGGAAATAGCCGCCCTTGACGCGCGGACGGTGGCCGGTGCCTTCCCACGAGGCCTCGCCCGACTGGATCTTCACCGAGCAGCCGGACATGTCGACCGACCACTCGACCGAGTCGAAAATGAAAAATTCGGGTTCGGGGCCGAAGTAGACGGTGTCGCCCAGCCCCGTCGACTTCAGATAGGCCTCGGCACGCTTGGCGATCGAGCGGGGGTCGCGGTCATAGCCCTTGCCGTCGGCCGGCTCCACCACGTCGCAGGTGATGACCACCGTGGGTTCTTCGTAGAAGGGGTCGACGTAGGCGGTATCCGGATCGGGCACGAGCAGCATGTCGGAGGCCTGGATGCCTTTCCAGCCGGCGATCGAGGAGCCGTCGAAGGCGTGGCCGCGCTCGAAGACTTCTTCGTCGAAGGCCGAGACCGGCACCGTGACGTGATGCTCCTTGCCGAGGATGTCGGTGAAACGGTAGTCCACGAAACGGGCTTCACTTTCGTGGATGAGCTTGAGGACGTCTTGGGCATTCATCGGATCGACTCCGGGTCAGGAAAAAGTGGAAGGATTTTAGCAAGTGTCGTGCCAGCTTTTGGTTTGCCTCAAAGGGAGGCATTTCCGGCTGGAGGAGGGGGAGGAGGGACTTCGTTTGCACTGATTTGGTGCAATTTTTCGCTTCCTGTGCCCGGTTCCGGTGCAAGCTCGACGAAGAGCCGCAGGGAAGCGAGGTCGGGATGGCGTTGGCGCAGGGCGTCGAGCTGGGAGAAAAGGGCCGCACGGTCCGCGGCGAGCAGGGAAGGCGCGTGTTTGGCCGGAACCAGCAGGTCGAGATAGGTGCGCCCGCCGAGATAGTGCAGGACGACCCAGTCGGGCGAGGCGGCAGCGAAAGCCGGGAGCGCGCGCAGGTCCTGCACCACTTCGGTGCGGTCGGTGAGCGCCTGCAGCTGACCGGGCGGCCGGGTCGTGTCGTTTTCGTGATCGACGTGGATCAGCGCGTCGTCGAGGTGCGGAAAACGCTCTTTGAGACGGGCGAGCACGGTATCGGCCACGCGGTGACCTTCGGAGACCGACAGGCGGGGGGCGACCTGGATGTGCGCATCCACCAGGATGCGGTCGGCCATGCGCCGCGTGCGGATCTGGTGCAGATCCTCGACGCCGGGGGTGGTGCGGATCGCGTCGGCGATGCGGGCGACTTCTTCCGGATCGAGCCCGGTGTCGACGAGCTCTCGCACCGCACGGTAGGCAAAACGCACCCCCATGGAGGCGATCATGAAGCCGACCAGCGCCGCTCCCAGCGGTTCGAGGAAACGGTAGCCGGCGAGGCTGCCGCCGATGCCGATCGCCACCACGAGCGAGGAGGCGGCGTCCGACCGGGCATGCCAGGCGGCGGCTTCCAGCACCTGCGCCTTGAGGGCGCGTCCGCGGCGGCGCAGCCAGTGGAACATGCCTTCCTTGGCGAGCAGCGTCGTCACCGCCATCACGAGGGCCGCCGGTTCGATCGGCGGGGCGTGTTCGAGCGCCTGCAGCCGCATGCCCGCGGCCCA
This sequence comes from Tepidiphilus thermophilus, assembly GCF_001418245.1. Lineage (NCBI taxonomy): Bacteria > Pseudomonadati > Pseudomonadota > Hydrogenophilia > Hydrogenophilales > Hydrogenophilaceae > Tepidiphilus > Tepidiphilus thermophilus. The sequence continues at coordinate 150,065 of NZ_LIPU01000001.1, forward strand.
CAGGAATCCGCAACCCACGCCCAAGAGCACGAGTCCCAGCACGAGACTGGCGAAGGTCTCGAAGCGCCCGTGTCCGTAGGGATGGTCTTCGTCGGGCGGCGCGCCGGCGCTTCGTCCTGCCCAGCTCACCATGGCGTCGGTGGAGAGGTCGGCCAGCGTGTGCATGGCGTCGGCCACCAGGCTGAAAGCGTTGGCTAGCAGGCCGATGACGATCTGCAGGAGGGCCAGGGTGGCGTTGACCGCCATCGCCGCCAGGCTCGTGCGGGCGATGGCGTTGCCGCGCGCCCGTGCCGTCGCAGCGGGCGAAGGCGGTATACTCGCTTGCTCAGCCATGGAGAGACTCGTGGGAAACTTGCACGATATTCTAGCGCTTGCCGGCGATCGCGCCGAGCGTTTCGGTCTGCCCTATGCCGGGGCCTTGACCCCGCCCGAGGCCTATCTCGTGTGGCGTATGGCGCCGGGGGCGGTGCTCGTGGATTGCCGTACCCGCGCCGAGTGGGACTGGGTGGGACGAATCCCCGGGGCGGTGGAGATCGAATGGCTGCGTTATCCGGGGCTCGCGCCCAATCCAGATTTTCTCGCCCATCTGCGCGCCCAGGTCGATCCCGAGTCGCTGGTGATGTTCCTGTGCCGCTCGGGCGGGCGTTCGGACCAGGCGGCGCGCGCCGCGGCGGCGGCCGGATTCACTTCGTGCTACAACGTACTGGAAGGCTTCGAAGGCGCCAAAGACGCCGCCGGGCATCGCGGCACGGTGGGTGGCTGGAAGTTTCATGGCCTGCCGTGGGTGCAGGGATGAAAAGGAGCAGGTGGAGATGACGACGATTCTCGAAAAAGCCTTGCCGTTCGCACCCTATGGGGCAATGAGCGACGAGCAGGCGCAGGAGCGCATCCTCGCGGCGCGCGCGCAGCTGGGCGAGGAGGCGGTGATCCTGTGCCACCACTATCAGCGCGCCGACGTCTATCGGCACGCCGATCTCACCGGCGATTCGCTCAAGCTCGCCCGGCTCGCCGCACAGACTTCCTCGCGCTACATCGTCTTCTGCGGCGTGCATTTCATGGCCGAGGTCGCGGACATCCTGTCGCAGCCCGAGCAGGTGGCGATCCTGCCGGATCTGGCCGCCGGCTGTTCCATGGCCGACATGGCCGATCTCGCCAAGGTGACGCGCGCCTGGCGGGAACTGGGCGAGGTGCTCGACGGCGATCCGGCCGAGGTCTATACGCCGGTCACGTACATCAATTCCGCGGCCGATCTCAAGGCGTTCTGCGGCCGCCACGGCGGCATCGTGTGCACCTCGACCAATGCGCCGCACATCATGGAGTGGGCGCTGGCGCGCCGCCCCAAGCTCCTCTTCTTTCCCGACCAGCATCTGGGACGCTGGACCGGCCACCAGCGCGGCATCCCGCTGGAAGACATGCTGGTGTGGGATCCCGACCTGCCCTACGGCGGTTTGAGCCCGGAGCAGATCAGGCGGGCTACCATCCTGCTGTGGAAAGGGCATTGTTCGGTGCATCAGATGTTTACCAAGGCGCAGATCGAGCGCTGGCGCGCCAGGCATCCCCAGGGCTACGTCATCTCGCACCCCGAGTGCGCCTTCGAGGTGTGCCTCGCCTCCGATTACGTCGGTTCGACCGAATTCATCCAGAGCACGGTGCGCGCGGCGCCGGCCGGCACCGAATGGCTGGTGGGTACCGAGTTCAATCTGGTGAGCCGCCTGGCCGAGGAGATGGCTCCGCAGGGCAAGACGGTGCAGTTCATGGGCGGCGTGGTGTGTATGTGCTCGACGATGCAGCGCATCGACCCGCAGCACCTCGCCTGGACGCTCGACAATCTGGTTCAGGGGCGGGTGGTCAATCGCATCGCCGTGCCCGGGGAGGTCGCGCAATGGGCGAAAGTGGCGCTCGAGCGGATGCTCTCGGCCACATGAACGTTCCGATGATTGCAGAAAAACGGCAGAAACTCTGGGGGCGGTGGCGCTCTTGGCGCGCGCCATTGGAAGATCCGCGCCAGCTCGTTCCTGCCGGGGCGAGGCAGGCGGGGGTGGCGTTGCGTGTGGTCAGTTACAACATCCACAAGGGTTGGGGGCCGTTCAACCGCCACCTGACCATTGCCGAGATGCGCGAGGCGCTGCATGGTCTCGACCCCGACCTCGTGCTGCTGCAGGAAGTTCAAGGGGCGCATCTTGGACACGCGCAGCGCCATCCCCTTTGGCCTGCCCAGCCGCAGCATCACTATCTCGGCGCTGAACACTGGCCCGAGCGCATCTACGGCGGTAACCTCTTCCATGAGCTGGGGCATCATGGCAACGCCGTGCTGTCGCGCTTTCCGGTACAGGACTGGGCCAATCACGACGTCTCGGCGCACCGCTGGGAGCGCCGCGGCATCCTGCATTGCGCCATGGTTTTGCCGCATGGCCTTTGCCTGCACGTCTTCTGCGTCCATCTGGGCCTGCGGGCGCGCTGGCGCCGGATGCAGCTCGAACGCTTGCGGGAGCTGATCGCCGGCTTGCCGCCGCGCTCGCCGATCGTCGTGGGCGGGGATTTCAACGATTGGGGGCGGGAGGCGGAGGAACTCCTCGCCGCGCCCCTGGGTCTGGAAGACGCCTTCGCTGCCGTCGGTCGCCGTGCGCCGCCGCGCACCTACCCGGCGCGCGGCCTGGCCTTCGGCCGGCTCGACCGGCTCTACGTGCGTGGCTGCGAGGTGCACGCGGCCCAGGTGCCGCGCGGGCGGCCGTGGTCGCACTTGTCCGACCATCTGCCGCTCGTGGTCGATCTCGCCCTGGAGGGCGGATGAGCGCGCCGCCGCACCGCTTCCTGGCCGAGGGGCCGGACGATGGCCCTGGATTTCCTGCCCGGTAACCGTCTGCAGCTGCTGGAGAACGGCGCGGAATTCTTTCCCGCGCTGCTACGGGCGATCGATGCGGCGCGCGAGGAGGTGCGGCTCGAGACCTACATCTTCGAGTGCGACGAGATCGGCGAGGCGGTGCTCGCGGCGCTGGTGCGGGCGGCGGCGCGCGGTGTGCGCGTGTATTTGCTGGTAGACGGCTTCGGCGCCCGCGATTTCATCGTCCATCGCATGCACGGGGTGGCCGCCGCCGGCGTCGAAGTCGAGGTCTATCGCCCGCTGCGCGGCCCCTGGTTCATCCCGCGGCGCCATCGCCTGCGGCGCCTGCACCGCAAGCTCGCCTGTTGCGATGGGCGAGTCGCCTTCGTCGGCGGCATCAACATCCTTTCCGATTTCACCCGCCTGCCCGGGCGCCGGATCCGTCTGCCGCGATGGGATTATGCGGTTCGAATCGAGGGGCCGCTCGTGCGTTCGGTGCAGCAGGCGATGCAGCGGCTGTGGCGCCTGGTGTGCTGGACGAATGGCCGGCGCCGCCCGCCCCGCCTCGTGGCGCGTGCCGCGCACGACGGCCCGGCCGGGCCGCATCGCGCCGTCCTGGTGCTGCGCGACAACTGGCGCCATCGCCACGACATCGAGCACGCCTATCTGCACATGCTCGCCCGCGCCCGAAAGGAGGTGTGGATCGCCTGCGCCTATTTCTTCCCCGGCAAACGCTTTCGCCGGGCGCTCGCGGCCTGCACGGCGCGCGGCGTGCGGGTGCGCCTCGTCCTGCAGGGACTGAGCGACCATCCCATCCTGTCGCAGGCCACGCGCGCCCTCTATCCCTGGCTGCTGCGCCAGGGCGTCGAGCTGTGGGAATACCATGCCACCGAGATGCACGCCAAGGTGGCGGTGTTCGACGATCGCTATGCCACGGTGGGTTCGAGCAACATCGATCCCTTCAGCCTCTTCATGGCGCGCGAGGCCAACGTGTGGGTCGACGACCTCGGCTTCAGCGCGGAGCTGCGCGCGCGGCTCGAGCAGCATGTGGCGCAGGGCGCGGTGCGGCTCGACGAAGAGGGCTTCGCCCGGTTGCCCCGCTGGCGCAAGGCGCTCAGCTGGGTGGTGCTCGGCTGGGTGCGGCTCATCATCGGCTGGGCGGGCTACACGCGCGACATGGAAGGCTGAGGCTGGTATCATCGCGCTTTTCCGCGATCCCTACCGACCATGACGATCCTCGTGACCGGCGGCGCCGGCTTCATCGGCAGCAACTTCGTGCTCGACTGGCTCGCGCGCCACGACGAACCTCTCGTCAATCTCGACGCGCTCACCTACGCCGGCAACCTGGAAAACCTCGCCGCGCTCGAGGGCGATGCGCGCCACGTCTTCGTGCACGGCGACATCACCGATCAGGACCTCGTGCGTCGCCTGCTCTCCCAACACCGGGTGCGCGCCATCGTGCATTTCGCCGCCGAATCGCACGTCGATCGCTCCATCCACGGGCCCGAGGCGTTCGCGCGCACCAACGTGCTGGGCACCTTGCGGCTGCTGGAGGCGGCGCGCGCGCATTGGGAGTGCTTGCCCGAACCCGATCGCTCGGCCTTTCGCTTCGTGAACGTCTCCACCGACGAAGTCTATGGCACGCTCGGCCCGGACGATCCGCCCTTCACCGAAACCACGCCCTACGCGCCCAATTCTCCTTACGCGGCGAGCAAGGCCGGGGCGGACCACTTCGTGCGCGCCTTCCATCACACCTACGGCCTGCCGACGATCACCACCAACTGCTCCAACAACTACGGCCCCTACCAGTTTCCGGAAAAGCTCATCCCGCTGTGCCTGACGCGCGCGCTCGCCGGCGAGCCGCTGCCGATCTACGGCGACGGCCGTCAGGTGCGCGACTGGCTCTACGTGGGCGATCACACCGCGGCGCTGCGGCGCGTGCTGGAAGCCGGCCAGCCGGGGCAGACCTACAACATCGGCGGCTGGAACGAGCGCACCAACCTCGAAGTGGTGCACACCTTGTGCCGCTGGCTCGATACGCTCGCGCCGCGCGCCGACGGCCGCTCCTACGCCGAGCAGATTACCTTCGTCGCCGACCGTCCGGGGCATGACCGGCGCTACGCGATCGATGCGCGCAAGATCGAGCGCGAACTGGGCTGGCGGCCGGCCGAGACTTTCGATACCGGCATCGAGAAGACGGTGCGCTGGTATCTCGCGCACCGCGACTGGGTCGAGCACGTCACCTCCGGCGCCTACCGCGAGTGGCTGTCGTGCCACTACGGCGCGTCCTTGCCGGCCCAGGCGCGATGAGCGAGGCGCCCATCCTCTTGCTGGGGGGAAGCGGCCAGCTCGGCTGGGCGCTCGCCCCGCTCCTCGCGCTGCAGGCCCCGCTCGTGGCGCCTTCGCGCGCCGAGCTCGATCTCGGCGACGCAGCGGCGCTGCGCGCGCGGCTCGACGCCCTGCGCCCGCAGGGCATCGTCAATGCCGCGGCCTACACCGCGGTGGACCAGGCCGAGACGCAGACGGCGCTCGCCTGGCGGCTCAACGCCGAGCTGCCCGGCGAGCTCGCCCGCTGGGCGGCGGCGCACGGGGCGTGGCTCATCCACTATTCCACCGACTACGTCTTCGACGGCACGGGGAGCCGCCCCTGGCGCGAGGACGACGCGCCCAGGCCGGTGAACGCCTACGGCCGCAGCAAGCGCGCCGGCGAAGAAGCGGTGCTCGAAAGCGGTGCCCGTGCCCTCATCCTGCGGGTGAGCTGGCTCTATGGGCTGCACGGCGCCAATTTCCTCAAGACCATGCTGCGCCTGGGCGCGAGCCGGCGCGTGCTGCGCGTGGTGGCCGACCAGGTGGGCGCGCCCACCGGTACCGGGCTTGCCGCCGAGGTGAGCGCCGAGCTCGTGCGCCGCCTGCGCACTGCGCCTGATACCTGTCCCTCTGGTCTCTACCACCTCGCCCCCACCGGCGAGGCCAGCTGGTACGACTACGCCGCCTTCGTCTTCGAGCGTGCGCGCGAGTCCGGCTGGCCGCTCGCACTCGAAGCGCTCGAGCCGATCGCGAGCGCCGACTATCCGACCGCGGCGCCGCGCCCGGCCAATTCGCGCCTCGATACCACGCGGCTTACCACCACCTTCGGCCTGCGCCTGCCGCCGTGGCAGGACGAAGTGGCGCGCACGGTGGCCGTGCTCGCCGAGCCGCTTTCCCTTCTTCCTCATTGACGCATCCGCCATGAATCCGACTTCTGCACGCAAGGGCCTCATCCTCGCCGGCGGTTCCGGCACCCGGCTCTATCCCTCGACGCTCGCCGTCTCCAAGCAGCTGCTGCCAGTCTACGACAAGCCGATGATCTACTATCCGCTGTCTACCCTGATGCTCGCCGGCATCCGCGACATCCTGGTGATCTCCACGCCCCAGGATACGCCGCGCTTCGCCCAGCTCCTGGGCGATGGCAGCGCCTGGGGGCTGTCCTTGTCCTACGCCGAGCAGCCCTCGCCCGACGGGCTCGCGCAGGCTTTCCTCATCGGCGAGCATTTCCTTGCCGGCGCGCCTTCGGCCCTGGTGCTGGGCGACAATCTCTTCTACGGCCACGACCTGCCGCAGCTCCTCGTCGCGGCGGACGCGCGCGAACGGGGCGCCACCGTCTTCGCCTACCACGTGCAGGATCCGGAGCGCTATGGCGTGGTCGCCTTCGACGCCACCGGGCGCGTGATCGACATCGAGGAGAAACCCGCCCGTCCCAAGTCGAACTACGCCGTCACGGGGCTCTACTTCTACGATGGCAGCGTGGTCGAGCGCGCGCGGGCGCTGCGCCCTTCGGCGCGCGGCGAGCTCGAGATCACCGACCTCAACCGCAGCTACCTGCAGGAAGGGCGGCTCGCGGTCGAACTCATGGGGCGCGGCTATGCCTGGTTCGACACGGGAACGCACGATTCGCTGCTCGAAGCCGGGCAGTTCATCGCCACCATCGAGCGGCGTCAGGGGCTGAAGATCGCCTGCCTGGAAGAAATCGCCTGGATGCAGGGCTGGATCGACGACGAGGGGCTCCTGCGCCAGGCCGAGCGGCTGGGCAAGAGCGGCTACGGGCGCTACCTGCGCCAGCTCCTGGAACACGGGCGGGAGGCGCTGTGATGCGCGCGACGGCACTGGAGATCCCCGAGGTGATCCTCCTCGAGCCGCGGGTGCATGGCGATGCACGCGGCTATTTCTTCGAGGTCTACACGCGGCGCGCATTCTTCGCCGCCACGGGGGTCGATGTCGAGTTCGTGCAGGACAACGAATCGCGCTCGCGCCGCGGTGTGCTGCGCGGCCTGCACTACCAGCTGCCGCCGCACGCGCAAGGGAAACTGGTGCGCTGCGCCGAGGGGGCGGTGTTCGACGTGGCCGTCGACCTGCGCCGAAGCTCGCCCTCTTTCGGGCGCTGGGTGGCCGTCGAGCTCTCCGACGAGAACAAGCGCCAGCTGTGGATCCCGCCCGGCTTCGCCCACGGCTTTCTCGCGCTTTCCCAGTACGCGCGGCTCCTCTACAAGACCACCGACTACTACGCGCCGCAGTGTGACCGCTCGCTGCGCTACGACGATCCGACGCTGGCGATTGCCTGGCCGGATCTGGGGATCGAACCCATCGTCTCGGACAAGGACCGTGCGGCGCCGCTCTTGGCCGAAGCCGAAGGCTTCGACTGAACCCTCGCCTCAATCGGCCGCGGCGACTTCGGTCGGTGTGCGCGTGAGCAGCGCAAGTTTGTCGAGCAGTGGCCCCGTTTCCTGACGGAATCGGGCGAGCTCGCGCGCCGGCAGCGGCTCGGGCGCGGGCAGGGCGATCTTGAGCGGATCTTGCGCCTTGCCGCCGATGCGCACCTCGTAGTGCAGATGCGGTCCGGTGGCCCAGCCGGTGGAACCCACGTAGCCGATCACGTCGCCCTGCGACACGCGCTTGCCCGCCTTGAGGCCCGGTTCGAAGCCTTTGAGGTGGCCGTAGCCGGTGGCATAGCCGCTGCGGTGCTCGATGAGCACGAAGTTGCCGTAGCCATTCTGCCAGCCGGCGAACTTCACCACGCCGTCGGAAGCGGCCATCACCGGCGTGCCGGGGGCGGCAGCAAAGTCGGTGCCGGCGTGGTGGCGCCATTCTTTCTTGATGGGGTGGAAGCGGGCGCCGAAGCTCGAGCTCACGCGGGTGAACTGCAGCGGATAGCGCAGGAACCCGGTGCCGAGCACCCGGCCGTCGGGGGTGTAGTAGCCGCTCTTGCCGCCGGCATCGGTATGGCGCAGTACCACGTGGCGCTTGCCCTGATTGACGAATTCGGCGGCCACGATCTCGCCGGGTTGCGGCAACCCCTCGGCGTCGAGCGTGGTTTCGTAGATGACGGCGAAGGAGTCGCCCTCGCGCAGGTCGCGGGAGAAGTCGATTTCGGTACCGAAGATCTCCGCGAGCTTGGTGGCGATGGCATCCGGCATGCCGATCTCGGCGGAGGTGGCAAAGAGCGAGTGCGTGATCACGCCCTGGCGCAACTCCAGGAAGGGATGGGTGCTGCCGGCGGTCTCTGGAGCCGGGGATTCGAGGCGAAAGCCCTCGTCGCTGCGGCGGATGGTGACGCGCTCGCCGCTCACCAGAGGCAGCACCAGGGCATCGACCTGACCGTCGGCGCGCAGGCGCACCGTGGCGGTGGAGTGCGCGCGCAGCTGGCGCTGGATGGCGCGGACCTGCTCGTCGAGCGAGGTATAGTCGAGCAGCGCTTCGTCTTCGGCGCCGATGCGCTCGAGGAAGGCGGGCAGCGTTTCGCCGCGGCGGAAGGCTTCGCGGATCACGTAAGCGTGCGCGGCATCGCCCGACGAGGGCGGGGTGAGGGTGATCGGCGGCAGTTCCGCCACCACCGCCTTGCGCCCGTAAGGGTTGGGACCCGAGAGGGCGGCCACTGCAAGGCCGAAGACGGCCGCGCCGTAGAGGGCCATGGAGGTGCGCAACCAGAGATGCCGGCGGACGGTCGATCGGTGCATCGGGACTTCCTTTCGGGCGAACGCGCCAGGGCGCGATTATGGCGCAACCTGCGCCGGAGGTGCAATGGGAATCAGTGCTCCCACAACCAGTCGAAGAGGGCGGTGAGGACGTCGCTGGCCTGAGCCGCATTCGCGTGTTCGACGAAGGCGACGATCACGTAGCGCCGTCCCGAGCGGCTCTGGGCAAAACCGGCGATCGCGCGCACGTCGCGCAGCGTCCCCGTCTTCACGTGCGCCCATTCGCGGATGGAGGAATCCTTGAAACGGCGCCGTGCCGTGCCGTCGACGCCGGCCACCGGCAAGGTGGCGATGAATTCGGCCGCGTAGGGACGGTTCCAGACCGTTTGCAGCAGGAGGGCGAGGTCGGAAGCGGCGATGCGCTCTTCGCGCGACAGCCCCGCGCCGTTTTCCAGTACCACGCCGTGGCGATCGATCCCCGCTTCAGCGAGCAGTGCCTGCACGGCCTGCGCGCCGGCGGCGACGTGATCCGGCGCCTCGGGCGAGCGCGCCGCGCCGACGAGGGCGAGGAGCTGGCGCGCGATCGGGTTGCTCGACCACTTGTTCATCTGGTAGGCGATCTCGGTGAGCGTGGGCGAATCGTCGGTGGCTACGAGCCATTCGCTTGTGGCTGGGGCGGGCGCATCGGCGGGCAGCAGCCGGCCGCCGAGCTCGCGCCAGATGCCTTCGAGCATGGCCGAGGCGAAGCGCTCGGCGGGAAGCGGCGAGAGCCCGAGGAAGCGGATGCCGCAGCTTGCCGGATAGCGGCCCGAGAGCGTGATCGCCACGCCTTGCGCCTCTTCCTGCACGCCCGTCTCGAGGCGTTTGACGACGTCGGCGGGGCAAGGGCCGGTCTCGATCTTCAGGGCGTTGCCGACGTTCACGCCGGCAAGCGGCGGGTGCAGCGTGGCGAGCGCCCGCGTGCCGTCGGGGGAGGGCTGGATCTGCACGATCACCGTGTTGAAATTGACGAGCTCGGCGCTCGCCGGGGTGTTGTAGGGGCGATAGCCGTCGCCGTCGAAGGCGAAAGGGTCGGCCGGGGGAATGCGCAGCCCGTCGGCCTCCAGCCTCAACCGTCCACGGATGGTCTGGATCCCCAGCGCGCACGCCGTGCGCAGCAGCTTCCAGGCCCGCTCGGCGGTGAGGTAAGGGTCGCCGTCGCTTTGCAGCACCAGATCGCCCACGAGCTCCTGACCGAGCACATGGCCGCGGGCCACCAAGCGGCTCGTCCAGCGGCGCTGGGCGCCGAAGGTTTCGTAGGCGGCGAAGGTGGTGACGAGCTTCATCACCGAGGCCGGGTTGCGCGGCACGGTCTCGTTCGCCGCCAGGAGCGGCGCGCCGCCTTCCAGGGGCTGGATGAGGACGGAGACGGCCTCGGGCGGCACCTGCGCTTTGTTCAGGGCTTCGCGCACCGGCGGCGGGAGCGTGTCGGCGCGAACGTCCTCCGGCCCCAGCCAGGGAAGCGCGGCGAAGAGAATGAGGAGGATGAAGCGCACGGCGGCGGGCAGGGGCGGGCGCCAGGTGCGCCGCCCGTTCATTGCTCCAGGGCCCACAAGGCTTCCAGCGGTTCGCGCGCGCGGATGAGGCGGTGCGTCGCCCCTTCGACGAGCACTTCTGCCGGGCGCGGCCGGGCGTTGTAGTTCGAGCTCATGGCCATGCCGTAGGCGCCGGCCGAGAGCACCGCCAAAAGGTCGCCCGCTTCGAGGGCGAGTTCGCGCCCGCGGCCGAGAAAATCGGACGATTCGCACACCGGCCCGACCACGTCGTAGCGGCGTACCGGTCCGGAGCGCGGCACGACCGGGACGATCTCGTGCCAGGCGTCGTAGAGCGCCGGGCGCATCAGGTCGTTCATGCCGGCATCGACCAGGGCGAAGTCCTGTTCCTCGCCGTGCTTGAGGTATTCGACGCGCGTGAGCAGCAAACCCGCGTTGCCGACGAGGGAGCGCCCCGGCTCGAACATCAGCCGCTCGGGCCGATCGGCGAAACGCTCGGCGAGCGCGCGCAGCACGGCGGGGATGTCGGGCGGGGTCTCGTCGCGGTAGCGGATGCCTAACCCTCCGCCCAGGTCGATGTGCCGCAGCGCGATGCCGTTGCGCTCGAGCTGCTCTACCGCGTCTTTCACGCGCTCGGCAGCTTCCAGCAGCGGGGAAGGGTCGAGCAGCTGCGAGCCGATGTGGCAGGCGATGCCCACGAGCTCGAGCTCGGGCATCGACTTGGCCTGGCGGTAGAGCGCGAGCGCTTCCGCCACGGGGATGCCGAACTTGTTGCGCTTGAGTCCGGTGGAGATGTAGGGATGCGTCTTGGGGTCGACGTCGGGGTTGATGCGTAGCGCCACCGGGGCGCGTCGCCCCATCTCGCGGGCGATGTGCGCGATGCGGGTGAGCTCCGCCGCCGATTCGACGTTGAACACGCCGATGCCCACTTCCAGCGCGCGGCGGATCTCGGCGGCCCCTTTGGCCACGCCCGAGAAGACGACGCGCTTCGCCTCACCGCCGGCCGCGAGCACGCGCTCGAGCTCGCCGCGGGAGACGATGTCGAAGCCCGCTCCGCGCGCAGCGAGCAGCCGCAGGATCGATAGGTTGCCATTGGCCTTGACCGCGTAGCAGATCTCGGCGCGCTCGGGCGGCAGCGCCGTGCGATAGCGCTCGAACGCTTCTTCGATCGCCGTGCGCGAATAGACGTAGCAGGGCGTGCCGTAAGTGGCGGCGATGGTCGTGAGCGGAACGTCTTCGAGGGCGAGTCCGTGCGCCGTGACCCGTAGCGTCGGCATGGGAAAATTCATTTCGATCCCCCCGAGGAGGGCGGGGAAGGCAGGTAGAGCGGTCCTTTCACGCCGCAGCCGGAAAGCGCCAGGGCAAGGACGAGGGGGAGGAGAAAACGCATGGTCTGCAGGAAGGAAGTTCGGTCGAAACGCTATCCTAGCAGAGCCGGGGGCAGGGGGAAAGCAAAACGCCCGCTCGGGGCGGGCGTTTCACGCAACGCGGTGCAGGGCACCGCATTCAGTTTGCGACTCAGGCCGCGCTTTGGGAAGCGCTCGCCGAGGGTTTCCGGGCAGCCGTCGCCGCCGGAGCGGCTTTGGTGGCGAGCTGCTGCGAGGCGGAGGTCACGGCCTTGACGGTGGCGTTGGTCGCCGCCGTCATGTTGGCTTCGGCGATCTCGGCCACCTGTTTGGCGGCCTTGGCGAGATTGTCATAGGCGCTGTTGGCCGCCGCGATGGCGGACTTGGCCGCAGCGATGACCGTCTCGGCACCGGTGGGTGCGGACTTGGCCATCTTGTCGAGCAGCTCGATCATCTGCCGGTTGAGATCGGAGAGCTGGGTCTCGACGATCTTGGCGATCTCGGTCTGGCTCTGCTGCAGCACTTCGTAGACGTTGCGCTGATAGGCGAGCGTTTTCTCGATCGAGGGGGTGAGGGCTTCCTGCTGCAGCTTGAAGAATTCCTGCGCGTCCTTGGTCTCGGCCACTTGCTTGGCGTGGGCGAGCGACTGCTCGATCGTTTCGCGCAGGGCGTTCATCTGCAGCGCGATGAGGCGCTCGATGGTGGAGAAGCCGGAACTGGCGACGGCGAGCCAGGCATCGGAGATTTGACGGCCGCGTTGGGTGAGGGTGTCGGTGGTGCTCATGGTACGTCCTCCTTGAGGGATTGAGATTGCTGCATCGCAGCAACGCACTCACTATAGTTCAAGGATTTCTGTGTGTCAAGTGATTTTGTGCGTTGCACAAAGCCTTTGAATGTTCGATGCTTTGCAAGGTTCCGCGCCACGATCCTCACCCAAGGGGATCGTGGCGCGGGTGCGGCGTCGGGATGCCGGGAGATCAGCGGTGCTTGAACTGCGGCGCGCGTTTCTCGAGGAAGGCGGCCATGCCTTCCTTCTGGTCTTCGAGCGCAAAGCTGGAATGGAAAGTGCGGCGCTCGAAGAGGAGTCCCTCGTTGAGGGGGCTCTCGTAGGCGCGGTTGACGCACTCCTTGATCATCATGACCACCGGCAGCGAGTAGCTGGCGATGGTCTTGGCGGTCTCGAGGGCGTCTTCGAGCAGCCGCTCGGCCGGCACCACGCGCGCCACCAGGCCGCTGCGCTCGGCCTCTTCGGCATCCATGAAGCGGCCGGTGAGACACATCTCCATGGCTTTTGCCTTGCCCACGGCGCGCGGCAGGCGCTGGGTGCCACCGGCGCCGGGCAGGATGCCGAGCTTGACTTCGGGCTGGCCGAACTTGGCGTTGTCGGCGGCGATGATGAGGTCGCACATCATGGCGAGCTCGCAGCCGCCGCCCAAAGCGAAACCGGCCACCGCGGCGATCACCGGCTTGCGGCAGGTCTTGACGCGTTCCCAGTTGCGCGTGATGTAGTTGCCCTTGTAGGCGTCCATGTAGGAGAAATTGGCCATGGCGGCGATGTCGGCGCCGGCGGCGAAGGCTTTCTCGCTGCCGGTGATGACGATGGCGCCGATTCCTTCGTCGGCCTCGAAGACGTCGAGCGCATGCCCCAGCTCGTCGACCAGCGCATCGTTGAGGGCGTTGAGCTGCTTGGGCCGGTTGAGCCGGATGAGGCCGACGCGGCCGTGGGTCTCGACGATGATGTTTTGGTAGTCCATGAAGTGCTCCTCTCGTGGGTGGGAAAAATTCATTGTTCCTCGGTGTTCTTCGGCTGAATCACGGCACGCACGCGGCCCGAGGGGGCGCTGGAGGTGCCGCCGGCGGTGGTGACGTAGTACTGGTCCGTGTTCTGGTCGTATTCGATGTAGGCGCCGCGCACTTCGTCCTGGCCGGAAGTGGCGCGGGCCCGGCCGATGAGCTTGATCTTGTTGGTGCGCGCGTCGTATTCGAGTCGCTCGGCTTCTCCGGTGACCCATTCGTCGCTGTTGTCGCGTTTCTGCTTGAAGGTGGCGAGCTTGCCGCCCTGGGCGGTGGCCACGCCCGTCTTGAAGCCTTGCTCGTCCTGGGTCACGACGACGCGATCACCCCGGATCTCCAGCGTGCCCTGTTTCATGAGCACGTTGCCCTCGAAGATATGTACTTTTTGCCGATCGTCGACGTGGATGCGGTCGGCGTCGATCTCGATGGGCTTTTGTTTGTCGGCCTTTTCCGCGTGCGCGAGCGGTACGGCGAGCACGAACAGCAGGCAGAGGAGCAGAAAAAGGCGGGTCATCGGCTGGGGCTCCGTCGGGGGGCGGGTTGGCGGGAATCGGGTTTGGCGCGAGGGGTGGGTGCGGTCGTTTTGCCAGCGGCGGGTTTTGCCGGCGCAAGCGCGTTGGCAGCCGTCTTGGGCTCGGGCGGCCAATGCACGTGCGCGTTGCCGATCAGGGTGATTTTCGCGAGATGGTCTTCGGCCTCCATCCGGTCGCCGGTGGCGCGGCGCTCGCCGCGAGTGATCACGACGGGCAGGTCGGAGCGGGCGCGGCCGTCGTCGGGCCACCAGACGAGCATCTGCCCCTCGTAGCGGGTCTCGGCACCGTCGAGCAGGCGGGTGACGAGCACGTCGCCGAAGGCTTCGATGCGCTCGCCATGATCGAAGACGTCGGCCCGCTGGGCACGGCCGGTGAAGCGCACGTCCTCGCGCAGGGACGTGACGCGCGGACGCTCGAGCGCGGTCCGATCGCCGGCGAGGTAATGGATGGCATGATCGGCCTCGATGTGGTGCATGGGCAGACCGGTATCGGAATAGACGTCGACCGCGAGCTCGCCGGAGACGAGGTCGATCTCGCCGGCGGGCTCCACGGGAGGCGACTGCGTGAGCAGATTCACCCGCCGTTCGAGCCAGAAGGAGAAGGCGGCCACCAGCGTGGCGAAGAGGAGCGGCAGGAGGACGGTGGGGCGGAGGAGGGTCATGGGGCGCGAAGGTAGGGCGCGAGGAGCTCGTCCCAGCGCCCTTGGGCGTGCAGGAGGAAGTCGCACAGCGCGCGCACGGCGCCGCGCCCGCCCGGGCGAGGGGCGATCCAGTCGGCGCGCGACTTGACGAGCTCGTGCGCGTCGGCCGGCGCCGCGCTGAAGCCGCAGGAAAGCATGAGGGGCAGGTCGACGACGTCGTCGCCCATGTAGCCGGCCGCCTCGAACCCGAGCCCGCGCGCGGCGAGCCGCGTCGCCATCTCGGCGTGTTTGTCTTCGATTCCCATCGCCAGCGGCAGCCCCAGCTCGGCGCAGCGGCGCGCCAGGGCGGCGGAAGTTCGGCCGGAAATGACGATCGGTTCGATTCCAGCGCGGGCGAGCAGCTTGAGTCCGTGCCCGTCGAGCGTATGGAACGCCTTGAGGGTGTCGCCCTCGGGGCCGTAGTAAAGGCGCCCGTCGGTGAGCACGCCGTCGACGTCGAAGCCCATTAGACGTACGCGGGCGGCTTTGGCCGTGGCGGTGGTCATCACAGCACCTTGGCGCGCATGAGGTCGTGCATGTGCAGCGCCCCGACGAGCCGGCCGTCCTCGACCACCAGCATCTGGCTGATGCGCGCATCTTCCATGCGGCGCGCCGCTTCGGCGGCGAGCGCCTCGGGGGAGATGGTCTTGGGCGATGGGTTCATGCGCTGCGCGAGCGTCTCGCTGCGCAGGTCGGCGCCCTGTTCGATGGTGCGGCGCAGGTCACCGTCGGTGAAGATGCCCAGCGGCCGGTCGTCGGCATCGACCACCGCGACCATGCCCATGCCGCCGCGCGACATGGTGAGCAGCGCTTCGGTGAGGGGAACGTTGGGTGGCGCGGTCGGGACCTCGGGGCGCGGGCGCATGACGTCGGCCACGCGCGTGAGCAGCCGGCGCCCGAGCGCGCCGCCGGGGTGCGAGCGGGCGAAATCCTCCGGACCGAAGCCGCGCGCTTGCAGGAGCGCGATCGCGAGCGCGTCGCCCATGGCGAGCGCGGCGGTGGTGCTCGCAGTGGGGGCGATGTTGTGCGGGCAGGCTTCTTCGCGCACGCTCACGTCGAGGTGCACGTCGCTCTGGCGCGCGAGCGGCGAGTCCGGCCGACCGGTGAGGGCGATCAAGGCGGCGCCCTGGCGCTTGATGGCGGGCAGGATCATCAGCACCTCGTCGCTCGCGCCAGAGTAGGAGATGGCGATGACGACGTCGTCGGGGGCGATCATGCCGAGATCCCCGTGCGCGGCCTCCGCGGCATGGACGAAGTAGGCGGGGGTGCCGGTCGAGGCGAGGGTGGCGGCGATCTTGCGCCCGATATGGCCGGATTTGCCCACGCCGGTGACGATGACCCGGCCGCGCGCGCCGAGGACGAGCCGCACGGCTTCGGCGAAGGAAGGGCCGAGCCGCTCGGCGAGGGCGGCGATGGCTTCGGATTCGATGCGCAGGGTGCGCCGGGCGCTCTCGAGGATGCGCCCGGGATCGAGAGGGCGATCCATGGGCTCGGCTGCGGCCTCGTTTATACTGGGAAGCCCAGTATAGCAAAAACGCAGGGAGCGGGTTTTTCATGGAGGGAGGCTTGACGACGGTCTTGCTGCTGCTGGCGGGTTCGCTCGCGGCGGTAGCCTTGTTCAAGAGCATGGGCTTGCCGGCGCTGATGGGGTATCTGCTCGTCGGCGTGGCGGTGGGGCCGCACGCGCTCGGCCTGATGCCGGAGGAGGGCGGGGCGGCGGTGCTGGCCGAGTTCGGCGTCGTCTTCCTCATGTTCTCGATCGGCCTGGAGTTCTCGTTGGCGCAGTTGAACGCGATGCGCCGCGTGGTCCTGGGCCTGGGGGCGCTGCAGGTGCTCGTCACGCACCTGGTGTTCACGCTCCTCGGCTGGTCTCTGGGTTTGTCGCTGCTGGCGGCCTGGGCGCTGGGCGGGGCACTGACGATGTCTTCGACGGCCATCCTCTCGAAACTGCTCGTCGAGCGGCTGGAGCTCGACAAAGCGCACGGACGGGAAGTGATCGGTGTGCTGCTCTTCCAGGATCTGGCGGTGGTGCCGCTGCTCATTCTGGTGCCCGCCCTGGCGGCGCCCGACGGCGAGCGCTGGTGGGTGACGCTGGGGGCGGCGGTGCTCAAGATCGCCGTGCTGCTCGTGCTGGTGCTGCGCTTCGGACAGCCGGTGATGCGCCGCTGGTTCACCTGGGTGGCGCGGCAGAAATCGCCCGAACTCTTCATGCTCAACGTCCTGCTGGTGACGCTGGGGATGGCTGCGCTCTCCAACGCCCTGGGGCTGTCGCTGGCGCTGGGGGCGTTTCTCGCCGGCATGCTGATCTCGGAGACGGAATACCGCTACCAGGTGGAAGAGGACATCAAGCCGTTTCGCGATGTACTGCTCGGTCTCTTCTTCATTACGGTGGGCATGTTCCTCGACGTGGGCGAGGTGACGCGCAATTTCGTCTTCGTCGTGCTGCTGCTCGTCGGCATGCTGGGCATCAAGGCGGCGGTGGTGTGGGGCGCCTCGCGCGCCCTGGGTTCGAACGCGGCAGTGGCGATGCGCTCGGCACTGTGGCTATGTACGGGCGGCGAGTTCGGCTTCGTGCTGCTCGCGCAGACGGCGGGGCTGGGTCTGCTGCCGTCGGCATGGCTGCAGACGGCGGTGGCGGCGCTAGTCTTGTCGGTGCTGGCCGCACCCTTGATCGTCGCGGTGTCCGATCGGCTGGTGCTGCGCTTCGTCGCCTCAGAGTGGCTCGCCCGCTCGATGGAACTCACCCAGATCGCCTCGCGCACCATGCTCGTCAAGCAGCACGTGCTGGTGCTCGGCTACGGGCGCACGGGTCAGTATCTGGCGCGGCTGCTCGAGCACGAGGCGGTGCCCACGGTGGCGCTCGACCTCGATCCGGAGCGGGTGCGGGAGGCGGAAGTGGCCGGCGAGAGCGTACTCTACGGTGACGCGAGCCGGCGCGAGACCCTGATCGCGGCGGGTTTGTTGCGGGCGCGGGCGGTGGTGGTGACCTTTGCCGAACTGGGGGCATCGCTGCGCGTGCTGTCGGTGCTGCGCGAATTGCGCCCGGACGTGCCGGTGGTGGTACGCGCCCGCACCGAGAACGACGTCGATCGCTTGATGGCGGCCGGAGCGACGGCGGTGATCTCGGAGGCGATCGAGGTGAGCCTGATGCTGGCCACGCACACGCTGGCGCTCATCGGCATGCCGCTCACGCGCGTGGCGCGGCGCATCCGCGAGATCCGGGCGCAGCGCTATGCGCTGCTGCGCGGCTATTTCGCCGGCCGCTCCGACGAGAGCGAAGCGGGCGAGGGCGGCATGCGTCTGCATTCGGTGCTTTTGTCGCCCGATTCCTGGGCGGTAGGGCGGCGCCTGGGAGATGTGGGATTGGAAGAGTGCGGCGTGACGGTGGCGGCGGTGCGCCGGCGCGGCATCCGCGCCCAGACGCCGGAACCGCAGCTGGTATTGCAGGCGGGCGACGTGGTGATCCTGCGTGGCGAGCAGGCAGCGCTCGAGCGCGGCGAGGCGATTCTGCTGCAGGGGCCGTGAGCGCTCGCACGCCGAGCCGCCGGACGATCCCCGCGCGGGACCATCAATCGCTGACCGTGGTGCGCAGCTTTTCCTTGCTGCCGCGGCGGGTCGGTTCCGCACCGAAGCAGCGCTCGGGAATCTGGCCCGAGGCGGCGGCGCGCACCGTGCCGTCGACCAGATCGATGCGGCGCACGCCGAGCTGCAGCGCCTCGCCCACGCGGCGGTAGGTGCCGACGAGGGCGTAGCGGTCGATCACGATGTCTTGCCGGATCGATTCGGGGTCGCGGGTGAGGAGCCGCAGGCCGTCCTCGTCGAGGCTGAGGTGCTCGCCTACCTCGACCTGGCGCATGGGCGCGGCGCAATGCCGGCTCCACGCCAGACCAAACGCTTCGCCCAGCGCCTTGCCAAAGCGCCCCGTGCGGTATCCGTCGACCTCGACGAAATCGGGGATGATGACGCTGCCGCCGCGCGGGCAGGTCTGCCGGGCCATGCGACCGAGCTCGTTCTCGGTCGCTTCGCGGCACATGCTGGCCGTGGGGGCGAGGCTGCAGGCGGAAAGGAGCCCCGCCGTGAGCAACGCCGCGGCCGTAGCCGAGAAGCGGAAGGTCATTTGCCGCGGATGATGCGCATCGGTTTGAGCTGGTCGCCATCGACGAGCAGCCGGGCGACGAAGTCGTCGATGGGCAGGCTGATCTGGCCAGAGCTCACGACCACGCCGGTATTGACGTCGATCACCCGGGCATTGACGAAGACTTCGTCGTCGGTGACCGAATAGGTGCCGGCGAGCACGCCGGCGACCAGGTATTGGTATTCGAGCAGTTTGGGGTCGCGGGTGAGGACGAATTCGCCTGCGGGATTCACGGCTACCGCTTTGCTCAGGCGGATGTCGTAGACGTTCCAGTGGCGCACCTGCAGCTCGTGGATGAGGTTTTCCGTGATGAGGCGCCCCAGCGGCGAGGTATCGTCGAGATCGTCGAGATTGACGAAGGTGCTCGCCAGCACCGCCGGTAGCAGGTTCTTGTGCTGGATGTTGCGTTCGATCTGGTCGGCGAGAAAGATGATTTTGCTGTTGAACCGGGCCGCGCCGGAATTGGCTGGACGGTAGGCGAGGGCGTCGGGAGCGGTTGCAGGGCTTGCCGGGGCGGCAGGAGCAGAGGTGGTGCTCACTTCGCGGGTGGCGCTCTGGGCGCAAGCCGCCAGCAGCAGGGCGAGGCAAAGAGGGGCGAGGCGTTTCATCGTCGTTCTCCTGGACATCAATTGCGCTCGCCTGGGCGATGGGTGACGAGGAAGTCTTCGCCAGACGAGGGGTCGTAATTTTCGACGTACGTGTAGGCATAATCGCCCGGCGGAGGCGAAGGTTTGCGGGTGCCGCGAACGCTTGCGCTGGCCTCCGGACCACCGTTGCCGCTCACGACGACCTGTACATTCTGATGCTGCGAGGCGCAGCCGGCAAGGAGGATGAGCGTCAGGAGTGCGGGTAAAAGTGTCAGGGGGCGCATTTTGCTGGGCTCCGGGTTTTGTAGAGTTATCGGCGCACCGAGCGCGGACTTTAGGATTTTCGTCGCGGCCGGCTGCTTGGTCCCGTTTGCGGGCTTCGTGTATCATTGGGCAGATCCGAGGTGGAAGTGAGACGGTGACGACGAATCCTCATTCTGCAGATCCAGTGGTCGAGTTGCGCGGCGTCGACGCCGGCTACGGCGAGCGCCTGATCCTCTCCGGCATCGATTTTTCGGTGCGCCGCGGGCAGCTCGTGGCCGTGATGGGCGGCAGCGGTTCGGGCAAGACGACTTTGCTGCGTCTCGTCTCCGGCCAGCTGCGCGCCCGCAAGGGAAGCGTGCGCGTGTTCGGCCAGTCTCTGGAGCGCATCTCCGAAAAGGAGCTCTACGCCCTGCGCCGGCGCATGGGGATGCTCTTCCAGTTCGGTGCGCTCTTTACCGATCTGTCGGTGTTCGACAACGTCGCTTTCCCCTTGCGTGAGCACACCGACCTGCCCGAATCCATGATCCGCGACCTCGTGCTCTTGAAGCTCAACGCGGTGGGTCTGCGGGGAGCCGCCACGCTCATGCCCAGTGAGCTCTCGGGTGGCATGGCGCGGCGCGTGGCGCTTGCCCGCTCGGTGGCGCTCGACCCGGAACTCATCATGTACGACGAGCCTTTCGCCGGGCTCGATCCGATCTCGCTCGGCGTGATCGGGCAGGCAATCCGCAAGCTCAACGATGCGCTGGGTGCCGCCTCCATCCTGGTGACGCACGACGTGGTCGAGTCGCTGTCCATCGTCGATTACGTCTATCTCGTCTCGCAGGGGAAGATCATCGCCCAGGGCACGCCCGACGAAATCCGGAATTCCCCCGATCCCTTCGTGCATCAGTTCATTTACGCCGAAGCCGACGGACCCGTGCCGTTTCATTATCCGGCGCCTCCTCTCGAAGAAAGCTTGCTCCTCGAAGCGGAGGTCGCGCCATGATCCAGCTGCTGCGTACCCTGGGGCATCTCACCGTCGATGGGGTGTGGCAGGTCGGATTCGCGACCCGCTTCCTCTTCGCGATGCTGCGCCACTCGGGGCCGTCGTTCGCGCGTTTTTCCCTCACGATCCGCGAGCTCTATTTTTCCGGTGTGCTCTCGCTCGTCATCATCGTGGTTTCGGGCGCGTTCGTCGGCATGGTGCTGGGCTTGCAGGGCTACGACACCCTGCAGCGATTCGGTTCGGAGTCGGCGCTCGGCAGCATCGTGGCGCTGTCGCTGCTGCGCGAGCTCGGGCCGGTGGTGGCAGCGCTGCTCTTCGCCAGCCGTGCCGGTTCGGCGGTCACCGCCGAGATCGGCCTCATGAAGGCCACCGAGCAGCTCACGGCCATGGACATGATGGCCGTCAACCCTATCGCCCGCGTGGTGGCGCCACGCTTCTGGGGCGGGGTGCTGTCCATGCCGCTCTTGGCGGCCATCTTCAGCACCGTCGGGGTCATCGGCGGCTGGTTCATCGGCGTGGTGGTCATCGGCGTGGACAACGGCACCTTCTGGTCGCAGATGGCCAATTCCGTCGACTTCCGCGAAGACGTGGTGAACGGTGTCGTCAAGAGCTTCGTGTTCGGCTGGGCGGTTAGCCTCATCGCGGTCTTCCAAGGCTACGACTGCACGCCGACGGCCGAGGGCGTGTCGCGGGCGATCACGAAGACGGTGGTCTATTCCTCGCTGATGGTGCTGGCGTTGGATTTCATTCTGACTTCTTTCATGTATATCGGTAAATGACGGACGGGCGACGGTCCCGGGAGTGGCGATGAATCGAGCGATACTGGATCTGTGGGTGGGGGCGTTCGTGGCGCTGGGGTTCGCGGCGCTGATGTTCCTGGCGATGCAGGTGGCCAACGTCTCGGAGGAAGGGACGCGGGGCGAGACGATCACACTGCGCGCGCGCTTCGAGGACATCGGCGGGCTCAAGGTCAAGGCTCCGGTCAAGAGCGCCGGGGTGGTCGTGGGCCGGGTCGCAGCGATCCGTTTCGACCCGCAGACGTACCAGGCCGAAGTGGAAATGAAGGTCTCGGCGGCCTATCCTTTTCCCAAAGATACGATCGCTTCGATCTTGACCTCGGGCCTCTTGGGCGAGCAATATATCGGGCTGGCGGCCGGAGCCGATAGCGAGATGCTCAAGGACGGCGATCGCATCGAGATGACCCAGTCGGCGCTGGTGCTGGAAAAGCTGATCGGCCAGTTCCTGTTCAACAAGGCGGCCGAAGGCGGCAGCAAATAACGAGGAAAGGGGAACGAGGTGAACAAGAAAACCCGTGCGATCGCGGCGATCGCCGCCTGCGTGGCAATGTCGGGCTGCGCGACCAGCCAACCGTCCAATCCCAAGGACCCTTGGGAAGGCTTCAACCGGGCGATGTTCCAGGTCAACGACGCGCTCGATACCGTCGTGATCCGCCCGGCGGCGGTGGTCTATGAGAACGTCTTGCCTTCGCCGGTGAAGACGGGCGTGGGCAACTTCTTCAGCAACCTGGGCGATCTGGGCAACGCGGCCAACAACCTGCTGCAGGGCAAGCCGCAGGCAGCCTTGAACGACCTCGTTCGCTTCGCCTTCAACTCCACCTGGGGGCTGCTTGGCGTGCTCGACATCGCGAGCGAGGCGGGTTTGCCCAAGCACAACGAAGATTTTGGCCAGACGCTCGCCGTGTGGGGCGTGGGCGACGGCCCTTACCTCGTGCTGCCGCTCTTCGGTGGTCACAACCTGCGCGACACCGCCGCGCTGCCGGTCGACTACTACAGCGATCCGACCACCTACGTCGAAGGCGATGCGGCGAAATATTCCTTCAAGGCGGCCGAGATCGTGGTCAAGCGCGCCGAGCTGCTGCCGGCCGATCGGGCTACCGAAGGGCAGATCATCGACAAGTACGCACACCTGCGCGATGTCTACTTCCAGCGGCGTAATTATCTGATACACGACGGCAACCCGCCGATCGAATATGAGGATTTCAACGGCAACGGCGCTTCGAACGGCGGGAGTCGCTGAATATCTGGCTTTCCCGAACCCGACATGAGAGAGGATGTGCGATGAAGCAAACGATGATGCGGCGATGGTTGGCCGCCTGCCTGGCTCTACTGGCCATGACATGGGGGGCGGCCCTGCGGGCCGAACCCAAGGCGCCGGACGTGCTGGTCAAGGAGATTTCCGACGAGGTGATCGAGCGGCTCAAACAGCGCCCGATCAAGACCGATGCGGACATGAACGAATGGCTCGCCTACGTGGAGCAGCGCGTCCTGCCGCATTTCGACTTCGAGCGCATGACGATGCTCGCCGTCGGTCAGCCCTGGCGCCAGGCCACACCCGAGCAGCGCAAACGCCTCACCCAGGAATTCAAGACCCTGCTGGTGCGCACCTACGCCAACGCGCTGCGCGAATACCGTGACGAGAAACTCGAATTCAAGCCGCTGCGCATGGCGCCGGGCGACAAGACCGTGCGCGTCTCCTCGATGGTGATCCGTCCTGGCAGCGAGCCGATCGCCATCGACTACGTCATGGAACTCAAAGGTGACGGCTGGAAAGTGTTCGACGTGGTGGTGGCCGGCGTGAGCCTGGTCACCAGCTATCGCAGCACCTTCGGCCAGGAGATCCAGGCCAAGGGGATCGACGGGCTCATCCAGACACTTGCCGAGAAGAATGCCCACGGCGAGACCATGCCGGCCGATACGGCGAAGCAGGGGTGAGCAAGGCGATGTCTGCTTCAGGCCAGGCGCTGCGCGTGCCGCTCGAAGGGCGCATCGATCTACGCAGTGTCACCGGTTTCCTCGACCGCTGGCCGGAGGGGGTCGCTGCCGGCTCGCGCGTCCTCGTCGATGCTTCTGGCGTGAGCGGCTGCGATTCCTCGCTGGTGGCCCTCCTCATCGACTGGCTGCGTCGGGCGCGCCGGTGCGGGGCCATGATCGAGATCGCCGGTCTGCCACATCAGGCGCTGGCGCTCGCGCAGCTCTACGGCGTCGATACCCTGTTGCCCTTGGCGCCGGAGCCGTCCGGGACATGACCGCTGCCATTGCCTTGCAAGGCGCCGTCAAGCGCTATGGTGGCTTTACGGCGCTCGCTGGCGTAGACCTCACCATCGAGCGCGGCGAATTCTTCGGCCTGCTCGGACCCAACGGGGCAGGCAAGACCACGCTCATTTCGCTTCTGGCGGGGCTGGCGCGCCCGAGCGAGGGCAGCGTGCGCGTCATGGGCTTCGATGTCGTGCGCGACTACCGCCAGGCGCGCCGTGCCATCGGCGTGGTTCCTCAGGAGCTCGTCTTCGACCCCTTCTTCACGGTGCGCGAGATCCTGCGCATCCAGTCCGGCTATTTCGGCCTCACCCGCAACGAAGCCTGGATCGAGGAGCTGCTGCACGGCCTGGGGCTGGCCGACAAGGCCGAGGCCAACATGCGCACGCTCTCGGGTGGGATGAAGCGCCGGGTACTGGTGGCGCAGGCCCTGGTACATCGCCCGCCGGTGATCGTGCTCGACGAGCCCACCGCCGGCGTGGACGTGGAGCTGCGCCACGGCCTGTGGCAGTTCATCCAGAAGCTCAACGATCAAGGACACACGATTCTGCTCACCACCCATTATCTCGAAGAGGCCGAGTCGCTGTGCCACCGCATCGCCATGCTCAAGGCCGGCCGCATCGTGGCGCTCGATACCACCGAGCGGCTGCTCGCGCGCTTCCAGGCCCATGAGCTGGAAGTGCGGCTCGACCAGCCCCAGGCGGCGCTCGCCCTGGGTGGCGAGGCAGGCGAGGATGGCTGGGTGCGCATCCCCTTCGAGCACTACACCGACATCGAACTCATCTTGCGCCGCCTGCGCGAGGCCGGGGCCGAGGTGCGAGAGCTGCGCGTGGGCGAGCCGGATCTGGAGCGCGTCTTCGTCGAGGTGATGCGAAGTGCCTGAATGTTTCGGTGCGGGGTTCCGCACGCTCTTCTACAAGGAAGTGATGCGCTTCTGGAAAGTGGCTTTCCAGACGGTGGCCGCGCCCATCCTCAACGCGCTGCTCTTTCTGCTCATCTTCTCCAACGTGCTCGACCGGCATGTGACGACCTACGGCGAGGTACCCTATACGGCCTTTCTCATCCCGGGTCTTGCGATCATGTCGGTGCTGCAAAACGCTTTCGCCAACTCCAGCTCTTCGCTCATTCAGAGCAAGGTGACGGGTAACATCGTCTTCGTGCTCCTGCCGCCTTTGTCGCACCAGGAATTTTTCTGGGGCTACGCGCTCGCCTGCGTGGTGCGGGGACTCGCCGTGGGGTTGGGGGTGATCCTGGTGGGGCTCGTCTTCGTCGATCTGCCGCTCGCCGCGCCGCTGTGGGCGCTCGCTTTTGCGGTGATCGGTTCGCTGCTGCTGGGGTCGCTGGGAATCGTCGCCGGCATCTGGGCGGACAAGTTCGACCAGCTCGCCGCCTTCCAGAACTTCCTCGTCATGCCGCTCACCATGCTCTCGGGGGTGTTCTACTCGATCGCGGCGCTACCTCCCTTCTGGCAGAAAGTGTCCCACCTCAACCCGTTCTTCTTCCTGATCGACGGCTTTCGCTATGGCTTTTTCGGCCAGGCGGACACCAATCCCTGGGTGAGTCTGGGGGTGTCGCTCGCGGCCACGGCCGTGGTGGTGGCGCTGACGCTGGCCCTGCTCGCCCGCGGCTACAAACTGCGTCAATGAGCTTCCTGGAGCCCGACATGTACGATCCCAAGGCGATCGAAGCGGCCATCGCGGCCCATCTGCCCTGCCTGCACGTGCAGGTCGAGGGCGAGGATGGGGTGCATTTCACCGGCCTGGTGGTGAGCGAGGCGTTTCGCGGCAAGCGCAAGGTGCAGCAGCACCAGCTGGTCTATCAGGCGCTGGGCCCGGCGATGGGCACGGAGATCCACGCCCTTGCGCTCACCACCCTCACGCCCGAGGAGTGGGAACGGCTGCGCTCCGAGCTCGAGTCGCGCTGAAGGAGAACGGGGTGGACAAACTCGCCATCGTCGGCGGCGCGCGGCTTGCCGGTGAGATCCCCGTCTCCGGGGCGAAGAACGCGGCGCTGCCCATTCTGTGCGCGGCGCTGCTCACCGACGAGCCGCTCGAGATCGAGAACGTTCCGCGCTTGCGCGACGTCGACACCCTGCTCGCGCTCCTGGCGCGCATGGGGGTGGCGATCGAGCGCGAGGGTGCGACCCTGCGGCTGCAGGCGCAGCGCATCGCGTCCCCCGAAGCGCCTTATGAGCTCGTCAAGACGATGCGCGCCTCCATCCTCGTGCTGGGGCCGCTGGTGGCGCGCTGCCGCGAAGCCGTCGTGAGCCTGCCCGGCGGCTGTGCCATCGGCGCGCGCCCGGTCGACCAGCACATCAAGGGGTTGCAGGCGCTGGGTGCCGAGGTGCGCGTCGAACACGGCTACATCCACGCCACCACGCCAGGATTGCGCGGGGCGCGGCTCGTGCCGGATCTGGTCACCGTCACCGGCACCGAGAACCTGCTCATGGCCGCGTGCCTGGCCGAGGGAACGACGGTGATCGAGAACGCGGCGCGCGAACCGGAGGTGAGCGATCTCGCCCGCTGCCTGGTGGCCATGGGCGCGGACATCGAAGGCATTGGCACCGACACCCTGCGCGTGCGCGGCGTGCGTCGGTTGCATGGCGCCCGCTATCGCGTCATGCCCGACCGCATCGAGACCGGCACCTATCTGTGCGCCGCCGCCATCACGGGGGGGCAGGTCCGGCTCACCCGGGCCGACCCCGATGCGCTCGAAGCGGTGCTCGCCAAGCTCGCCGAGGCCGGTTGCCGCATCGAGACCGGCCCCGACTGGGTGGCGCTGGAGGCGCCGCCGCGGCTGCGGGCGGTGGACGTGCGCACCGCTCCCTACCCGGGTTTCCCCACCGACATGCAGGCGCAATTCATGGCCCTCGACACGGTGGCCGAGGGCAGCGGTGTCATCCGCGAAACCATCTTCGAGAACCGCTTCATGCACGCCGTCGAGCTGCAGCGACTCGGAGCCGACATCCGTATCGACGGCAACACCGCCGTGGTCAAGGGGGTGGCGCGGCTCGACGGGGCCACCGTCATGGCCACCGACCTGCGGGCATCTGCCGGGCTGGTGGTGGCCGCGCTCAAGGCCGAAGGCGAGACGGTGATCGAGCGCATCTATCATCTGGATCGCGGCTACGAGCAGCTCGAAGAAAAGCTCGGCGCCTTGGGTGCCCAGGTGCGCCGCATCCGGTAGAATCGGCTCATGGAACGGATCACGCTCGCGCTCTCCAAGGGGCGCATCTTCACCGAGACGCTGCCGCTGCTCGCAGCGGCCGGCATCGTGCCGCAGGACGACCCCGAGACCTCGCGTCGGCTCATCCTCGAGACCAACCGTCCCGAGGTGCGGCTGCTCATCGTGCGCGCCACCGACGTGCCCACCTACGTGCAATACGGGGCGGCGGACCTGGGCATCGCCGGGCGGGACGTGCTGCTCGAGCATGGCGGGCAGGGGCTGTATCAGCCGCTCGATCTGCGCATCGCCCGCTGCCGCCTGTGCGTGGCCGTGCCCGAGGGGTTCGATTATGGCGCGGCGGTTCAGCTCGGCAGCCGCATCCGCGTGGCGACCAAGTACCTCAAGACCGCCAAGGCGCATTTCGCCGCCAAGGGCGTACACGTCGATCTCATCAAGCTCTACGGTTCGATGGAACTCGCGCCCTTGGTTGGCCTGGCCGATGCCATCGTCGACCTCGTCTCGTCGGGCAACACGCTGCGCGCCAATCATCTGGTCGAGGTCGAGGAAATCATGTCCATTTCCAGCCGTCTGATCGTCAACCAGGCCGCCTTGAAGCTCAAGCGTACCTTGGTGCAGCCGCTCATCGACACCTTCGCGGAGACCCTCCATGACCAGCCAGACGCCTGATTCGTCCGCCGCGCGCATCCGCCGGCTGGACGTGCGCGACCCCGACTTCTTCGCCCAGCTCGACGCGCTGCTCGCCTTCGAGGCGCAGACGGACGAGGCCGTCGGCCGCGCCGTCGACGAGATCCTGCGCGCGGTGCGCACCACGGGCGATGCGGCGGTACTCGACTATACCCGCCGCTTCGATGGTCTGACCGTGACCCACATGGCCGAGCTGGAACTACCGAAGTCGGCGCTCGCCGAGGCCTTTGCCGCGCTGCCCGCCGAGCAGAAAGACGCCCTGGTGCGTGCCGCCGAGCGCATCGAAACCTTCCACGAGCGGCAAAAACTCGAGGGCTGGGTGATCGAGGAGGCGGACGGCACGCGCCTGGGGCAGAAAGTGACGCCGCTCGATCGCGTCGGGCTCTACGTCCCCGGCGGGCGCGCCGCCTATCCCAGCTCGGTGCTGATGAACGCCATCCCGGCCAAAGTGGCCGGCGTGGGCGAGCTCATCATGACCGTGCCCACGCCGCGCGGCGAGAAAAATCCCCTGGTGCTCGCCGCAGCGCACCTCACCGGAGTCGATCGCGTCTTCACCCTCGGCGGGGCGCAGGCGGTGGCGGCGCTCGCCTACGGCACACAGACGATTCCGCAGGTCGACAAGATCGTCGGCCCCGGCAACGCCTACGTGGCCGAAGCCAAGCGGCGCGTCTTCGGCGTGGTGGGCATCGACATGGTGGCGGGGCCCTCCGAAGTGCTGATCCTCTCCGATGGCTCGGGCGATCCGGCCTGGGTGGCGATGGATCTCTTCGCCCAAGCCGAGCACGACGAACTCGCGCAATCGATCCTGGTGAGCACGCAGGCGGATTTTCTGGATGCAGTGGCCGAAGCCATCGAGCGGCTACTGCCGACGATGCCGCGCCGCGAGGTGATCGCCGCCTCGCTCGCCCATCGCGGCGCGCTCATCCGGGTGGATGACCTGGAGCAGGCGGTGGCGATCGCCAACCGCATCGCCCCCGAGCACCTCGAGCTCGCCCTGGAAGATCCCGAACCCTGGGCCGACAAGATCCGTCATGCCGGGGCGATCTTCCTCGGCCACTGGTCGGTGGAGGCGATCGGCGACTACTGCGCCGGGCCGAACCACGTGCTGCCGACGATGCGCAGCGCCCGTTTCTCTTCCCCCCTGGGCGTCTACGATTTCCAGAAGCGCACGAGCCTCGTCGCCGTATCGCGCGCCGGCGCGCAAAAGCTCGCCCCCATCGCTGCCACGCTCGCCCAAGGCGAAGGGCTCATGGCGCACGCGCGTTCGGCGCAGATGCGCATTTTGCCTTGATGGCGTGAGAACCGATGAGGAAGGATCGATGGAACTATCCGCTGTTTTGACTCCGGCGCCGGAAGGGGGCTATGTGGCATTCAACCCCGAAACCGGCACGACGACGCAGGGCGAAACCATCGAAGAGGCTTTGGCCAACTTGCGTGAGGCGACGGCGCTCTACCTGGAGGAATTTCCCCTGGCCGTTGCCGGGCGGCCATTGCTGACGACGTTCGACGTGCCCGAACATGCCTAAATTGCCGGTCGTATCCGGGGCCGAAGTCGTGCGCGCTTTGGAGCGGCTCGGGTTCGTGATCGTGCGTCAGCGAGGCAGTCATCTCGTGATGCGTCGCGGCTCGGCAGGATGCGTCGTGCCGAATCACCGTGAGCTGAAAGTTGGCACTTTGGTCGGCGTGCTCAAGCAGGCTGGCGTTTCCATCGAGGCGTTTCTCGAGGCGCTTCATGCCTGATGCTTGACATGTAGATATGGTCTTTACTCCTAACCCCCCAGGATCTCGGCGAGCGCCTCCAGTAGCCGGGCGCACTGCTCGCGGGTGCCTACGGTGATGCGCAGGAAATCGGCGATGCGCGGTTGATCGAAGCGGCGCACCAGCACCTTGCGTTCGCGCAAGGACTGCGCGAGCTCCGCGCCGCTCCGTTCCCGGTGGCGGGCGAAGACGAAGTTCGCCTGCGAGGGGAGCACTTCGAAGCCCAGCGCTTCGAGCCCGCGCGCGAGCGAGGCGCGTGTGGCGATCACGTCCAGCCGCATGGCCTCGAAGTGCGCTTCGTCCTGCAGCGCCGCGATCGCCCCGACCTGGGCGAGCCGGTCGAGGGGGTAGGAATTGAAGCTGTCCTTGACGCGGCGCAAGGCCTCGATGAGCGGCGCCTGGCCGATGGCGTAGCCCACGCGCAATCCGGCCAGCGCCCGGCTCTTGGAGAAAGTCTGCACCACCAGGAGGTTGGGGTAGTGCTTGACGAGCGGGATGGCGCTCTGCGCCCCGAAATCGACGTAGGCCTCGTCGACCAGGACCACGCACTGCGGGTTGCCGGCCACGATGCGTTCGACTTCGGTGAGTTCCAGGGCGATGCCGGTGGGGGCGTTCGGATTGGCGAAGACGATGCCGCCGGCGGCGCGCCCCTGCTGGGGCAGGAAGGCATCTGTGGGCAGACGGAAGTCGTCGGTCAGTGGCACCGTCTCGTGGGGCAGGCCATAGAGCGTGCAATAGACGGGATAGAAACTGTAGGTGACGTCGGGAAACCAGACCGGCCCCGAATGACCCAGGAGCGCCTGGAAGGCGAAGGCGAGCACTTCGTCGGAGCCATTGCCGACGAAGACGTTGTCCAGCTCCACGCCGTGGCGTTGTGCGAGTTCGTGGCGCAGCGCCGTCGCTTCGGGGTCGGGATAGAGACGCAGCCGCTCGTCGAGCTCGGACTGGATGGCGGCGAGTACCCGAGGCGAAGGGCCGTGCGGATGCTCGTTGGTGTTCAGTTTGACGAGATCGGGGATTCGGGGCTGCTCGCCCGGAACGTAGGGGGTGAGCCGCTTGACGGTGGGGCTCCAGTAACGATCGTCCATGCGCCGTTTTCTCGGAATCGGGGTTGCTACGCTTGACACGGCCAATGGTATCATGCGCGGGTCGCCACGTTCCGTTTCTCCGGCTTTTCCATGACCGAATCCTCAGTGGGCCGCACCGCCGTCGTCGAACGCAACACCCTCGAGACCCGCGTGCGTGTGGCGCTCGATCTCGACGGCAACGGCCGCGCCGAACTCTCCAGCGGCGTGCCTTTTCTTGACCACATGCTGGAGCAAGTGGCCCGCCATGGCCTCATCGACCTCGAGATCCGCGCCGAGGGCGACACGCATATCGACGACCACCACACGGTCGAGGACGTCGGCATCACCTTCGGCCAGGCGTTTTCCAAGGCTTTGGGCGACAAGCGCGGCGTGTCCCGCTACGGGCACGCCTACGTGCCGCTCGACGAGGCGCTGTCGCGCGCGGTGGTCGACCTCTCCGGCCGCCCGGGGCTCGTTTTCTGCTGCGAATTCACCCGTGCGCGCATCGGCGCCTTCGACGTCGATCTGGTGCGCGAATTCTTCCAGGGGTTCGTCAATCACGCCGCGGTGACGCTGCATCTCGACACCTTGCGCGGCGTCAATGCCCACCATCAGTGCGAGACGCTCTTCAAGGCCTTCGGCCGGGCGCTGCGCATGGCCTGCGACCGCGATCCACGCCTGGAGGGACGGATGCCCTCGACCAAAGGGGTGCTGTGAGCCAGCCATGAAGATCGCGGTGATCGATTACGGC
Source organism: Tepidiphilus thermophilus (assembly GCF_001418245.1). Lineage (NCBI taxonomy): Bacteria > Pseudomonadati > Pseudomonadota > Hydrogenophilia > Hydrogenophilales > Hydrogenophilaceae > Tepidiphilus > Tepidiphilus thermophilus. The sequence continues at coordinate 181,188 of NZ_LIPU01000001.1, forward strand.
ATGGGGAACCTGCGCTCGGTGCAGAAGGCGCTGCAGGCCGTCGCTCCTGGCGTCGAGGTGGCCTTGGCGCGCACGCCGCGCGAGGTGCGCGAGGCCGACCGCATCGTCTTTCCCGGCCAGGGAGCGATGCCCGATTGCATGGGGGCGCTGCAGCGTCAGGAGATGCACGAGGCGGTGGCCTGGGCGGCGCGCGAGCGGCCGTTTCTCGGCATTTGCGTCGGCCTGCAGATGCTCTTCGAGCGATCCGAAGAAGGGGGTGCCGCCGGGCTCGGCCTTTTTGCCGGCGAGGTGGTGCGTTTCCCGCGCGACGGGGCGTTCGCTCCCGGGCAGGCGCATCTCAAGGTGCCGCACATGGGCTGGAACCGGGTCGAGAACGTGCGCGAGCATCCCATCTTGCCGGTGCAGGGCAGCGGCGAGCGCTATTATTTCGTGCACAGCTACTACGTCGCGCCGCGTGATGATTCACTCGTGCTCGCCCGCACCGATTACGGCGTCGTCTTCGCCTCGGCGGTGGCGCACGACAATCTCGTGGCGGTTCAATTCCACCCCGAGAAGAGCGGGCGGGCAGGGCTGGCGCTACTCGAGCGCTTCGTGCGCTGGGCTCCATGAGCGCGGCGCAGGGGAGGGGGTGCGGTTCGCCGCACCGGGTGACAACGACGGCGGCCAAGACCGCCCAATGGGACCTGTGACATCATGCTGCTGATTCCCGCCATCGACCTGAAGAACGGCCAATGCGTCCGGCTGCGCCAGGGGCGCATGGAAGAGGCCACCGTATTCTCCGAAGATCCGGCCGCCATGGCGCGCCACTGGCTCGACCAGGGGGCGCGGCGGCTTCACCTCGTCGACCTCGACGGGGCCTTCGCCGGCAAGCCGAAAAACCTCGCGGCGATCGAGGCCATCCTGGAAGAAATCGACGGCGAGGTGCCGGTGCAGCTCGGCGGCGGCATCCGCGACCTCGACACGATCGACCGCTACGTGGAGCTGGGCATCGAATACGTCATCATCGGCACGGCCGCGGTGAAGCATCCCGGTTTCCTGCAGGACGCCTGTGTCGCCTTCCCCGGTCACGTCATGGTGGGGCTGGACGCCAAGGACGGCAAGGTGGCGATCGACGGCTGGGCACGTTCGAGCGGCCACGACGTCGTCGAGCTCGCGCGCAAGTTCGAGGACTACGGCGTGGAGGCCGTCGTCTATACCGACATCGGCCGCGACGGGATGCTCTCGGGGGTGAACGTCGAGGCGACGGCGCGGCTCGCGCGTGCGTTGCGTGCCACTCCGGTCATTGCCAGCGGCGGCATCGCCACGCTCGCCGACATCGAGGCGCTGTGCGCCATCGAGGAAGATGGCGTGATGGGGGCGATCACCGGGCGCGCCATCTACGAAGGCACGCTGGACTTCAAGGCCGCGCAGGCGCTCGCCGACGAACTCGCGGCGCGGCGCAGTGCGCAAAGGACGGCCTGATGCTCGCCAAGCGCGTCATCCCCTGTCTGGACGTCCATGCCGGGCGCGTGGTCAAGGGGGTCAATTTCGTGTCGCTGCGCGATGCGGGCGACCCGGTGGAGATCGCGCGGCGCTACGATGCCGAGGGGGCCGACGAACTCACTTTCCTTGACATCACGGCTTCGAGCGAAGAGCGCGCCATCCTGCTCGAGGTCGTCTCGCGGGTGGCCGAGTGCGTCTTCATCCCGCTGACCGTGGGCGGGGGCGTGCGCCGCCTCGAGGACGTGCGCGCGCTGCTCCTTGCCGGGGCCGACAAGGTGAGCATCAACACCGCGGCGGTACAGCGGCCCGAGCTCATCGCCGAGGCGGCCGATCGCGTCGGCTCGCAGGCCATCGTCGTGGCCATCGACGCCAAACGCGTCGCGCCCGGACGCTGGTCGGTGTTTACCCACGGCGGGCGCGTCGACACGGGGCTCGACGCCATCGAATGGGCGCAGAAAGTCTGTGCGCTCGGCGCAGGTGAGATCCTCCTCACCAGCATGGATCGCGACGGCACCAGGCAGGGGTTCGACCTCGAACTCACCCGCGCGGTGTCCGACGCCGTGCCCGTGCCGGTGATCGCGAGCGGCGGCGTGGGCACGCTGCAGCATCTGGTCGAAGGCGTCACCGAGGGGCACGCCGACGCGGTGCTCGCCGCCTCCATCTTCCATTTCGGCGAATACAGCATCCGCCAGGCCAAGGAGGCGATGCAGGCGGCCGGCGTGGAGGTACGGCTGTGAGCGAAGATCTGTTCGACGCCGTGCGCTGGGGCGAAGACGGCCTGGTGCCGGCAATCGCCCAGGACGCAGCCACGGGCGAAGTGCTCATGCTCGCCTGGATGAACCGCGAATCTCTGGCCGAGACGCTCGCGCGCGGGCAGGCCGTCTATTGGTCGCGCTCGCGCGGTCGGCTGTGGGCCAAGGGCGAGACTTCCGGACACGTGCAAAAGCTCGTCGAGCTGCGGCTCGACTGCGATGGCGACGCGCTGCTGCTGCGCGTCGAACAAAAGGGCGGCATCGCCTGTCACACCGGACGGCGGAGTTGTTTCTACCGCCGCTGGCGCGACGGGGCTTGGGAAGTCGTCGAAGCGGTGGTGAAGGATCCGAAGGAGATATACTCATGATCGACTTGGAAGTGCTGCGCCGCGTCAGCCAGACGCTCGCCGAACGCAAGGCGGCCGATCCCGACCAATCCTATGTTTCCAGCCTGTACCAGAAGGGTACGGAGGCGATCCTTAAGAAAGTGGCCGAGGAGGCTGCCGAGGTGATCATGGCGGCCAAGGACGGCGACCGGCTGCATCTGGTGTGGGAGGTCACCGACCTGTGGTTCCACACCATGGTGCTGCTCGCGCATTTCGGCCTGTCGGTCGAGGACATAGCCGCCGAATTCCGCCGTCGGGAGGGCGTCTCGGGTATCGACGAGAAACGCGCGCGCCTGGCGACGGCGGCGGAAGCCGAATCCGTGGTGATTGCCAAAGGAGGGAAAGCATGACGACGCAAGCCGATCCGAACTGCGTGTTCTGCAAGATCGTCGCCGGCGAGATTCCGGCAAAGAAGGTCTATGAAGACGAGGAGGTGCTGGCGTTTCACGACATCCGTCCCGTGGCGCCGGTCCATCTGCTGGTGATCCCCAAGCACCACATCCCCTCGACCAAGGAGCTCACCGACGCCGACGCCGGCTGGATGGGGCGCCTGATGGTCGCCGCCACCAAGGTGGCGCTCGCGGCCGGCTGTGCCGATGGCTGGCGCACCATCATCAACACCGGGCGCATCGGTCGCCAGGAAGTGATGCACCTGCACGTGCATCTCCTCGGCGGGGGAAACGAGCCGCTGCCCATCATGCTCAAGCGCTGAAGCGGCGACGTAGGTCATAGGAGAACTGTCATGGGTTCGTTTAGCATCTGGCACTGGCTCATCGTGCTGCTCATCGTCGTGATGATCTTCGGCACGAAGAAGCTGCGCAACATCGGGCAGGATCTGGGCGGCGCCGTACGCGGGTTCAAGGAAGGGATGAAGAGCGCAGAAGAAGAGTCCGCCGCCGCTTCACCCAAGGCCGTGAGCGACCAGACCACGATCGAAGGGGGCGTGCGGGAGAAGAGCGACGCGTCGCGGACGCAGGCGTGAGCCGGCTGCCGCATTCGTTGTCCGGCTGAGGAGCGAGTGTGTTCGACATCGGCTTCTCCGAGATGATCGTGATCGCCGTGGTGGCGCTCATCGTGCTCGGTCCCGAGCGCCTGCCCAAGGCGGCCCGTACGGCGGGAGAGCTCATCGGACGCTTGCAGCGCTACGTCTCCGGCGTCAAGGCGGACATCGAGCGTGAGCTCCAGCTCGAGGAACTGAAGAAACTGCAGGCCCAGATCGAATCCCAGGCGCGCGAGCTGCAGGAGACGATGCGCCGTCAGGCCGAGGAGGTCCAGGCGCCGCTGCGTCAGAGCGTCGAGGAGGCGCGTCAGGCGCTTGCTGTCGGCGAGCCGCTCCCGTCGCACGCTGCCGAACCGGAGGATGTGCCGTCCGCCAAGGCGGATGTGCGGGCATCGGGACGGGAGCTGCCCATGACGCACCCCCATCCGCCTGCCCCTTCGGACTCGGCGGTCGGCACGGGCACCGCGCCTTCGGGTGAGGCACGCGAGGCCATGGGCTTGCCCTCCGGCCTAGGGCTGGCCCCATCCCCTGCCGAGCCCATTCCAGTGGCATCCCTCTCTCCTGGCAGCGGAAAGACGTGATGAGCGAACCGACGCCCGGCGAAGAGAGTTTCCTGTCGCATCTGGTCGAGCTGCGCAGCCGCCTGGTCCGCTCGGCGATCGCGGTACTGCTCGTCTTCCTCTGTCTGGCGCCCTGGGCGGGATTCTGGTACGACCTGCTCGCCAAGCCGATGCTCGATGCCTTGCCGGCCGGCGCGACCATGATCGCCACCGGCGTGGTCACCCCGTTTTTCGTGCCGATCAAGGTGACGATGCTGCTCGCCTTCCTCATCGCGCTGCCCTACGTGCTCTACCAGGCCTGGGCTTTCGTCGCCCCAGGCCTGTATGCCCACGAAAAGCGCCTCGTCGCGCCGCTGGTGATCGCCTCCACCGCGCTTTTTCTGCTCGGCGTGGCCTTCTGCTACTTCTTCGTCTTTCGCGGGGTGTTCCGCTTCATCGCCGAATTCGCTCCTGCGAGCGTCCAGGTGGCGCCGGACATCGAGCAGTATCTCGGCTTCGTGATGACCATGTTCGTCGCCTTCGGCGTCACCTTCGAAGTGCCGATCGCGGTGATCCTGCTCGCCAAGGCCGGGGTGGTCGACGCCGCCAAGCTGCGCCAGGCCCGGCCTTACGTGATCGTCGGCGCCTTCGTCGTCGCGGCGGTCGTCACTCCGCCCGACGTCGTCTCCCAGTTCATGCTGGCGGTGCCGATGATCCTGCTCTACGAGCTAGGAGTCGTCTTCGTACGGTGGAGCGCCTCGGCCAAGGACGCGGCCGAAGAGACCTTGCCCGCGCCGCGGGAAGAGAAGTCGCCGCAGCGGATGCAGGACTGACGCGGAAGAAAGGTCACGAGCCCGGTCGCGGCCGCTCACCGGCGACGAGCTTCACCTCGAGCGTGCGCCGTTCGCGTTCCAGAAGCAGTGTGACCTCCTTGCCCGGCGGGATCGCCGCCACCGTGTCGAGCACTTCGCGCACGGTGCGCGTCGGTTTGCCGTCGATGGCGAGGATGACATCGCCGGGCCTGAGGCCAGCGGCGGCAGCCGGCGAGTCGGGCAGCACCGCCGCCACCAGCGCCCCTTCGCGCGCCATCACGCCCATGGCCTCGGCAAGGGCTGCTTCCAGCGGCTGCAACTGCACTCCGACCCAGCCGCGACGCACATAACCGCGCGAGCGCAGCTCCTCGACCACCGGCTGCGCGATCTGCACCGGAATGGCGAACCCGATGCCGAGCGACCCACCGGTGCGCGAGAAGATGGCGGTGTTGATGCCCACCAGCCGCCCCTGGGTGTCGATGAGAGCGCCGCCCGAATTGCCGGGATTGATCGCCGCGTCGGTCTGGATGAAATTCTCGAACGTGGAAAGGCCCAGGTCGTTGCGCCCCAGCGCCGAGATGATTCCCATCGTCACCGTCTGCCCCACGCCGAAGGGATGCCCCACCGCGAGCACCACGTCGCCCACGGCAAAGCTGTCGGCGGGTGCGAAGGGTAGGGCGGCGAAGGGGCCGGGAGCTTCGAGCCGCAGGATCGCGAGGTCGCTCTCCTGATCGCGTCCCGCCACGCGCGCCGGGATGCTGCGCCCGTCGCCAAAACGCGCAAGAAAGCGCTCGTTCCCTTCCACGACGTGGGCGTTGGTGACCAGCACGCCATCCTCGGCGATGAGGACGGCCGAGCCCATGGCTTCGGGCAGGCGGGGCGAGTCTTCGTCGGGCAGGGGAATGTCGGGGTGACCCTCGGGCAGCTGCAGCCGCCGCGGGGCTTTCTCTGCCTCCGCCCGATCCGCCTCCATCGGCTGCAGCGAGACGACGGCGGCGGCCCCTCGGGCGGCGGCGAGGCGGTAGTCCTTGGCCGCCGCGGCGGCGGGCGCGTTGCGTTCGACGGTGAGCGGGGCGCCCGCGCCGAACCACCAGTGCGGCTTCAGATGCGCCACGACGAAGCCGGCCAGGGCGACGACGGTGACGGTTTGCGCGAAAATCTGCCACAGTTTCTTCATCGATTCCCCAAAGGAGCGGCGAACATGCGATTGTCGGATCTGGTGGTGGCCCTGGACGGCCTCTTGCAGCCTGCATCGTTTCGCGATTATTGCCCAAACGGGCTGCAAGTGGAAGGACGGCCGGACGTGAGGCGCGTGCTCTGCGGCGTGACGGCCAACGTCGCGCTCATCGAACGCGCGATCGCTGGCGGCTACGACGCGATCCTGGTGCATCACGGCTTTTTCTGGCGCGGCGAGGATCCTACCCTCACCGCCTGGCGGCTCCGGCGCCTGCGGCCGCTCCTCGTGCACGAAGTGAGCCTCATCGCCTATCACCTGCCGCTCGACGCGCATCCGGAAGTGGGCAACAACGCCGCCTGGGCGCGGGCGATGGGCTGGCGCCCCGAGGGCCGCTGCGGCGGGGAGGATCTCGTCTGGCTCGGCTGGCCCGAAGAGCCGCTCACGCTCTCCGCCCTGGCCGAACGGCTGAACGCCATGCTGGGCCATGAGCCGCTGGTGCTGGGCGAGCCGCAACGGCGCATCGAGCGGCTCGCCTGGTGCAGCGGCGCGGCGCAGGGCGAGTTCGCCGCCGCGATCGCCGAGGGCGTCGACGTCTATATTACCGGCGAAGTCTCCGAGCCCTGCGTGCATCTGGCGCGTGATGCGGGCGTGGCCTTCATCGCCGCAGGGCACCACGCCACCGAGCGCTTCGGCGTGCAGGCACTGGGGTGTTGGCTGGCGCAGGAATTTGGGCTCGTGGTCGACTATCATGAAGTGCCGAGCCCCGTCTGAAAGCGCACCGAGCGCTGGCCGCAAACGAAGAAATCGTGCACCGCCGCACGAAGGTGGGGACGATTGTCGTTATAATTATCCGTGCCAAACCAAGGGACGGGGCCGAAACGTTCGGCCCCGGGAGAACGCCGCGCCGTCGCGATCCGCTGCGGTGCGACCGATCAACCTCGTGCCCGATCGGGCATGGAAAAACGAAGGGTGAACATGAAAATCCATGAATACCAAGCCAAGGAAGTCCTGAGGAAGTTCGGCATCCGCACGCCCAAGGGCGGGCCGGCGTTTTCGGTGGAGGAAGCGCTGGAAGTGGCCAAGTCGCTCGGCGGCCCCGTGTGGGTGGTGAAGGCGCAGATCCACGCCGGCGGGCGCGGCAAGGGCGGCGGCGTCAAGCTCGCCCGCTCGCTCGACGAGGTGCGCCAGCACGCTTCGGCCATCCTCGGCATGCGCCTGGTGACGCACCAGACCGGCCCCGAAGGCCAGATCGTCAAGCGCCTGCTCATCGAAGAGGGCGCCGACATCAAACACGAATACTACGTCTCGATCCTCACCGACCGGGCCACGCAGAAAGTCGCCGTGCTTGCCTCCAGCGAGGGCGGCATGGAGATCGAGGAAGTCGCGGCGAAGACTCCCGAGAAGATCCTCAAGGCCTTCATCGATCCCATCGTCGGTTTCCCCGACGAAGAGGCCGAGCGGCTCGCACGCGGCATCGGCATTCCCGAGGCGTCCGTGCCGGCGGCCGTCGACACCCTGAAAAAACTCTATACCTGCTACATGGAGACGGATGCTTCGCTCGCCGAGATCAACCCGCTCATCCTCGAAGGCGACGGCGGCATCAAGGCGCTGGATGCGAAGTTCAATTTCGACGACAACGCGCTCTTCCGCCATCCCGAGATCGTGGCCTACCGCGACCTCGACGAAGAGGATCCGGACGAGGTGGAAGCCTCCAAGTACGGGCTCTCCTACATCGCGCTCGACGGCAACATCGGCTGCCTGGTCAATGGCGCGGGGCTGGCCATGGCCACCATGGACACGATCAAGCTCTTCGGCGGCGAGCCGGCCAACTTCCTCGACGTCGGCGGCGGCGCCACCACCGAAAAGGTCACCGCGGCCTTCAAGATCATGCTGCGCAATCCCAAGGTGAAGGGCATCCTGGTCAACATCTTCGGCGGCATCATGCGCTGCGACACCATCGCCAACGGCGTGGTGGCCGCCGCGCGCGAAGTGCAGTTGAACGTGCCGCTCGTGGTGCGCATGAAGGGTACGAACGAGGACATCGGCAAGAAAATCCTCGCCGAATCCGGCCTGCCCATCATCTCCGCCGAAACGATGGCCGACGCGGCGCAGAAGATCGTCGCCGCCGTCTCCGCCGCTCATTGACCGAACCGCCGCCAAGGAATCCACCCATGTCGATCCTGATCAACAAAGACACGAAAGTCATCACGCAGGGCATCACCGGCAAGACCGGTCAGTTCCATACCGAGAAGTGCCTCGAGTACGCCAACGGCCGCAACTGCTTCGTGGCCGGCGTCAACCCCAAGAAAGCCGGCGAGAAGATCTTCGACATCCCCATCTTCGCCACGGTGAAAGAAGCGAAAGAGGCCACCGGCGCCACCGTTTCGGTCATCTACGTGCCGCCGGCCGGCGCGGCCGATGCCATCTGGGAGGCGGTCGAAGCCGACCTCGACCTCGTCATCTGCATCACCGAGGGCATCCCGGTGCGTGACATGCTCATCGTGCGCAACAAGATGAAGCACAAGGTCGCCGCCGGCGGCAAGGAGACGCTGCTGCTGGGCCCCAACTGCCCCGGCGTCATCACGCCCGACGAACTCAAGATCGGCATCATGCCCGGTCACATCCACAAGAAAGGCCGCATCGGAGTGGTGTCACGCTCCGGCACGCTCACCTACGAAGCGGTGGCGCAGCTCACCGAGCTCGGCCTGGGGCAGTCGACCGCGGTGGGCATCGGCGGCGACCCGATCAACGGACTCAAGCACCTCGACGTGATGAAGATGTTCAACGACGATCCCGACACCGACGCCGTCATCATGATCGGCGAGATCGGCGGCACCGATGAAGTCGACGCCGCCATGTGGTGCAAGGAGCACTTCAAAAAACCGGTGGTCGGCTTCATCGCCGGGGTCACGGCGCCCCCGGGCAAGCGCATGGGGCACGCCGGCGCCATCATCTCCACGGGCGCCGAAACGGCCCAGGCCAAGCTCGAGATCATGGAAGCGTGCGGCTTCAAGGTCACGCGCAACCCGTCCGAGATGGGCAAGCTGATGAAGAGCCTGCTCTGATCCCATCCCTGGCGCCGAGGAGGCGAGCGTGGCCATTTATCTGCAGGAAGAAGAAGTCGCCGGGCTGCTCGACATGCCCTCCGTGATGGCCGCCGTCGAGGCGGTGATGGCGGCGCACGCCAGAGGCGAGGTGGTGGATTACCCCCGACAGCGCGTGCGCCTGCCCACCTCGATGACGCACATGCTGCAAGGCGCGGTGCCGGACAAGCGGCTCACCGGCTTCAAGGTCTATACCTCCTCGGGCGGCCGCGCCCGCTTCTGGGTGCACGTCTTCGACAGCGACACGGGCGAGCCCGTGGCCGTGCTGGAAGCCGACACGCTGGGCATGATGCGAACCGGCGCGGCTGGCGGCGTGGCGGCGAAATACCTCGCTCGGCCCGATGCGAAGATCGCCGCCATCGTCGGCGCCGGCTGGCAGGCCCAGGGGCAGGCGCTGGCGCTTGCCGAAGCACTGCCGATCGAGACCTTCCGTGTCGCCGCGCGTACCCCCGAGCACGTGCGCGCCTTCTGCGAGACCATGGTGCAACGTACCGGGCGGAAGTTCGTGCCGGCCGAGTCCATCGAGGCGGCGGTGCGTGGCGCCGACGTCGTCGTCACCGTCACCACCTCGCCCAAGCCGGTGCTCGAGGCCGACTGGCTCGAAGAGGGGGTGCATGTCACCGCCGCCGGCTCGAACAGCCTCGCGCGCCAAGAGCTACCGGAGAAGGCCGTGCTGCGCGCCGACCTCATCTGCGTCGACAGCCGCGAGGTGGCCTTGCGCGAGGCGGGTGACCTGCTGCCGGCGCTGGAGAAAGGCCGCACCCGCCCGGGGCTGTGGGCAGAACTGGGCGAGGTGATCGCCGGCATGCGCCCCGGACGCAGGGACGGGCGCCAGATCACCCTCTTCGAATCGCAGGGCATGGCGGTGCAGGATCTCGCCGTGGCGGCCCTGGTGCTCGAACGCGCGCGCGAGCGCGGGCTGGGTCGTCCCTTGCCCTACTGAGGACATGCCATGGGGGTTGCGACTGATTCCGATCCCGCCCCTGCCGCAGGGGCGGGGCACTTGCGGGTCATCCATCACGGCAGCGAGCTCGTGCGCGTCGATCTTCCCGCCCGCGAGTTCTTCATCGGCCGCAAACCGGGCAACGATCTGCGCATCGATAGCCTGGCGGTGAGCGGGCAGCATGCCCGCCTGCAGCCCTCGAGGGGCGAGCTCCTTCTCGAGGATTTGGGCAGCCGCAACGGCACCTGGGTCGAGGGCAAGAAGATCCAGCAATACCGCCTCAAGCCGGGCGAAGCGTTTCGCATCGCCCGTTACCATTTCCTCTACGGTGCTTCCCGCCTCGAGCGCACCCCTCCTTGGCCCGCCGCCACCCAAGACGCGCTGCTGCGCCGCGGGCTCGTTCCCCAACTGCGGATGGGCATGAACAACGGTCAGACCCGCACGATTCCCCTGGTGCGCGAGGTGACCCGCCTGGGGAAGGCCGGACACACCGTCATCGCCCTCATCGATCAGGGCTGGCGGGTGTTACTGCGCCACGAAAGCGGAGCGCCACCCAAGATCAACGGCGTCTTCCCCAACGCGCCCTTCGTGCCGCTGCACGACCGGGATCGCGTGGTGATCGACACCGTGGAATTCATCTTCCTCTACGCGCCACCCCCCGCCTCATGAATGCCTCGACTTTCTTGATCGCTCCCAGTCTCTTGTCGGCCGATTTTGCCCGTCTCGGTGAAGAAGTGCGCGACGTGATCGCCGCCGGGGCGGACTGGATCCACTTCGACGTGATGGACAACCACTACGTCCCCAATCTCACGATGGGGCCAATGGTGTGCCGTGCGATCAAGCCCTACGCCACCGTGCCGATCGACGTGCATCTGATGGTGAAACCGGTCGATGCGCTGGTGCCGCAGTTCGCCGAGGCGGGGGCCGATCTCATCTCCTTTCACCCCGAAGCGTCCGAGCACGTCGACCGCACGCTCGAGCTCATCCGCTCCTGCGGCTGCCGCGCGGGGCTCGTGCTCAATCCGGCCACCCCGCTCGTCTGGCTCGAACACGTACTCGATCGGCTCGATTTCGTGCTGCTCATGAGCGTCAACCCCGGTTTCGGCGGCCAGCGCTTCATTCCGCATGCCTTGAAAAAAATCGCCGCCGCGCGTACCATGCTGGATCGTTATGCCGATGAGAGTGGCCGCCGTCTGCTTCTGGAAGTCGACGGCGGCGTGAACCTCGACAACCTCGCCGAGGTGGCGGAAGCGGGGGCGGACGTCTTCGTCGCCGGTTCGGCGGTGTTCGGCGCCGCCCGCTCAGAGGATCCCCACCGCTACGATTCGATCATCGCTGGGATGAAGGCCCGGCTGCAAACCGTGGAAAGGAAGAAAAGATGAGTGCCAAGCCGATCGCGGCGGAAGCCTTGCTGTTCGATCTGGACGGAACCCTGGTCGACACCTTGCCCGACCTCGCCGAGGCTGCGGCGCGCACCTTGAGCGACCTCGGCCTGCCGGTTTCCTCGCCGCAGGCGATCCGCGGCTGGGTGGGCGATGGCATCGCCGAGCTGGTGCGCCGCTTCATGGCCGCCAACGGCCGTACCGACCCGGCGGAGGTGGCCGAAGCCACGAACCGCTTCAAGGCGCACTACGCCGTGGTCAATGGCACGGCCAGCCGCCCCTACGAGGGTGTGCCGGAGACGCTCGCCGAACTTTCCTGCCGCGGCCTGGTGATGGGCTGCGTCACCAACAAGGACTGGGAATTCACCCTGCCGCTGCTCGAAGCGCTCGATCTGGCGCCGTTTTTCGACGTCGTCGTCGCCGGCGACACCCTGCCGGTGAAGAAACCCGATCCGGCCATGGTGCTGCACGCCTGTGAACACCTCAACCGTCCGGCCGAGCGGGCGCTGCTCGTGGGCGATTCGGCCATCGACGCCCAGGCAGGACAGGGGGCAGGGGTGGCGGTGGCACTCGTCACCTATGGCTACGGCGATCCCGACGCTTTGCGTCGTCTGCCGGTCGCCGTCTTTCTCGATCGCTTCCCGGAGCTGCTAAACTACTTGGCTTGAGTCCTTCCAGGGCGAAGCCATGCAGGAATCCGAATTCGACGCCCTCGCGGCGCAGGGCTACAACCGCATCCCGGTCACGCTCACCACCTTTTGCGACCTCGACACGCCGCTCTCCTTGTATCTCAAGCTCGCCGATGGACCCTGGAGCTACCTGCTCGAATCGGTACAGGGTGGCGAGCGTTTTGGGCGCTATTCCATGATTGGGCTCTCCAGCCCGGTGCGCCTCGAAGTCTACGGCCGCAGCGCCTTGCTGCTGCACGGCAACCGGCTCGTGGAGCGGCGCGACTACGGCGATCCGCTCACCTTCATCGGCGAGTATCTCGATCGCATCAAGGTGCCGCCGCGTGCCGGGCTGCCGCGCTTCCTCGGCGGGCTCGTGGGCTACTTCGGCTACGACACGGTGCGCTACATCGAGCCGCGCCTTGCCGGCATCGAGAAACCCGATCCGATCGGCACGCCCGACATCCTTTTGCTCGTCTCCGAAGAGCTCGCCATCGTCGACAACCTCACCGGCAAGCTCACGCTGGTGGTCTACGCCGAGCCCGAGGTGCCCGGAGCCTATCGCCGTGCCAAGAAACGCCTGCAGGAACTGCTCGAGCGGCTGCGCACGCCGGTGCGTATCCCCGTCTCGCGCCCCTTTCCCCCCAGCGAGCCGGCGTCGGCCTTCGGCGAGGAAGCTTTCAAAGCGGCCGTGGAGCGGATCAAGCGCTACATCGTCGAGGGCGACGTCATGCAGGTGGTGCTGTCGCAGCGCATGAGCAAGCCCTTTCGCGCCGATCCGCTCACGCTCTACCGCGCCATCCGTTCGCTCAATCCTTCGCCCTATCTCTTCTACTTCGACTTCGAGGAGTTTCACGTGGTGGGCGCCTCGCCCGAGATCCTCGTGCGCCTCGAAGACGAAGGCACGGCGCGCAAGGTGATCGTGCGTCCCATCGCCGGCACCCGCCCGCGCGGCGCCACCCCGGCCGAAGATCAGGCGCTGGAGCGGGAGCTGCTTGCCGACGAGAAGGAGCGCGCCGAGCACGTGCAGCTGCTCGATCTGGGGCGCAACGACGTGGGGCGCGTGGCCAAGACCGGTTCGGTGAAAGTGACCGAGTCCTTCGCCATCGAGCGCTATTCGCACGTGATGCACATCGTCTCGCAGGTCGAGGGCGAGCTCGGTGAGCGCGAGACGCCCTTGTCGGTGCTGCGCGCCGCCTTCCCCGCCGGAACGGTGAGCGGCGCACCCAAGGTGCGGGCGATGGAGATCATCGATGAGCTCGAACCGGTGAAGCGCGGCATCTACGCCGGGGCGGTGGGCTACATCGGCTTTCACGGGGAAATGGATCTGGCGATCGCCATCCGCACCGCCGTCATCAAGGACGGGACCATCCACGTGCAGGCGGGCGCGGGCATCGTCGCCGATTCCAACCCGGAGGCCGAATGGCAGGAGACGCGCAACAAGGCGCGCGCCATGCTCAAGGCCGCCGAGATGGCCGAAGCGGGGTTGGACGAGCCGCCGGCGCAATGAGGAACGGCCCCGCGGGGCCGTTCTTTGCCACCCAAAAACCTGGCCGGCTCAGAGCTTGATGCTCGTCATGTACTGGTCGTAGCTCATCTCCGAGAGGCGGAACCAGGAGTACTCGTCGCGCAGGAATTTCTCGTAGTGCGCGTAGATCTTCTTCCAGTCGGGGTTGGTGTCGTTGAGCTCGGCGAAGAGCTCGTTGCGGGCCTTGAACGAGGCGTCCATCATGTCTTTGGGGAAGCGGTTGATCTTCGCTCCTTCCGCGACCAGCTTGCGGATGGTGTCGGGATTGCGTGCGTCGTACTTTGCCGTCATGCGGGTGTGGGCGTCGCTCGCCGCGACGCGGATGAGCTCTTGATAGCGCTTGGGTAGCGCATTGTAGGCCTTCATGTTGGCATACAAAGTGAGTTGCGCGCCGCCTTCCCACCACGCCGGGTAGTAACCGTAGGGTGCCACCTTGTGGAAACCGAGCTTGTAGTCGTCATAGACGGTGGTCCATTCCACCGCATCGATCGTGCCTTTTTCCAGCGCCTGGTAGAGCTCGCCCCCGGGGATCGCCTGCGGCACGGCGCCCAGTTTGGTGAGCACGCGGCCGGCGAGGTTGCTGATGCGGATCTTCAGCCCTTTCAGATCCTCGACCGACTTGATCTCCTTGCGGTACCAGCCGCCCCACTGGGCGCCGGTGTTGCCCAGGGGGAAGTTGACGATGTCGTAGCGGGCGAAGAGCTCGCGCATCAGCTGCAGACCGCCGGCGTCGTACATCCAGGCGTTGATCATGCGTGCGTTGAGGCCGAAGGGGACGGCGCAGTCGAAGGCAAGCGCGTCGTTCTTGCCGACGTAGTAGTACGAGGCGGTGTGGGCCATCTCGACGGTACCTTGCTGCACCGCGTCGAAGACGCCGAAGGCCGGCACCAGCTCGCCGGCGGCGAAGACGTCGATCTGGAACTTGCCTTCGGAGAGTTCGCTGATGGTTTTGCTCATCTCCTCGGCCGCGCCGAAGATGGTGTCGAGCGACTTGGGAAAGCTCGAGGCGAGGCGCCAGCGGATGTTCTGCTGCGCCATGACGATGGCTGGAGCGGTGCCGCTGGCGAGAATGCCGGCGATGCCGGCTCCCTGGAGGAACTTGCGTCGTTGCATGGTGGGTCTCCCTTTGTGTGGTTGAAGGCTGGATGGCGCGCCGAAACGCCGTTGCGATGGTAGCGTAAAAACCAGAGCTCGCGTGTGCCCTGGCTTCAGTCGCCGGCCACCTGCATCGCTTCGATCAGGGTGGAGCCGAGGCGGTAGCGGTGGCAGGGACGGGCGTCGTCGGCCACGCCGCCGATGGCGGCGAACATCTGCAGCAAATTGCCGGCGATGGTGATCTCGCTCACCGGGTGGACGATTTCACCACCCTCCACCCAGAAGCCGGCCGCGCCGCGGGAATAATCGCCGGTGACGGGATTGACGCCATGCCCCATCAGTTCGGTGACGAGCAGACCCCGCCCCATCTCGCGCAGCAGCGCTTCGCGACTTTCGTGCGTCGGCGGCACGAACAGGTTGTGCGCTCCGCCGGCGTTGCCGGTGCTCGGCAGGCCCAGTTTGCGCCCGGAGTAGGTGGAGAGGAACCAGCCCTGCAGCACGCCTTCGGCCACCACGGTGCGTTTGGCCGTGGCCACGCCCTCGTCGTCGAAAGGGGCCGAACCGGGGGCCTTGGCGATGAAAGGATCCTCGAGCACGGTGACGAGGGGGGAGAAGATGCGTTCGCCGAGTTTACCGAGCAGGAAGGAGGACTTGCGGTAGAGGGCGCCGCCGCTCGCGGCATGGACGAAGTGGGACAGCAGGCTGCCCGAGACGGTGTGGTCGAACACGACGGGGTAGGTACCGGTGGGGAGGCGCCGGGCGCCGAGCCGGGCGATCGCCCGCCGTCCGGCACTGCGTCCGATCGTCTCGGCCGGTTCGAGATCGAGCGGATCGCGCCGCCAATCCCACCAATGGTCGCGCTCCATGCCCGCTTCGTCCTGGGCGATCACGCTGCAGGAGAGGCTATGCGCCGTGGTCGGGTAGCCGGCGAGGAAACCGAGCGAATTGGCGAGCACGAACTGGTGCGCCTGGGTCGAGACCGTCGCCCCTTCGGAATTGGCGATGCGGGCATCCACCGCGAGGGCGGCCGCCTCGCAGGCGCGGGCGAGTTCGATCGCCGCTTCCGCTTCCAGCGCCCAGGGGTGGAAAAGCGAGAGGTCGGGAACGCGCTGCGGGTCGGCCAGGCGCTGCGCCTCGGGCAAGCCGGCCGCATCGTCTTCGGCGGTGAGCCGGGCGATGGCCACGGCAGCGGCGACGGTGCGTTCGATCGCCTCCGGGTTCAGGTCGCTCGAGCTTGCATGCCCTTGGCGCTGGCCGACATAGACCGTGACGCTCAAACCCTTGTCGTGATGGTGTTCGAGCGTCTCGAGCGCGCCGCGGCGCACCGTCACCGACAGGCCCCGGCCTTCGGAGACGCTGACTTCGGCCGCATCGGCGCCGAGCGTGCGCGCCTGGGCGAGCGCCGCCTCGGCGATGCGTGCGAGTTCATCGCGGGGATAGGCAAATTCGACCGCTGGCATTCCGGGCTCTCCTGAGGGACTGGCTTATAATTCTATCCTTCCCTGACCGTAATCCCGAGCAATCCTTGCCGATGACCTCCTCCCTGCCGCCGTCCCGCCCCGAAGCTCCGCCCTCGAAGACGAGGCGAAAGAAAGCGATGCTCGCCTTGCAGGATTTGGGCGAGCGGCTCACGGCGCTGTCGCGCGAGCGTCTGGCGCGGCTCGATCTGCCCGAAACTCTGCTTGGGGCCATCCTGGAAGCCAAGCGTCTGGAAGGCAAGCATGAGGCGCGGCGGCGGCAGATGCAGTACGTCGGCCGCCTCATGCGCGACGTCGATGCGGCGGGAATCGCACAGCGGCTTGCCGGGCTGGAGGGCGATTCGCCGCAGGCCAAAGCGCGCCGGGCGCAGCTGGAACGGCTGCGCGAGCGTTTCCTCGAAGACGAACGCGTGCTGGGCGAGATCCTTGCCTGGGCGCCGCAGGCCGACGTGCAGCACCTGCGTGCGCTGCGGCGCAAGGTGCTGGAAGAACGGCAGAAGGGGGAGCCGACGGGTGAGTCCTATCGTGCGCTCTATCGCGAGCTGAAGGTGCTCTTCGAGGCGCGCGAGGCAGAGGGAAGGTTGGATTCGGCCGCAGAAGAAGGGGGAGAGGAATGAAGGCGGAAGCGGTGATCGGACTCGTGTCGGTGAGCGATCGGGCAAGCCAGGGCGTCTATGAGGATCGTGGCCTGCCGGCGCTGGAGGCATGGCTTTCCCGGGCGCTCGTTTCGCCCTGGCGCGCGGAGAAGCGCCTGATTCCCGACGAGCGGCCCGTGATCGAGCGCACCTTGATCGAACTGGCCGACGAGCTCGGCTGCTGCCTCGTCTTCACCACCGGCGGGACGGGTCCGGCCCCGCGCGACGTCACGCCCGAGGCGACGCTCGCCGTGGGTGAGAAGGAGCTGCCCGGCTTTGGCGAAGAGATGCGGCGCATCGGCCTGCGTTTCGTCCCCACCGCCATCCTGTCGCGCCAGGTGGCGGTGATCCGCGGTCGCACCCTGATCGTGAACCTTCCGGGGCAGCCGAAGTCCATTCAGGAAACCCTGGAGGGGCTGCGCGATGCCGACGGCAAGGTGATCCACGCCGGCATCTTCGCGGCGATTCCCTACGCGATCGATCTCATCGGCGGGCCCTATCTGGAAACGGATCCCGCGGTCGTCGCAGCGTTTCGCCCCAAGAGCGCCGTCAAACCCTCTCAGGGATGAGCCAACGAGGAAAGCCTATGAACACCGTCAAAGCCCATACCCGTTTGCACGTCGACGACGTGCGCATCAAGGAGATCAAGGAGCTCGTGCCACCAGCGCACGTGTTGCGCGAGTTTCCCGCCACGCCGGCCTCGGCCGAGACCACCTTCCTCGCGCGCCAGGCGATCCATCGCATCCTCTACGGCGCCGACGACCGGCTGCTCGCGATCGTCGGGCCGTGCTCCATCCACGATCCGGAAGCGGCGCTGGAGTACGCCCGCCGGCTCAAGGAACAGGCTGACCGGCTGCGCGGCGAGCTGCTGGTGGTGATGCGGGTCTACTTCGAGAAACCGCGCACGACGGTGGGCTGGAAAGGACTCATCAACGATCCCTACCTGGACGACTCCTACCGCATCAACGACGGCATTCGCCTCGCCCGTCGATTGTTGTGGGAGATCACCGAGATGGGGCTGCCGGCCGCCACCGAGTTCCTCGACATGATCACGCCGCAGTACATCGCCGACCTCATCGCCTGGGGCGCGATCGGGGCGCGTACCACCGAGAGCCAGGTGCACCGCGAGCTCGCTTCGGGCCTCTCCTGCCCGGTCGGGTTCAAGAACGGCACCGACGGCAACGTGCGCATCGCCATCGACGCCATCAAGGCGGCCCAGGCGCCGCACCATTTCCTGTCGGTGACCAAGGCCGGGCACTCGGCCATCGTCAGCACTTCGGGCAACGAAGACTGCCACGTCATTTTGCGCGGCGGCAAGGAGCCCAATTACGATGCGAACAGCGTCGAGGCGGCCTGCCGCGACCTGGCCGCGGCCGGCATCCCGGCCAAGGTGATGATCGACTGCTCGCACGGCAACAGCCGCAAGCAGTTCAAGCGGCAACTCGAAGTGGTCGAAGCGGTGGCCGAGCAGCTCGCCGGCGGCGAGGATCGCATCATCGGCGTGATGATCGAGTCGCATCTGAAGGAAGGGCGGCAGGATCTGGTGCCGGGCAAGCCGCTCGAATACGGCAAGAGCATTACGGACGCCTGCATCGGCTGGGAAGATACGGTTGCGGCGCTCGATCGCCTCGCCGAGGCGGTGACCGCGCGGCGAGTGGCGCTGGCGCAGCGCGCCTGAGCGCTTAGAGCACCCCCATCACCCGCTGGCGCCGCTCCATCAGGCGCCAGACGAAAGGGGTGAAGATGAGCTGCATGGCCAGGTCCATCTTGCCCCCGGGGATCACCAGCGTGTTCGCGCGGCTCATGAAGGAGTCGGCGATCATGTTGAGCAGGTAGGGAAAGTCGATGCCGCGCGGGTTGGCGAAGCGGATCACCACCAGGCTCTCGTCGGCGGTGGGCACGTCGCGGGCGATGAAGGGGTTGGAGGTGTCGACCACCGGGATGCGTTGGAAATTGACGTGAGTGCGGCTGAACTGCGGGCAGATGTAGCGCACGTAGTCGGGCATGCGGCGCAGGATGGTGTCGGTGACGGCCTCGGTGGAATAGCCGCGCTCGCTGCGGTCGCGCCACAGTTTCTGAATCCATTCCAGATTGATGATGGGCACCACGCCGATCAAGAGATCCACGAAGCGCGCCATGTCGTGCGTCTCGGTGACGAGCCCGCCGTGCAACCCTTCGTAGAAGAGGAGATCGGTGTTCTCCGGTAACGGCTCCCACGGCGTGAAGGTGCCGGGCTCCCCGCCGTATTTCGCCGCTTCCTCGATGGTGTGCAGGTAGTGGCGCGTGCGCCCGGTGCCGCTCTCGGAATAGGAGCGAAAGAGGTTTTCCAGCTCGTCGAGCAGGTTCGCCTCGGGGCCGAAGTGGCTGAAGTGTGGATTGCCGCGGGCGGTTTCCTCGGCGATGCGCCGGTGCATTTCGGCGCGGTCGAAGGCATGGAAGGCATCGCCCTCGACGATGGCGGCATTGACCCCTTCACGCTCGAAGATGCGCGCGAAAGTGCGGGTGATGGTGCTCGTGCCTGCGCCGGAAGAGCCGGTGACCGCGATGATCGGGTGTTTGATCGACATGGCAGCCCCTGCGTATCGACCCTGCAGTATAGCGCCATTTTTTGCCGCATGGACCTCGCCGATTCCGTTCGTTCCGCTGGTGGTGCCAGCGGGCGGGTTCAGCGCCCGGAGCAGTGACCGCCGCCGGGAGCCTGGCCGCTTCCCAGGGCGATGGGGGGCGGTTCGGGCCGGTAGACGCGGCTGCTGAAGGCATCAAGCAGGATCAGGACGGTAAAGCCGAGCCAGAAGAGCGCCGTGAAGCGGCGGAACCGGCGCAGACGGAGGTTCGTGTTCATGCGAAGACCGCTCCTTGGGGAACGTCGATCCGCCGGCGCAGGCGCACGCCCACCATCGAGCCGAGAAAAGCCATGGCGAACCACACCCAGCCGTGCAGGCTGGCCGAGGTGATACCGCCCAGCAAGGCGCCGACGTTGCAGCCGAATGCCATTCGGGAAGAATAACCCAGCACCAGGCCGGCCGCGGCGGCCACCAGCAGGCGGCGTGCCGAAGGCAGGTTGGTGGTCACGGGGCCGTGCCAGCGCGAGGCGGCATAGGCGCCGTAGAGCAACCCGAAGTTGGTCACCGAGGTGACGTCATAGACGATGGGTTCGGCCAGGCGCGCCGCGTGCGGGGCCACGCCCCAGAAGGGGTCGGCAGCCGGATTCCAGCCCAGCGCCGCGAAGGCCTTGGCGCCCCACAACCCCACGCCGTAGACGATGCCCCAGGGTTGACCGGCCACGATCAGGTGCAGCGCCGCCAGGAGCGCCAGCAGCACGGCGCCGATCACCCAGCGCCGCGGCCAGGGACCGGCGGCGCGCGCCTGCGGCAGGGTGAGGAGCGCCACCAGGGCGCAGCCGCTCAGCGTGAGGGCGAGCGCCAGCGGCCAGCCGTAGCGCAGCAGATCGACGGGCGGCAGCCCGCCGAGGGCGACCCAGGCCGGCTGATGCGAGGCGCCAAGGAAGCTGCCGAGCACGAAAGTGGGCAACACCACCACCGAGAGCGGCGACCCGGCGCCCGCCTTGTAGAGCGTGCCGGAGCCGCAGCCGTCGGTGAGCTGCATCGCCGCGCCGAAGAGGAAGGCACCGAGCACGAGGCTGAAGGTGAGCGGGGCCACTGCGCCGACCAGTTCGCCGGAATGCTGTGCCAGCAGGGGCAGCATGAGACTGGAGGCGAGTGCGAGCAGAAGCAGCTGCGCCCACAGCCCGTGCGGATTGCGCCGCTCGAGGTACTCGCGCCAGCCGGTGGTGAAACCGAAACGGCAGCCCTGCAGCACGGCACCGAAACCGAGCCCGAGCAGCGTGAGCAACCCCTGGCGCAGGCCGGCGAGCAGCGTCACGGCGAACACGAGCGCGAGCGCGCCGGCGATGAGGAGGAGACGGCGGATCGGCATGATAGGCCTCATTGGTCGAACCAGCGCTTGGCTTCGCGCGCAAGCGCCTGCAGGCGGGAGGGTTCGTGGTCCATCGGCAGGTCGCGCCGGCTCCAGGCGACTACCGATTCGGGGTAGAGCAGCACGTTTTCCCTGCCCAAGAGCTCCGAGAGGACGAACCAGTCGATGGCGGCCCAATGCCCCGTGTTGCAGAAGGTCACCGTCGGTTTGCCCGCGGGCGGCACTTCGCGCCCGACGAGGGTGCGCAGCTCCTCGACCGGCTTGAGGGTCCGGCCGTCGGCGTTGAAAAAGTGCGCGTAGGACAAGGACGTGGCGCCGGGCAGCGTCCCGTAACGAGCGGCGGCGCCGTGGCGTTCGTCGCCGCGGAAGAAGGGCTCGGGTCGAGCATCGACGAGCACGGGAGGATGTGGGCTTCGCACCTGGGCGGCCAAATCTTCGGTGGAGAGGGCGTAGCGGCGATCGTAATGGAAGGTAAAGGTACTAGGCCGCGACTGGACGGCGGCAGTCTCCAACGCTCCACCCTGTTCTTTCCAGCCGAGCGTGCCGCCGTCGAGCACCGACAGGCGGGTGAGCCCGCCCACCTTGAGCGTCCAGTAGACGCGCGCGGCAGCGCCGAAGTCGGTGGCGTCCTTGCCCGCATGGGCAACGATCACATGGACGTCGTGGTCGATGCCAGCGCGGCGCAGCGCCTCGGTGAGCGCCTGCTCGGAAGGCAGGGCCCCAGGGTTGTCGGCCGGGCCGCGGAAGACGCCATAGGGGATGTTGGCCGCGCCGGGGATGTGGCCAGCGGCGTATTCTGCGGCGGGGCGGATGTCGAGCACGCGCACGCTGGGGTCGCGCAGCAGCGGTGCGAGCTCGTCCGGCGTGAGCAGCGGCCGCACAGGCTGGGTCTGGGCGCAGGCGAGGGCGGAGATGCTGAGCAACAAGACCGCCCAGAGGGAGCGAAGCGACGAGAGGAAGAAGCGCATCGGAGCCACCTCGAGGGAAATTCGGGAGTCGAGGCGGCCGATGATAGGCGATCATGGCCGGACGGCAAAGCGCTCAGGGACGTTTTGTTTATAGCTTTTCGCTATAAGCCAATCGTCGCTCGAGAAGAGAGCCGGAAGGCTCGCCGTTGCGTTCAACCTCGTCCAAGGGCGTAGAACTCGTCGTTGGGCCGCAGGGCGCTCATGTTGGCGATGCGGTTGCTCATGCCGTAGAAAGCAGCGATGGCGCCGATGTCCCAGATGTCGTCGAGCGTGAAACCGTGGGCGCGCAGGGCGGCAAAGTCTTCGTCGCTGACTTCGGCCGAGCGCAGCGCCACTTTCATGGCGTAGTCGAGCATGGCGCGCTGGCGCGGGGTGATCTCGGCGCGGCGGTAATTGACGGCGAGCTGGTCCGACAGGCGCGGATTCTTGCTGCGGATGCGTACGATGGCCCCGTGGGCGATCACGCAGTAGAGGCAGTCGTTGGCCGCCGAGGTGGCCACCACGATCATCTCGCGCTCGGCCTTGGTGAGCCCGGTGTTCTTCTCCATGAGCGCGTCGTGATAGGCGAAG
This sequence comes from Tepidiphilus thermophilus, assembly GCF_001418245.1. Classification (NCBI taxonomy): domain Bacteria; kingdom Pseudomonadati; phylum Pseudomonadota; class Hydrogenophilia; order Hydrogenophilales; family Hydrogenophilaceae; genus Tepidiphilus; species Tepidiphilus thermophilus. The sequence goes on from NZ_LIPU01000001.1 coordinate 203,643, forward strand.
AAGGCGCGGAATTCCTCGGGCCGGTGCGCGAGCGCGAGGAAGACGTTGGGGATGAAGCCGGTCTTTTCCTGCACCGAGAGAATGCGGGCGCGGATGTCTTCGGGCAGATCGTCGAGCCGGGCGACGGGAAAGCGGCTGATACGCTCTTCACTCATGGGATGTCTCCTCCTTGAATGGACAAAGCCCGCACATGGCGGGCTTCTGGCGATGTTTCAGCGCACCTGCTGGGCGAGTTCACCCTTGCGGTAGCGCTCGGCCATCTTTTCGAGCGGGATCGGCTTGATCTTGCTCGCCATGCCGGCGCAGCCGAAGGCTTCGTAGCGCGACTTGCACACGGCCTTGGCCGCGGCGCGCGCCGGTTTGAGGTATTCGCGCGGGTCGAACTTGTCGGGCGACTCGGCGAAGAAGCGGCGGATGGCGCCGGTCATGGCCAGGCGGATGTCGGTGTCGATGTTGATCTTGCGCACGCCGTAGCGGATGGCGGTTTGAATTTCCTCGACGGGCACGCCATAGGTCTCTTTCATGTCGCCGCCGTAGCGCCGGATCTCTTCGAGCAGCTCCTGCGGCACGCTGGAGGAGCCGTGCATGACGAGGTGGGTGTTGGGCAGCCGGGCGTGGATCTCTTTCACGCGCTCGATGGCCAGGATGTCGCCGGTGGGCTTGCGCGAGAACTTGTAGGCGCCGTGGCTGGTGCCGATGGCGATCGCCAGCGCGTCGCACTGCGTGGCGCGTACGAAGTCGGCGGCCTGCTCGGGGTCGGTGAGCAGCATCGAGTGCGCGAGCGTTCCGGCCGCGCCGATGCCGTCTTCCTCGCCCGCCTGGCCGGTCTCGAGCGAGCCCAGACAGCCAAGTTCGGCTTCCACCGTCACGCCGATGTAATGGGCGAAGCGCACCACTTCCTGGGTGACGGCCACGTTGTACTCGTAGGAGGAGGGCGTCTTGCCGTCTTCCAGGAGCGAACCGTCCATCATCACGCTGGTGAAGCCGGAGCGGATGGCGGCCATGCACACGGCCGGGGTCTGGCCGTGGTCCTGGTGCATCACCACCGGCAGATGCGGGTAGGCTTCGACCGCGGCAAGCAGCAGGTGGCGCAGGAAGGGCTCCCCGGCATACTTGCGTGCGCCGGCCGAGGCTTGCATGATCACCGGGCTGTCGGTCTCGGCCGCGGCTTCCATGATCGCCTGCACCTGTTCGAGGTTGTTCACGTTGAAGGCGGGAATGCCGTAGCCGTGTTCGGCGGCGTGATCGAGCAGCTGGCGCATCGAGACGAGAGGCATGGGTCGTTTCTCCTTGGGAGCGGATCGTTCGGGCGGATTCTACACCGGCGGGACGCTCGCCCGCAGGGTCTGTCCGACGCGCACGATCTTGAGGGTGTTGGTGCCGCCGGGCACGCCGATGGGTTCGCCGATGGTGAGCGCGATGAGATCGTCGTAGGCGACGATGCCGCGCTCGAGCAGGATCTTTTCCGCCTCCCACAGCATCTCGTCGCGGTCTTGGTGTAGCTGTGACACGAGGATGGGGGTGACCTGGCGGTAGAGCGTCATCTGGTTGCGCGTGTGCTCGTCGGGGGTGAGGGCGAAGATGGGTACGCCGCAGTTGATGCGGCTCATCCACAGGGCGGTGGCGCCGGTCTGCGTCATGGCGGCGATCGCCTTGACGCGCAGGTGCCAGCCGGTCCAGATGGCCGACATGGCGATCGCTTCGTCGATGCGGGTGAAGACCCGGTCGAGCAGCTCCCGGTCGAGCGAGCTCTCCTGCGAGCGTTCGGCTTCGAGGCAGACGCGGTGCATGGCTTCCACCGTCTCGACCGGATAGCGCCCGCTGGCGGTCTCGGCCGAGAGCATGACCGCGTCGGTGCCGTCGAGTACGGCGTTGGCCACGTCCGAGACTTCGGCGCGCGTGGGCACGGGACTTTCGATCATCGATTCCATCATCTGCGTGGCGGTGATGGCGAGCCGGTTGCGCTCGCGCGCGAGCCGCAGCATCTTTTTCTGCAGCGCCGGTACCGTGGCATCGCCCACTTCGACGGCGAGATCGCCGCGCGCGACCATGATGCCGTCGCTCGCCTGCAGGATTTCCTCGAGGTTTTGCACCGCCTCGATGCGCTCGATCTTGGCGATGATGAGCGCGTGCCCGCCGGCAGCGCGCATGAGCTGGCGCGCCATGTAGATGTCGGCGGCGTTCTTGGGAAAAGACACGGCAAGGAAGTCGACGCCGATCTCGGCGGCGAGCCGGATGTCTTCCATGTCCTTGGCTGTGAGCGCCGGGGCCGAGAGGCCGCCGCCCTGGCGGTTGATGCCTTTGTGATCGGAGAGCACGCCGCCCACGAGCACCGTGGTATGGATGCGATCGCCGGCGACGTAATCGACCTGCAGCCGGATCTTGCCATCGTCGAGCAGCAGCACGTCGCCGGGGCGCACGTCGCGCGGCAGATCGGGATAGTCGAGCCCGACCCGGGTTTCGTCGCCTACGGGGCAGTGGACGTCGAGCACGAATTTCTGCCCGCGCTCGAGCGTGATTTTTCCCTGGGCGAATTTGCCGATGCGGATCTTGGGCCCTTGCAGATCGCCGAGTAGTCCCACGGGCCTTTCGCGCTCGAGGGCGAGCTCGCGCACCAGTTTGGCACGGGCGCGGTGCTCGTCAGCGCTGCCGTGGGAGAAGTTGAGCCGGGCGACGTCGAGCCCGGCATCGATCATGCGGCCGAGCACCTCGGCGCTGGAGCTTGCCGGGCCGAGTGTGGCGACGATCTTGGTGTGGCGTAGCGGCATGGGCACTCCGGATGGTGGCGCAACGCGCTTGCGTGCGTTCATTGTAGCAAGAAGGCGCTTTGCCGCCGTACTTTGGGCGAAACACCTTTTTACGCTGGCGAAGCGCCAGGGACGCTATTCTGTAGTCAGGAAAAAGACAGCTTTGCCGGAGGAAGGATCATGAATACGAAGAAGATCGTGCTCGGACTGGGAGCCCTGTTGCTGGGAGTGACGTCGGCGTGGGCGGGAAGGCCGGGGGAATGGGGCCATCATCCAGGGCGGCCGGACGTGGTGGTGATCGAGCGCCATGACCATGGGCGTCATTACGGTTGGGATCGGCGGCCGGTGACGGTGGTGCGTGAGAAGACGGTGATCTATCGCGACTGGGCGCCGCCGCCGCGGGTGGTGGAGTATCGCTATGCGCGGCCGTACTACGGTCCAGGCGTGACGATCGACGTCTCGCCGGTTTTCATTCCGTTCCGGTGAGCGGAGCCTCGGCCGAGCGTTCGGCCCAGTCGCGTGGCCTGAGCGCTTCGTAGAGCGCCGCCTCGGGGCTGCCGGGCTCGGGGTGCCAGTCGTAGCGCCAGCGCGCGAGCGGCGGCAGCGACATGAGGATGGCTTCGGTGCGCCCGCCGCTTTGCAAGCCGAAGTGGGTGCCGCGGTCCCACACGAGGTTGAATTCGACGTAGCGCCCGCGGCGATAGGCTTGGAAGTCGCGCTCGCGCTCACCGTAGGGGTGGGCGAGCCGCCGCTCGAGGATGGGGAGATAGGCTGGAAGGAAGGCATCTCCCACGGCCTGGGCGAGCCGCCAAGCGGATTCGAAGGGGATGGTGCCATCGGACCCCAGATCGTCGAAGAAGAGGCCGCCCACGCCGCGCGGCTCTTCGCGGTGCTTGAGGTAGAAGTACTCGTCGCACCAGCGCTTGTAGTGGCGATAGTGCGCCTCGCCGAAGCCCGCGCCCAGCACCGCGTCGCGGCAGGTGCGGTGAAAGTGCACGATGTCCTCGACGAAAGGGTAGTAGGGCGTGAGATCCATGCCGCCGCCAAACCACCACACGGGCGGCAGCCCTTCGGCGGTGGCGACGAAGGCGCGCACGTTGAGGTGTACGGTGGGGCAGTAAGGATTGCGCGGGTGCAGCACGAGCGACACGCCCAGCGCCTCGAAGGCACGCCCGGCGAGTTCCGGCCGCCGGGCGCTCGCCGAAGGCGGCAGGCTCGCGCCGCGCACGTGGGAGAAATTGACGCCACCGCGCTCGAGCACCGGGCCGTCTTCGGTGATGCAGGTAAGCCCGTCGCCCGTGAGCGCTTCGCCCTGCGGCCGTTCCCAGCGCTCTTCGCGAAACGCGCGGCCGTCGAGTGCGGCGAGCGCCTCCACGATGCGCGTCTGCAGCGCGAGGAAATGGCGCCGGATCGCGGCGGTGTCTGGCATCATGGATGGTGGCGGTTGAGCGCCCGGTGGCCGATGTCGCGGCGCATCTGTTTGCCGGCGAACTCGATGCGGTCGGCTACGGCATAGGCGCGCGCAATCGCCTCGCGCAGCGTCTCGCCGAGCGCGGTGACGCACAGCACTCGCCCGCCATGGGTGACGATCTGCCCTTCGCGCTCGGCGGTGCCGGCGTGAAAGACGAGCACCGGTTCCTGGGGTTCGAGCGGGGCGCATTCCTCGGGCAAACCCGTGATGACGTCGCCCTTGCGCGGTGCTTCCGGATAACCGGCGGCGGCAAGTACCACGCCCACGGCCGGGCGGCGGTCCCATTGAGCTTCGACTTCGAGCAGGGAGCCGGCGAGCGCTGCTTCGATGAGATCGACGAGGTCGGTCTTGAGTCGCGCGAGCAGCGGTTGCGCCTCGGGGTCGCCCAGGCGGCAGTTGAATTCGACCACCCGCGGTTCGCCCTGCGGCGAGATCATGAGGCCCGCATAGAGAAAGCCGGCGTAGGGCGTGCCCTCGGCGGCCATGCCGGCGAGCGTGGGCTGGATGATCTCGCGCATGACGCGGGCGTGCACGTCGGGGGTGACCACCGGCGCGGGGCTGTAGGCGCCCATGCCGCCGGTGTTGGGGCCACGGTCGCCGTCGAGCAGGCGCTTGTGGTCCTGGCTGGTGGCAAACGCAAGCGCGTTGCGCCCGTCGGCAAGCACGATGAAGCTTGCCTCTTCGCCTTCCATGAATTCCTCGATGACCACGCGCGCGCCAGCATCTCCCATGGCGTTGGCCACGAGCATGCGGTCGATCGCCTCGTGCGCCTCGGCGAGCGTCTGCGCCACGACCACGCCCTTGCCGGCGGCGAGCCCGTCGGCCTTGACGACGATGGGCGCCCCTTTGGTTTCGACCCAGGCGTGCGCTTGCGCGGCGTCGGCGAAGGTCTGGTAGGCGGCGGTAGGGATGCCATGGCGCTGCATGAAGCGCTTGGCGAAATCCTTGCTCGCCTCGAGCTGGGCAGCGGCCTGGGTCGGGCCGAAGATCGTCAGCCCTGCCTCGCGGAAGGCGTCGACGATACCGGCGGCAAGCGGCGCTTCCGGCCCGACGACGGTGAGATCGACGTGCTCGAGCCGGGCGGCGTCGAGCCATTGTTCGATCGTGCTTGCCGGCAGGTTGCGGCATTTCTCCGTGCGGGCGGTGCCGGGGTTGCCCGGAGCGACGAGGACGTGCTGCACGCGCGGTGACTGGGCAAGCTTCCAGGCGAGCGCGTGTTCGCGCCCGCCGCTGCCGATGACCATCACGGTGAGGCCGTGTTTCTTCATGGGGGTTCGCTCGTTCTTGGCAGACGGTCAGTGACGGAAATGGCGGATGCCGGTGAAGACCATGGCCAGGCCATGCTCGTCGGCCGCGGCGATCACCTCTTCGTCGCGCACCGAGCCTCCGGGCTGGATGACGGCGGTGGCGCCGGCTTCGGCGAGCACGTCGAGCCCGTCGCGGAAGGGGAAGAAGGCATCGGAGGCGACCACGCTGCCGCGCACCTCCAGCCCGGCGTTGCGCGCCTTGATGACGGCGATGCGCGAGGAGTCGACCCGGCTCATCTGGCCGGCGCCGATGCCCACGGTGCGTCGCTCCTTGCCGTAGACGATGGCGTTCGACTTGACGTATTTGGCCACGCGCCACACGAAGAGGAGGTCGCGCATCTCCTCGGGGGTGGGCTGGCGGCGGGTGACGACGCGAAGCTGGTCCGGATCGAAGGAGACGGCATCGGGTGTCTGCACCAGGAGCCCTCCGCCGATGCGCTTGTACTCCCATTGGGCGGGATCGGCGCCCAGTGGGCAGCGCAGCACGCGCACGTTCTTCTTCGCTGCGAGCACTTTGAGCGCCTCGGCAGTGTAGCCCGGTGCGATGAGCACTTCGAGGAACTGCGCCGCCACGGCCTGGGCCGCTGCCGCATCGACGGGCACGTTGAAGGCGATGATGCCGCCGAAGGCGGAGGTGGGGTCGGTGGCAAAGGCCCGCAAGTAGGCTTCGAGGGGGTTTTCTCCGAGCGCGACGCCGCAGGGATTGGCGTGCTTGACGATGACGCAGGCAGGACCATCGGCGGCGGGTTCGAAGCTCTTGACGCATTCCCAGGCGGCGTCGGCGTCGGCGAGGTTGTTGTAGGAGAGCTCCTTGCCTTGCAATTGCTGCGCCTGGGCGATGCCGCCGGCGGCCGCGCGCGGGTCGCGGTAGAAGGCGGCGCTCTGGTGGGGGTTCTCGCCGTAGCGCAGGTCCTGCACCTTGTCGAAAGCAGGCTGGAAGGCGGCGGGGAAGCGGCTGGTCTCACCTGCCGGGGTGCGGGCGGTGAGGTAGTGCGAGATGGCGGCGTCGTAGCGCGCCGTGTGCGTGAAGGCTTTGGCGGCGAGCCGGTAACGGGTGGCGTAGCTCACGCGGCCGCCGTTGGCGTGCATCTCGTCGAGCAACGGCGCATAGTCGGCCGGGTCGGTGAGCACGGCCACGCCGCCTTGTTCGTTGCCGTGATTCTTGGCCGCGGCGCGCACCATGGCCGGGCCACCGATGTCGATGTTCTCGATCGCTTCTTCGAGGGTGCAGCCGGGGCGCGCCACGGTCTGCTCGAAGGGGTAGAGGTTGACGGCCACGACGTCGATGAGCGGGATGCCCTGGGCGGCGAGTGCGGCCAGATGCGCTTCATCGTCGCGCCGCGCGAGGATGCCGCCGTGCACGCGCGGGTGCAGGGTCTTGACGCGGCCATCGAGCATCTCGGGAAAGCCCGTGTGCTCGGCCACGTCGGTGACCTTCAGCCCTGCTTCGCGCAGCGCCTGGGCCGTGCCGCCGGTGGAGAGCAGCCTCAGGCCCAGCCGTTCGAGGCCGCGGGCGAATTCGACGATGCCGGTCTTGTCCGAGACGCTCAGGAGCGCATATCTTTCTGTCATGATGGTTTTCCGTGCGTGGAGGTCAGCCGAGTTGGTATTGCTGGATCTTGCGCCGCAGCGTGTTGCGGTTGATGCCGAGCATCTGCGCCGCCAGCGTCTGGTTGCCGCCGGCGCGCGTGAGGATGTAGCGGATGAGTTCACATTCGACCCGATCCATCACCAAGGCATGCAGCCCCGTGGGTGTCTGGCCCTCGAGGTCGTGGAAATAGCGCTCGAGGGTGGCGAACACCGCCCGGCCGAGCTCGTCGCGGCATTCGGGCACCGGTTTCATGCGCAGACCTCGGCGGTCGTTTCCAGGGATTCGATCCGTCGGGCGGCCAGATCGCCGAAGAACTCGTCGATCGCCGCGCGCTGTTCGGTCACCGTCTCGAGCTGGTTCATGCGCTGACGGAAGGCGGCCGAGCCGACGAGCCCCTTGGTATACCAGGAAATGTGCTTGCGCGCGACCTTCACGCCCGTGGTTTCACCGTAGAAGGCGTAGAGGTCTTCGAGGTGCTCCAGCAGCAGGGCGCGGATCTCGGGCGGCGAGGGCGGCGGCAGATGCTCGCCGGTGGCGAGGTAGTGTTCGATCTCGCGAAAGAGCCAGGGACGCCCCTGGGCGGCGCGGCCGATCATCACGCCGTCTGCGCCGGTGTAGTCCAGCACGGCGCGGGCTTTCTCGGGCGTGGTGATGTCGCCGTTAGCGATCACGGGAATGGAGACGAGCGTCTTCACCAGGGCGATGGTGTCGTATTCCGCCTCGCCCATGTACTGGTCGGCCCGGGTGCGGCCGTGGATGGCGAGCGCCCGGATGCCGCAGGATTCGGCGATGCGCGCCAGGCGCGGGGCGTTCTTGTTGGCGCGGTTCCAGCCGGTGCGCATCTTGAGTGTCACCGGCGTGTCGGGCACGGCACGCACCACGGCTTCCAGGATGCGGGCGGCGAGCGCTTCGTCTTGCATGAGCGCCGAGCCGGCATAGACGTTGCACACTTTCTTCGCCGGACAGCCCATGTTGATGTCGATGATCTGCGCCCCGCGCTCGACGTTGTGTCGCGCCGCCTGCGCCATCATCTCGGGGTCGGCACCGGCGATCTGCACGACGATGGGTTCGACCTCTCCGGTGTGATCGGCCCGGCGCAGGGTCTTGGCGCTGCCGTAGAGCAGCGAATTGGAGGTGACCATCTCGGAGACCGCCAGCCCGGCACCCAGGCGCTTGCACAGCTGCCGGAACGGACGGTCGGTGACTCCGGCCATCGGGGCGACGAAGAGGTTGTTGCGCAGGCGAAAGCCGAGGTAGTCCATCGCGTTTGGGGAAAGAGGCTCGTTGAAGGAAAAGGATCAAGTATACCGCAGCACGACCTGGCGACGGGCGCCGAACCTGCGTCAAGTATAGGAAATCTCGGGTTCCTTCCGCTGCAAGCCTTCGGCCCAGGCGAGAGCGTCTTCGAGGTTGCGTCGCAGGTTCTCGCGACCGATCTCGTCGATGAAGCCTGCCTTGCGCAGCGTGCGGAAGACGTCGCGGTTCAGTTCGGCGAGTACGAGCGGGATGCCGCGTTTCTTGAGCTCGCGGGCGATGGCGCGCAGCGTATCGAGTCCCGAAGCGTCGATGCTCACGAGCTTGCCCAGGTCGAGCACGACCACGTCGGGCCAGTCTTCGGTGTCGAGGAGCTCGTCGAGCTTGTGAATGGCGCCGAAGAAGAGCGAGCCGGAGATGCGGTAGGCGGCCACGCGCAGCGACCCGTCCTCGCGCCGGAAGCGGTGTGCATCGGGCCGTCGCTCCAGCGGCAGCCGCTCGACGTGGGTGAAGCGCGCCATCTGGTAGATGAAGGCGAGGCTCGCGAGCACCATGCCGACTTCGACGGCGATGGTGAGGTCGAAGAGCACGGTGAGGGCGAAGGTGGTGAGCAGAATCACGCGATACTTGGTGCTATAGCGTCGGAGCGCAGCGGGGGCCATTTCGTGCCAGTCGCCCATATTGACTGCAGTGACGAGCACGATGGCGGCGAGCGAGGTGAGCGGCACGTGGGCGGCAAGCGGCGCGAGCACGAGTACGACGGCGAGCAGGGTCAGGGAATGGACGATGCCGGCCACCGGGGTGCGGCCGCCGGCGCGCACGTTGGTGGCGGTACGGGCGATCGCGCCGGTGGCGGCGAAGCCGCCGAAGAGGGGTGCGACGACGTTGGCGATGCCCTGCGCCATCAGCTCCTGGTTCGGGTCGTGCCGGTCGTCGATCATGCTGTCGGCCACCCGGGCCGAGAGCAGGCTCTCTATGGCGCCGAGCAGCGCGATGGCGATCGCCGGTGGCAGCAGTTGCCCTAGGCGGGTGATGTCGAAGGCTGGCAGCGATGGCGTGGGGATCGTCTGGGGAATGCCGCCGAAGCGTGTGCCGATGGTCTCCAGCGGCAGGGAGAAGAGCATGTTCACGGCGGTGGCAACGATCAGTACCGCCAGCGGCCCTGGCAGCCGCGCGAGCCAGCGCTGACGGCGCGCGTAGCGGTTCCAGGTGAGCAGGAAGGCGAGCGAGGCGAGCCCGAAGCCGAGCGTAGGCCAGTGCGCGGTGGGCAGCGCCGTGGCGAGCGCGTGCATCTTGCCGAAGAACTCGGCCGGGACTTTGTCGATCGACAGGCCGAGGAAATCCTTGATCTGGGAGAGGAAGATCACCACGGCGATGCCGTTGGTGAAGCCGATCACCACCGGCAGGGGGATGAAGCGGATGAGCGTGCCGAGCCGAGCCGCACCGAGCGCGAAGAGCAGCAGGCCGGCGAGCATGGTTGCCACCAGCAGGTTCGCTTCGCCGTGGGCGGCGACGATGCCATAGACGATGGGAATGAAGGCGCCGGTGGGGCCGCCGATCTGCACCCGCGAGCCGCCCAGGGCGGAGATGAGAAAGCCGGCGACGATGGCGGTCCAGATGCCGGCCGAGGGAGACATGCCACTGGCGATGGCAAACGCCATGGCGAGCGGCAGCGCCAGCACGCCCACGGTGGCGCCAGCCGAGAGGTCGGCGAGGAACTGCCCGCGGTCATAGCCGTGCAGCGTCTCGATGAGGCGCGGACGGAAGAAGCTCATTTGATTCTCATGCCGGGGGTTGCGCCTTCGTCGGGCGAGACGAGGTAGATGCCGGGATGGGTACCGCTCGGGTCGGAGGCGGCGAGCACCATGCCCTCCGAGAGGCCGAACTTCATCTTGCGCGGCGCGAGGTTGGCCACCAGCACGACCAGGCGGCCGACGAGCGCGGCGGGATCGTAGGCCGATTTGATGCCGGCGAAGACCTGCCGCACCTTGGCGCTGCCGTCTTCCTCGCGCTCGCCGGCGTCGAGCAGCAGCCGCAGCAGCTTGTCGGCGCCCTCGACCGGCTCGGCGGCGATGACGCGCGCCACGCGCAGGTCGACGCCGAGGAACTGCTCGAGCGTGATCGGCGCGGTCGCTTCGGGCTTCGCTTCGGCAGGTTTGGGCGCAGGAGCGACCGGAGCGAGCGCTTCGCGGTTGGCTTCGATGAGCGCGTCGATCGCCTTGCGCTCGATGCGGGTGAGCAGGTGCTCGTAGGCTTCGATCCGATGCCCGGCCGGCAGGGGCGCCCAGTCTTCTCCCCAGCACAGCGGCTCGATGGCGAGGAATCGCTCGACGCGGGCCGCGGTGCGCGGCAGGACTGGCTTGAGGATGCGGGTGAGGTCGCGGAACATGGTGAGCGCCGTGGAACACACGCGCTGCAGCCGCTCGGGTTCGCCGCTCTTTGCCAATTCCCAGGGCTTGTGCTCGTTGATGTAGTGGTTGGCGGCATCGGCGAGCGCCATCGCCTCGCGCAGCGCCCGACCGTAGTCGGCGTCTTCGAAGGCACGATGCAGCCGCTCGTCGCGGTGGGCAGTCTTGAAGGGGGCGAGCGCTGCGGCATCGACGGGTCCGAGCCGGCCCTCGAAGCGATCGGCGATGAAGCGGGCGGTACGGCTGGCGATGTTGACGTACTTGCCCACGAGGTCGCTATTGACCTTGGCGATGAGATCGTCGAAGCTGAGGTCGAGGTCTTCGAAGGTGCCGTTCGACTTGGTGGCGAAGTAGTAGCGCAGCCATTCCGGATCGAGCCCGTGTTCGAGCCAGGAGCGGGCGGTGATGAAAGTGCCGCGGCTCTTGCTCATCTTGGCGCCGTCGACGGTGAGAAATCCATTGACGTACTCGCGCGTGGGCGTGCGATAGCCGGAGAAGTGCAGCATCGCCGGCCAGAAGAGGGCGTGGAAGTAGAGGATGTCCTTGCCGATGAAGTGCACCATCTCGGTGCCGGCTTCGGCGGCGCGGCGCGCGTCGATGTACTCGGCCACGTCGATGTCGCCCCGGCGCTTGGCGAGCGCCAGGAAACTCGCCAGATAGCCGATGGGGGCATCCAGCCAGACGTAGAAATACTTGCCGGGGGCATCCGGGATCTCGAAGCCGAAATAGGGGGCATCGCGCGTGATGTCCCAGTCCGAGAGACGGTTCTCGCCCTCTTCGCCGAGCCATTCCCGGATCTTGTTGGCCGCTTCGAGGCTCAGGTGCGGTTCGCCGCGCGCGTTGGTACCGCGCGTCCAGCGGCGCAGGAATTCCACGCAGCGGGGGTCCGAGAGCTTGAAGAAGTAGTGCTCGCTCTTCTTGAGCACGGGCTTGGCGCCGGAGACGGCGGAATAGGGGTTCTTGAGTTCGGTGGGGGAATAGGCTGCGCCGCACGCCTCGCAGTTGTCGCCGTATTGATCCGGCGCGCCGCAGCGCGGGCATTCCCCTTTGATGAAGCGGTCCGGCAGGAACATGCCTTTGACCGGGTCGTAGAACTGCTCGATCTCGCGCGCTTCGATCAGACCCGCCGCCTTGAGCTTGCGGTAGATGTCTTCGGCGAAGAAGCGGTTCTCCTCGCTGTGCGTGCTGTGGTAGTGATCGAAGGCGACGAGGAAGTTGGCGAAATCGCGCGCGTGTTCCTGCTGCACGCGGGCGATGAGCGCTTCGGGCGTGATGCCTTCTTTTTCCGCGCGCAGCATCACGGGCGTGCCGTGGGTGTCGTCGGCGCAGACGTAATGGACCGTATGCCCGCACATGCGTTGGTAGCGCACCCAGACGTCGGCCTGCACGTAGCCCACGAGGTGGCCGAGGTGGATGTCGCCGTTGGCGTAGGGGAGCGCGTTCGTGACGAGGATCTTGCGGGTCATCTCCGGTCCTGATCTTGGCAGCGGGAGGCTTCGATTATAATGGTTCGCCGTGCCCGGGTGGCGAAATTGGTAGACGCACCAGATTTAGGTTCTGGCGCCGCAAGGCGTGGGGGTTCGAGTCCCTTCCCGGGCACCAAAAGCACCGTTCAGGTGCTTTTTTATGTCTTTCAACGCCGGCCATAGCCGGCGATGGCCTCCTGTGCTTCGGCGATCTCTTCGTCTGTGAGATGGACCGGCTCGCCGAGCGTGCGGGCCCTCAGGTAGTGTTCGCACAGGGTTTCCAGCTCCTGCGCCAGGGCGAGCGCCTGGGGGAGGTCGCGGCCGAGGACGAGCATGCCGTGGTTGGCCATGAGGCAGGCGCGGCGGCCTTCGAGGGCTTCGAGCACGGCGTCGGAGAGCGCCTGGGTGCCGAAACGGGCGTAGCGGGCGCAGCGCACGTCGGGGCCGCCGAAGCGCAGGATCATGTAGTGGAAGGGGGGAAGGCCGCGGCGGTGGCAGGCGAGCGCCGTGGCCGCCGGGCTGTGGCAGTGGACGACGGCACCGGCCTCTGGCCGACTGCGGTAGAGGTCGCGGTGAAAGCGCCATTCGCTCGACGGTGGCCAGGGACCGGAGGAGATGCCTTCGAGCGTCATCGGCACCATCATCTCGGCGCCGAGTTCTTCCGGGGGGATGCCGGAAGGGGTGATGAGGAAACCTTCGACGGTGCGTACGCTGAGGTTGCCGGCGCTGCCGGGGTTGAGCCCGGTCTCGGCCAGACGTCGGGTGGCGGCAAGAAGCGCCTGGGCGGGGTCGATCATCGGTCGGGCTCCGGGAAGAGCTTGGCGGCGGCGAGCGGTGCGGGCCAGGCGCCGGTTTCGGTGAGGATGGCGGTGATCCAGCGCGCAGGGGTGAGGTCGAAGGCGGGGTTGCGCACCCGGGCCGGCAGTGGCGTGAGGCGTACGGGAACGGGCTCGTCCGTGCCGGGCGGCAGGCCGGCGACGGTGAGGACTTCGTCGGCGGCGCGCTCCTCGATGGGGATGGCGGCGCCGTTCGGACAGGTGGGATCGAACGTGGTGGCGGGCGCCGCCACGAGGAAGGGAACGCCGTGGGCGTGCGCGGCGAGGGCCTTGAGGTAGGTGCCGATCTTGTTGGCGACGTCGCCGTTGCGGGCGATGCGATCAGCCCCGACGAGCACGAGGTCGATGTCGCCCTGGGCGATGAGCAGACCGGCGGCGTTGTCGGCGATGAGGGTGGCGGGCACGCCGGCTTGCGTGAGCTCCCAGTGGGTGATGAGGCCCTGGTTGCGCGGGCGGGTTTCGCTGACGAAGACTTCGAGCGCAATGCCGGCAGCGTGGGCGAGGTAGAGGGGGGAAAGCGCCGTGCCCGCGCCGCAGGTGGCGGCCCAGCCGGCGTTGCAGTGCGTGAGCACGCGTACGGGGCGATCGAGCCGGCACGCCAATTCCTCGATCCAGGGTAGGCCGGCGCGGCCGATGGCCTCGCAGCGTTGGGCGTCGTCGGCGCGCTGGCGTTCGGCCTCACGCCAGGCAGCAGCGGGGCGCTCGGAGGGCGGCAGCGGCGCGAGCACGGCGCGCTGCGCTTCCAGCGCGAGGCGCAGGTTCACCGCGGTGGGGCGGGTGGAAAGCAGCCGGGCGATGGCGTCTTCCAGGGCGGCGTCGCTTGCGTCGCGCTCCAGGGCGAGCGCGAGGCCATGGGCGGCGGCAACGCCGATGAGCGGTGCGCCGCGCACGCGCAGGGCGACGATGGCTTCGAGCACGTCGTCGAGCGTGCCGAGCCGGCGCTCGACGACGCGCCAGGGGAGTCCGGTCTGATCGATAATGACGATGGAGTTGCCGTCGCGGCGCAGGGTGGCAAGCGGGGGAGTGAATGACATCGTGTAGGCAACGTCGGTCCGGGCAGAGAAAATCATAGCACGGCAGGAACATGGGCACGCGCTACAATCGCTTCTTTGGTCCGGTTCGGGATGCGGTGATGCGTTGGTTGTTCTGGTTCGTGGTGCTGCTGGCGGTGGTGTGGTGGGTGCGGCGGCGTTTTCTCGACGGCGGGGGATCGCGTCCGGGCGAGGAGAGCGCGCGGTCGGGGCGGGGGCACAGGAAGCCTTCCGCGGAGGCTGAGCCGATGGTGCAGTGCGCCCGCTGCGGGGTGTTCGTGCCGGCCTCCGAGGCGGTGCGCGCCGGGGGGCAGACCTTCTGCTGCGAGGCGCATCGGCAGGAAGGCGCGCGTGCGCGGGAGTGAGCCTTCCATCGCCGGCATGGCGGGAACGGTCGGCCGCCTAGGCGATCTGCTGCGCGTGGCCGTGGCCGGCGTGCTGCTGGTGGGCGGGCGGCAGATGTCGCTGGGCGAGGAATGGCCGTCGGCCTTCCTGTGGCTGAGCGTGGGCTACTTCGGCGCCGCCGTGGCATTGGCGGTGTTGCGGCCGCTGCGCCTGCGCCGGGCCGGTGCCTGGGTGACGGCGGCGGTGTTGTTGGACGTGGCGGCGCTCACCGGGGTGATGACGGTGAGCGGCGGATTCCGCTCGGGACTGGTTCCTTTCCTTTATCTGGCGGTGGGCGGGGCTTCGCTGGTGGTATCGCGCCGGCTTGCTGCTTTTTACGCGGCGCTGGTGGCGCTTGCCCTGCTGGGAGAAAACCTGTGGCGAACTGGGGTGGGAGGGGGGCCGAGCGATGCCTATCTCGTGGGCTTGAGCGGAGCGGGAGCCTTTGCGGTGGCCTTGGCGGCGCAGGCGGTGGGAGAGCGTCTGCGCCGGGCGGAAGCGTCGATCCGGGCACAGCAGGAGACGCTCGCCTGGCAGCGGGAGATCAACGATCGCATCCTACGCGAGCTGCGCGACGGGGTGCTGGTGATCGACGACGAAGACGTGGTGCGCTACGCCTCGCAGCCGCTGCGGCAGTGGTTGGGGCGGGAGCCGGTGGGGGAACGCGTCGAAGAAGTCCTGCCCGGAGTGGACCGGCTGCTGGCCCGACGCGGCGGGGAGCGCTGGGTGGCGGTTCAGGGGCGGCGGCTGCGCTGCCGCGCGACGGTGCCCTACCGCGGCGGCGGGTGGCTGGCGTTCGTGAGCGACCTGGAAGAGGTGAGCCGCGAATTCGAGCGCAACAAGCTCGCCTCGCTCGGAACCCTGGTGAGCGGGGTGGCGCACGAGGTGCGCAACCCTCTGGCGGCGGTAGTACAGGCGCTGGAGCTGATGCGGGGTGAGGAGAACGCGGCGGCGCGCGAGCGCTTGCTGGCGATGGCGCTCGACAATGCGGAGCGCATCGAGCACCTGGTGGAGGACATCCTGTCTTTGGGGCGACGACAACGGCCGCAGCCAGAAGTGCTCGATCTGGCTGGGTGGCTGAGGGAGTGGCGGCGCGAGGCGCTCGCGCGGCTCGGCCGCGGCGAGGAGGAAGTGGTGCTGGAGGTGGGCGAGGGCTTGCGCATCTGGATCGACCCCCTGCATTTGCGGCACATCCTCGACAATCTCGTCGACAACGCGGCGCAGTTTGCGAGCCGCCGCGCTGGGGCGATCCGCGTGCGCGCCCGGGCCGAAGGGGAGCGGGTGTGCGTCGAGGTGTGCGACGATGGACCGGGTGTGGCACCGGAAGTGCGCGAGCGCTTGTTCGAACCGTTCGCGTCTTCCCGGCCCGGTGGCACAGGCCTTGGGCTGTACGTGGCGCGCACGCTCGCGCAGGCGAACCAAGCAGAAGTGGAGTGGGTCGATAAGGGATGCTTTCGGGTGTGGCTGCCGCGGCCGGCGCAAGAGTGAGCACGGCGGTGGTGTGTACAATGGACCGTCCGACGGTCTGGGAGAAAGGGCGATGTTGCTGCTGATTGACAATTACGACAGTTTCACGTGGAATCTGGCACAGTACTTCGGCGAGCTCGGGGCGCAGGTGAAGGTGGTGCGCAACGACGAGGTGACGGCGGCGCAGATCGCGGCCTGGCGGCCGGAGTACCTGGTGATCTCGCCTGGGCCGTGCTCGCCGCGCGAGGCAGGCATTTCGGTGGAGGTGATCGAACGTTTCGCCGGCGAGATCCCCATCTTCGGGGTGTGCCTGGGGCATCAGGCGATCGGGGCGGCGTTCGGCGGGCGCGTCGTCCATGCCAAGCGCCTGATGCACGGCAAGACTTCGCCCGTGTTCCATCGCGGCGAGGGGGTGTTCGAGGGCTTGCCCAATCCGGTGGAGTGCACGCGCTACCATTCGCTGGCGGTGGAGCGCGAGTCGCTGCCCGAGTGCCTGGAGGTGACGGCCTGGACCGAGGACGGCGAGATCATGGGCTTACGCCACCGCACGCTGCCGGTGGAAGGGGTGCAGTTCCATCCGGAATCGATCCTGACGCAGCATGGGCACGAGATGCTGGCCAATTTCCTGCGCCAGCATGCGCCGCAGCCGGCGGCGGCCTGAAACGCGGCAAGGGAACGGGGTTTTCGATGAATCGGACGAGGGGTTGAAGTGGGAACGAAGATCACGCCGCGGGAGGCGTTGCAGCGCACAATCGAGCTGCGCGAGATTTTCTACGACGAGATGCTGGATCTGATGCGCCAGATCATGGCCGGCGAGGTCTCGCCGGTGATGATGGCGGCGATCCTCACGGGGCTGCGCGTGAAGAAGGAGACGGTGGGCGAGATCACCGCCGCGGCCCAGGTGATGCGCGAACTGGCGCTCAAGGTGGAAGTGCCACCGCCGCACGATCATCTCCTGGACGTGGTCGGCACGGGGGGGGATTCTTCACACACCTTCAACGTGTCGACCACGAGCGCCTTCGTCGTCGCCGCGGCAGGGGGCAAGGTGGCCAAGCACGGCAACCGCTCGGTGTCGTCCAAGTCCGGCAGCGCCGACGTGCTCGAGGCGCTGGGCGCGGACATCGAGTTGCCGCCGGAGGCGGTGGCGCGCTGCATCGCCGAGGTGGGAGTGGGATTCATGTTCGCGCCGGCGCACCACAGCGCCATGAAGAACGTGGCGGCGGTGCGGCGCGAGATGGGCGTGCGCACCATCTTCAACATTCTGGGGCCGCTCACCAACCCGGCCGGGGCGCCGAATTCGCTGCTGGGCGTATTCCACCCCGATCTGGTGGGGATCCTGGTGCGGGTGATGCAACGGCTCGGTGCCAAGCACGTGCTGGTGGTGCACGGGCTCGACGGGCTCGACGAAATCACGCTGGGCGCGGATACGCTGGTGGGTGAATTGAAGGAGGGCGAGATCACCGAGTACCGCATCCATCCGGAGGATTTCGGCCTGCCGATGGCCTCGAGCCGCAACCTCACGGTGGGCGACGCGCAGGAATCGCGGGCGCGGCTGCTGGCGGCGCTGGAGGGTGAGGCGGGGCCGGCGCGCGACATCGTGCTCTTGAACGCCGGGGCAGCGCTCTATGCGTCCAACGTCGTTCCTTCGATCGCCGAGGGCATCGAGCGCGCCCGCGAGGCGATCGACTCGGGCGCGGCGCGGGCCAAGGTCGATGAATTCGTCGCTGCCACGCGCCGTCTGGCGCAGGAGTCGGGGCGATGAGCGACGTCTTGCAGCGCATTCTCGCACGCAAGCGCGAAGAGGTGGCCGCGGCGCGGGCGGCCAAGTCCCGGACGGAGCTGGAGGCGGCAGCGCGGGCGCGGCTCGAGCGCGATGCGCCGCGCGGGTTCGTTGCCGCCATCGAGCGCAGGCTTGCGGCTGGTGAGCCCGCGGTGATCGCCGAGATCAAGAAAGCGAGCCCCTCCAAAGGGGTGATCCGGCCCGAGTTCGACCCGGCCGCGATCGCCCGCGCCTATGAAGCGGCCGGTGCCGCGTGTCTGTCGGTGCTCACCGACCGGGAGTTTTTCCAGGGATCGCCGGAATACCTCGCGGCGGCGCGCGCGGCCTGTGTGCTGCCGGCGCTGCGCAAGGATTTCCTCGTCGATGAATGGCAGGTGTGGGAAGCCTGCGCCCTCGGCGCCGATGCGGTGCTGCTGATCGTGGCGGCGCTCGAGGATGCGGCACTGCGCGATCTGGCCGCCTTGGCCCAGGAGCTGGGGCTGGACGTGCTGGTGGAAGTGCACGACGCGGCCGAGCTCGAGCGCGCGCTCGCCCTGCCGGTGCGGCTCGTGGGCATCAACAACCGGGACCTGCGTACCTTTGCCGTGTCGTTGGAGACCACCTGGGCGCTCTTGCCCCGCATTCCGGCCGACCGGATCGTGGTGACGGAATCGGGCATCGGCACGCCCGAGGACGTGGCGGCGATGCGCACGCGCGGCGTGCAGACTTTTCTCGTGGGCGAAGCCTTCATGCGCGTGCCCGACCCGGGCGCGGCTTTGCGCGCGCTCTTTTTTGCCTGAGATTGGGGAGTGCGCCAGTGCGGCGATGGGGATGGGTGATGGCGGCCTGTGTGCTCCTTGCCGCCTGTGGGCGGCAGGAGACGCCGGCGCAGCAGCAGGAGCAGGCGGTGGTGGTGCGCACGGCACCGGTCCGGGCGGCGGAGCCAGCCCCGCTGGTGCTCTCCGGCACGGTGCGGGCGCGCTACGAGTCGCCGCTCGCCTTCCAGGTGGGCGGGCGCATCGTGGCGCGGCTCGTCGACGCAGGGGCGACGGTGCGGGCCGGGCAGACGCTGGCGCGGCTCGATCCAAAAGACGTGCTCGCCCAGCTCGAGGCGGCGCAGGCGGCGGAGCGTGCCGCCCAGGCGCAGTGGCGTCTGGCGCAGAACGAGCTCGCGCGCACCGAGCGCCTGGCGGCGCAGCGCTTCGTCGGTGAGCAGGCGCTCGATCGGGCGCGCACCCAGCTCGAGGCCGCGCGCTCGCAGCTCGAGGCGGCGCAGGCGCAGGAGCGGCAGGCGCGCCACGCCATGGAATATACCGAGCTGCGCGCTCCGGCCGACGGCGTGCTCATGGAATGGAGCGCCGAGCCGGGGCAGGTGGTGGCGGCGGGGCAGCCGGTGGCCATGCTGGCACAAAAGGGCGAGCGGGAGGTGGAAGTGGCGCTGCCGGAGCGCTTCGGCCGGCAGCCGCCGCCGCGTGGTGAGGCCGTCCTGCCCGACGGCTCAGCGGTACCGCTCGAACTGCGCGAGGTGAGCGGAGCGGCCGATCCGGTGTCGCGCACCTTCCGCGCGCGCTATCGCCTGCTCACTGCCGAGCCGCCGCCCCTGGGCAGCGTGGTGCAGGTACGCCTGCCGCAGCCGCCGGTGGAAGGCTGGGAAGTGCCGGTGGGGGCGATGGACGAGCGCGGCGCTGGTCCGCGGGTCTGGCGGGTGAAGCAGGGGCGCCTCGAAGCGGTGCCAGTGGAGGTGCTGGCGGTCGAGAACGCCACGGCGCGCGTGCGCGGCCCCCTCGAGGCCGGCGATCATGTGGTGGCTTTCGGCACCCACGTGCTGCGCGAGGGGATGCGGGTCGAGGAGCGCGCACCGTGAGTTTCCCCAATCTCTCGGCGCTTGCCGTGCGCGAGCGCGCCGTCACCCTCTTCTTTTTGATCCTGTCGGCGCTCGCGGGGCTGTACGCCTTCCTCGGCCTGGGGCGGGCGGAGGATCCGGCCTTCACCGTGCGCATCCTCATGGTGTCGGCGCTGTGGCCGGGTGCGACGGCGCAGCAGATGGAAGAGCAGGTGGCCCACCGCCTGGAGAAACGGCTGCAGGAGCTGGAATACCTCTACCGGTTGACGACGACGGTGCAGCCGGGACGGGTCGACATCCAGGTGGAGTTCGAAGAGTATGTGCCGCAGCGCGAGATCGGGCGGCTGTTCTATGAAGTGCGAAAACGCATGTGGGACGAAGGCCCGACGCTGCCCAAGGGGGTGATCGGCCCCGTCGTCAACGACGATTTCTCCGACGTCTATTTCAGCCTGATGGCCCTGACGGCGCCGGGAATGCCTTCGTGGGATCTGGTGCGCGAGGCCGAGGCGCTGCGCGACCGGCTCGCCCGCGTGCCCGGCGTGCAGAAGGCACAGCTCATCGGCGAGCGTCCCGAGCAGATTTTCCTGGAGCTCGACCTCGACCGTCTCATCCAGCTGGGGCTGACGCCGCAGGCGGTGTTCGATGCGATCGACGCGAACAACGCCCTGGTGCCGGCCGGATTCATCGACACCGCCGGGCCGCGGGTGTACGTGCGGCTTCCCGGGGCGGACCTGTCGCAGGTGGAGCGCATCGCCGCGGTGCCCTTGCGCGTGGGTGGACGCATTCTCACCGTGGGGGAACTGGGCAAGGTGCGCCTGGGGGTCGAGGATCCTCCCTCTTTCCTGGTGCGGGCCCACGGCGAGGAAGCAATCCTTCTTGGCGTGGTGATGCAGCGCGGGGAAAACGGCCTCAAGCTGGGCAAGCGGCTCGCGCGCTTCGTGGCCGAAGAAAAGGCCCGCTTGCCGGCCGGCATGACGCTCTCCGTGCTCACCAACCAGGCCGAGGCGATCGCGCACGCCGTCGATCTCTTCCAGGTGAAGTTCCTCGTGGCGGTGGCGGTGGTGATGGGGGTGACTTTCCTCACCTTGGGCTGGCGCGCCGGGGTGGTGGTAGCCGTGGCCATTCCGGTGACGCTGGGGCTCACCTTTCTTGCGATGCGCTGGAGCGGGATCGACCTCGACCGCGTCTCGCTCGGCGCCCTGATCCTCGCCCTGGGCTTGCTGGTCGACGATGCCATCATCGCCATCGAGATGATGATCGTCAAGCTCGAAGAAGGCTGTGACCGGATCGCGGCGGCCGGCCATGCCTGGAACGTGACGGCCAAGCCCATGCTCTTCGGCACGCTGGTGACGGTGGCAGGATTCCTGCCCATCGGCTTTGCCCGCTCGGCCGTGGGGGAATACGCCGGGAACATCTTCTGGGTGCTCGGCTACGCCCTGGTGATTTCCTGGTTCGTGGCGGTGGTTTTCACACCTTATCTGGGCGTGAAACTGCTGCCGTCCTACCGCAAGCGCGAGGCCGGGCATGGGGTGTACGATTCCCCGGCCTACCGCCGCTGGCGCGTGGCGATCGCCTGGTGCGTGGACCGGCGCAAGACGGTGGTGACGGCGACGCTCGGCTTGCTCGCACTGGGGGTGGCCGCCATGGTCGGGCCGGTGCAGAAGCAGTTCTTTCCCAGTTCGGATCGGCCGGAGGTGTTGGTGTCGATCTGGCTGCCGGCGGGCTCGGCCATCGAACGCACCGACGAGGTGGCACGGCGCATCGAGGCGATCCTCGCGCCCTTGCCAGAGGTGCGTTCGGTGTCGGCCTATGTCGGTCGCGGGGCGCCGCGCTTCTTCATCTCGGCCAACCCCGAGGAGCCCGATCCGGCTTTTGCCAAGATCGTGGTCGTGACCCAGGGGGTGGAAGCGCGCGAGAAAGTGATCGCGCTCTTGGAGCAGCACCGGCAGGCAGGGGAATTTGCCGAGGCGCGCATCCGCGTGCACCGCCTTCTCTATGGTCCGCCGGTGCCCTGGCCAGTGGCGTTTCGGGTGGTGGGGCCGGATCTCGAGGTGCTGCGCCGTCTGGGTGAGGAGGTGCGCGCGGTGATGGCAAGGAATCCTCACGTGCGCGACGCGCATCTGGAGTGGAACGAGCGCGCGCCGGCATTGGTGCTGGAGGCGCCGGCCGAGCGCCTGCGGGCCATGGGCTTGACGCCGCGGGAAGTGGCGCGGCAGCTGCAGTTCGCTTTGAACGGCATCCCGGTGACCGAGGTGCGGCGCGACATCCGCACCGTGACGCTGCTCGTGCGCGGCGAGGCGGCGGTGCGCGACCCGGCGCGGCTCGAAGGCCTCGAGCTGCGTACCCTCGACGGCGCCCGCGTGCCGCTGGGGCAGGTGGGGCGGCTCGAAGTGCGCCACGAGGAAGTGCGCTACAAGCGCATGGATCGGGAGCGTTTCGTCGCGGTGCAGGGCGAACTCGAAGGGGCGCAGGCGGTGGACGTGACCGAGGCGCTGTGGGAAGCGCTCGCGCCGCTGCGCGCGGCACTGCCGCCCGGATACCGTCTCGAGGTGGGGGGCACGGTGGAGCAGTCGCGCAAGGCCGATGCATCCATCCAGAAACTGCAGCCGGTGATGGTGGCGGTGATGCTCATCCTCATCATGCTGCAGATGCGCGAGTTTGCCGGCACCTTCATGACCGTGGCCACCGCCCCCCTGGGCGTGATCGGGGCGGCGACGGCGCTGCTCGTCTTCGGCAAGCCGTTTGGCTTCGTGGCGCTTCTCGGTTTGATCGGCCTGGCGGGGATCCTGATGAGGAACACCCTCATCCTCACGCAGCAGGTACGAGACAATCTGGAGGCGGGAATGACGGCGACCGAAGCGGTGGTGGAGGCGGCGGTGCGGCGCACGCGGCCGGTACTGCTCACGGCGCTGGCGGCGGTGCTCGCTTTCGTGCCGCTGGCGACCGACACCTTCTGGGGGCCGCTCGCCTACGTGCTGATCGGCGGCGTGATGGCAGGCACACTCATCACCTTGTGTTTCGTGCCGGCGCTCTATGCGCTGTGGTACCGCCTGCCGCGGCGCGAAATGGGCTAGAATCGTAAGATCGTTCCATTTTCCGGTCGTAGGGAGCACGAGCATGGATTTCGAGCGGGCGCGATTCAACATGGTGGAGCAGCAGGTACGCACCTGGGAGGTGTTCGACCAGCGGGTGCTGGAGGCGCTGATGACGGTGCGGCGCGAGCAGTTCGTGCCGCCCGCCTACCGGACGCTGGCCTTCGCCGATGTGGAGATCCCGCTGGGTTTCGGCGAGCGGATGCTGCGGCCGGTGATCGAAGGCAAGGTGCTGCAGGCGGTGCAGCTGCAGAAAGGTGAGATCGCCCTCGAGGTCGGTACCGGTTCGGGCTACTTCGCCGCCTGCCTCGCGCACCTGGGGCAGTGGGTGCACAGTGTCGAGATCGTGCCGGAGCTCGCCACGCGCGCGCAGGCAAACCTCGAGGCCGAAGGGTTCGACAACGTCGAGGTGATCACGAGCGACGGACTCAAGGCGCTCGCGGCGCCCGGCCCTTTCGACGTGATCGTGCTCTCGGGCGGGGTGCCGGAAGTGCCGCGTTTCCTGCTCGATGCGCTCAAAGCCGGAGGCCGGCTCTTCGCCTTCGTCGGCGACGAGCGCTTCATGCACGGCCGGCTCTACACCTGTTCCGAGCCGGGTAAGGTGCGCTTCGAAGACCTCTTCGAAACGGTGGTGCCGATGCTGCGTGTGCCGCAGCCGGTGGCACCGGCGCTGGTATGAGCGGATCGCACGCGCGAAGGCGCGGCGCCGCCCGTACGCTGCTGCGGCGCATCGCCTTGGGTATGGGCGCCGTGGCCGCCTTTGGCGCCGGTGCTGCGCAGGCGGCCGACCTGCTCGCGCTCTACCGCCAAGCCTTGGTGCAGGATCCGAGCTATGCGGCGGCGCGCGCCTCGATGATGGCCGGACAGGAAAAGACCGTGCAGGGGCGGGCGCTGCTCTTGCCGAACGTGGCGCTCGACGCCAACGCGCTGCACAACCGCCTGGAAGCGAGCGAGCTCGACAAGGATTACGGGTCGCACCAATGGACGGTACGGCTCACCCAGCCGCTCTTTCGCCTGCAGAACTGGGCGGCGGCCAAGCAGGGCGAGCTGCAGACGAGTTTGAGCGACCTGCAGTGGGCGCAGGCGCAGCAGGACGTGGCGCTGCGCCTGGCCCAGGCCTATTTCGACGTGGTCGCGGCGCAGGAAGCGGTGGCGGCGGCCGACGAGCTGCGCCGCGCCGCCGGCGAGCAGCTGCAGTTTGCCAAGAAGAGCTTCGAGGTCGGCACCGTTACCATCGTCGATGTCGACGAGGCCCAATCGCGTTTCGATCTGGCCGATGCCCAGCTCATCGCGGCGCAGAACCAGCTCGACGTGGCGCAGCAGGCTCTGGCGGCCATCGTGGTCGACTTGCCGCAAAAGTATGCCCACTTGCGGCCGGAAGTGAAACTGCGCGGCCCCGATCCGGCGCCGATGGATCCCTGGGTGGAGGCGGCACAGAAGGACAACTTCCTGGTACAGCAGGCGATGGTGAGCCGCGAGATCGCCCAGCGCGAAGTCCAGCGCCGCCGCGCGGGGCATCTGCCCAGCGTGGACGTGGTGGCGCAATACGGCAAGTCGAAGGACCTGTCGCGTTTTCCGCCGTTGCAGACCGAGACGGTGGAGTCATCCCAGATCGGGGTGCAGCTGACGGTGCCGCTCTACGCTGGTGGCGCCATCCAGTCGCAGGTGCGCGAAGGGGCGGCGCTGCTCACCAAATCCGAGCAGGACGAGGAATACGCCAAGCGGCAGGCGGTGCTGAGCGCGCGGCAGGCCTATCTGGGTCTGACGAGCGGGCTGGCGCAGGTGAAGGCGCTGGAAGCGGCGCTGCAATCGTCCTTGTCGAACCTCGCATCCACCAAACTGGGCTACGAAGTGGGGGTGCGCATCAACGTCGATGTGCTCAACGCCATGGCGCAGGTGGCCGATGCGCGCACCCGGCTTTCACGGGCACGTTACGACACCTTGATGTGGCAGCTGCGGCTGAAAGCGGCGGTGGGACGGCTGTCGGAAGAGGACCTGGCCGCGGTCAATGCGCTTCTGGCCGAGGAGTGACGGGACCATCGATGCCGCGCTGCTCGAATCCAGGCTCGTGCTCGAGCCAGGGGGCGAGCAGGGCGAGCGTGCGTTCGGTGGCGCCGCGATGCGCCGCAAGGAAGATGGCGCCGTGGGCGATCGCTGCGGCGCGCTCGTCGGGCTGCTCGATCCAGCGCTGGGCGAGTTCGATCGCTTCCTGCGGGGTGCGCACCTGCACGATAGCCCGTGCCGCCACGCCCTGGGAAACGACCTCGGCGAAATTCTCCGTATGCGGCCCGACGATGGGGGGCGTACCGGCGGCGAGCGCCTCCAGCGGATTCTGTCCGCCGTGGCGCTCCCAGCTGCCGCCGATGATGGCCACGTCGGCGAGCGCGTAATAGGCGTAGAGCTCGCCCATGCTGTCGCCGAGCCAGACGTCGTCTTCGGGGTGCGGCAAGGAGGCGCTGCGGCGACGGTAGCGCAGGCCGTGGCGCTCGACGAGGCGGGCGACTTCGTCGAAGCGCTCGGGGTGGCGCGGCACGATCACCAGGAGCGGCGGTTCGCGGAAGAGGAAATCCTCCCGTTCGGCCCATTCCTGCCGCAACCCTTCCCAGGCGCGCAGGAAACGGGCTTCCTCGCCTTCGCGGCTGCTGGCGAGCACGACGACGGGGCGGGGGCCGATGGCCTCGCGCCAGGTGTGCGCCAGCGCGATCGCCGCGGGCTCCGGGCTCCAGTCGAACTTGAGATTGCCGGTGACGACGACCTGACGCGCC
The DNA here is from genome assembly GCF_001418245.1 of Tepidiphilus thermophilus. Taxonomy (NCBI): domain Bacteria; kingdom Pseudomonadati; phylum Pseudomonadota; class Hydrogenophilia; order Hydrogenophilales; family Hydrogenophilaceae; genus Tepidiphilus; species Tepidiphilus thermophilus. The sequence goes on from NZ_LIPU01000001.1 coordinate 229,064, forward strand.
CCCAGCGCGCGCAGGCGCTGCGCATCGGCCGCGCTCTGCGCTCCGACTTGCACGAAGGCTTTCCATTCGAGCGGCAGCAGCCAGCGAAAGCGCCGGTAGCGGCGGAAGGAACGCTCCGAGAGCCTGGCGTTGGCGAGCACGAGCGGCACGCCCTGGCGCTTGGCCTGCCGCAACCAGTTGGGCCAGATCTCGGTCTCCATCACGATGCCCAGGCGCGGACGCGTGCGCTCGAGAAAGCGTCGCACCCAGCGGCTGTGGTCGTAAGGGGCGTAGGCCTGCACGATGGCCGGATCGTGGGCCCAGAGCCGCTGGCCGGTTTCCAGCCCCGTGGGCGTCATGTGGGTGACGAGGAGCCGCAGCCGGGGATAGCGGCGGCGCAGCGCCCGTACCAGGGGGTGGGCCGCGCGCGTCTCGCCCACCGAGACGGCGTGGATCCAGACGGTGTCACGCGCCTCTTCGGGCAGCGCGATGCGACCCAACCGCTCGCGCCAGCGCTGCGCTTCATGGGGGTCGCCGCGATGGCGCAAGCGGTGGCGCAGCCGCAGCCACGGCCAGGCGAGCCGCCAGAGGGCGTCGTAGATGTGATAACGTAAAGACACGGGCGCCGTCGCAGAAGGTGGGCGATGGTGTTAGTTTAGCAAGTCCGGCGGCGGTGCGTCCAAGTGCCGGAAAAGAAAGGGAGAGAGGACGCGGGATGGCGACCTATGCGATCGGCGACGTGCAGGGCTGCTTCACGGCACTGCAGCGCCTGCTCGAGGTGATCGGGTTTACGCCCTCGCGTGACCGGCTGTGGCTGGTGGGCGATCTGGTCAATCGCGGCCCCCAGTCGCTGGAAGTGCTGCGTTTCGTGCGCTCCCTGCCGCCAGATTCGGTCGAGGTGGTGCTGGGCAACCACGATCTGTATCTCTTGATGCGGGCGGCGGGTTACCCCAAACGCGCGCGGGACGACACGCTGGATGCGGTGCTCGCGGCGCCGGATCGCGACGAACTGCTCGACTGGCTGCGTGCACGGCCGCTCCTGGTGGTGGACGAGGCGTTGGGCTACGCGATGGCGCATGCCGGAGTGAGCCCGGTGTGGTCGCTGGCCCAGGCAGCGGCGCGCGCACGCGAGGTGGAAGGGAAACTGCAGGGGGAACTCGGCTGGCTGCTGCGCTTGAAGGGCGACCGTCCCTCGCGCTGGCGCGACGATCTCTCCGGCATGGATCGCCTCCGCTACATCGTCAATGCGTTTACGCGCATGCGCTTCGTGTCGCTGCGTCAGGGGGCGCTGGAGCTGGAAGCGAAAGGGCCGCCGGAGCGGGCACCCAAAGGCACGGTGCCGTGGTTTCGTTGGCCGCGACGCGTCCCCCTGGGGTTGCAGGTAGTGTTCGGGCACTGGTCGGCGCTGGGGTTCTTCGCCGGCGACGGAGTGCTGGGAATCGATACGGGCTGCGTGTACGGCGGGCTCCTCACGGCGGTGCGGCTGGAGGATGCGGCGGTGTTCTCGGTACGGGGGCCGTGAGGATTCAGGCACGGAAGCGCTGCAGCAGCGCGGCGAGCGTCTGCGTGAGCCGGTCGAGCTCACCGGCCGCGTCCCGGCCTTGGCGCGCGAGCTCGGCTAGCGTCTCGGCGGTGCCGGCGACCTTGGCTACTTCCTGGGCGATCTGGCGGTTGACGCCGGCCTGCTCGTGCACGCCGTCGCGGATGGCGCGGGCCTGCTCGCCGATGTCGTCCATGGTGCGCTCGATGGCGTCGATCGCTTCCAGGGCTTCGTGCGCAGAGGCCAGCGTCTCCTGGATGGATTCCTCTCCTTGGGCCATGTCTGCCGCCATCTGCGTGACGCGAGTCTCGACGCGATGGATCGTACCGCCGATTTCGCCGGTGGCCTGCGCCGTGCGCTCGGAGAGCTTGCGCACTTCGTCGGCGACCACGGCAAAGCCACGGCCGTGTTCGCCGGCGCGGGCGGCTTCGATGGCGGCGTTCAGGGCGAGCAGATTGGTCTGCTCGGCCACCTCGCGAATGAGCTCGACCACGTGGCGAACCGACCTCATCTCGCCGTCGATGAGGCGCGCGTCCTCGGCGAGCGCATCGAGCCGCTGTGCGAGCGCTGCGGCCTTGTGAGTGTGGGCGCGCACGCGCCCGGCCGCCGCCCGGCTGTGCTCGATGCCTTGGGCAACGCGCTCGGCCGCCTGCTGGGCATCGGTGGCGGTCTGATCCATGGCCGTGGAGAGCTCTTCGATGCCGGCGGCCATCTCCTGGGCGGATTCGGCCTGGTGGGCCGCCGTGCCGGCGGTGTGGCTGGCGCGTTCGCGTTCGGCGGCGACCGAGGCTTCCAGTTGCTGGGCCGCCTGGGCGAGCGTGGACACGAAACCGCGTAGCTGGGTGCGCATTTCTTTGAGAGCGGCGGCCAGCGAGCCGATCTCGTCGCGCCCGGCGTCGTCGAGCTCGTGGCGCAGGTCGAGCGCGGCCACGGCGCGGGCAAATTCGAGGACGGTGCGCATGCCGTGGCGCAGGCGGCGGGTGGAGAGGGTGGCGAGGGCGACGAGCAGCAGCGCTGCTCCTGCGAACAGGGCGGCGATGGCCAGGCGGTTGCGATCGGATCGCTCGGCGCTGCGTTCGAACGCGGCGCGGGTGCCGTCGCGCTCGAGCGCCATCAGCGCATCGAGCGCGGCGTGGACGTCGCGCAGCTGGGTCTCGATCTGCCCGATGAGCCCCCGTTGGGCGCGGCCCAGCCCGGCGAGATCGTCGCCATAGAGTTCGATGGTCTGGCGCGCGGTGTCCACCGCTTGGCGGAAACGGTGGGCGGATTCTTCCAGTTTGGCGAAGGCGGCGCGTTCGTCCTCGCCCATCGCGCGCTGCCCGAAGGTTGCGAGAATGGCGTCGGCCTGGGTGGCGGTGCGCTCGAGCGCTTGTGGGTCGAAGGAGGAGATTTTCTGGCTCGCGTCGGCGAAGACGCGATAGAGAAAACTCGCCTGCCGCTCGGTGAGCTGCTTGAGCTGGGCGAGATCGACCAAGGGGGCGACTTGGCCGCTGTAGGCGACACGCATCGTCTCGGTCTGCGCGGCGATGGTGTGATAGGCGAGCGCGATCACGAGCGAGAAGAGCCCGATCGCGATCGCGACCATCGTCCAGTAGCGCGCCTGCAGCGACAGGGAAAAGGAGCGAAGCGGGCGCGCCATCGATGCCTGGCCCTCAGCGCGCGGCGAAGACGGGCTCGCCGTTGGCGTGCTCGATCACCAGGGTGGCTGCGCGGGGTCGGCCGCCGCCCAGCTCATGGAACTGCGAATGGGGCCATTCGGAGAAGACCGTGGGATGGGCCGCGAGGAAGGTTGCGAGATCCTGCCCTGGCGGGATGCGCGGTGCCCGCGGGTGCCCTTCGGCCTCGCCGGGGTGCTGGACGTTGACGAACATGGTGCGCCCGTCGTTGCTCCAGGTGAGCCCCGTGATCTCGCAGCCCGAAGGCCCGACGAGGAAACGGCGGATGAGGCCGACGTTAGGGTCGGCCACCAGCATCTGGTTGTTGCCCATACCCTGGTAGGCGCCGGTATTGCTGTAGTTGCCGTCGGTGAGGATCCACAGACGGCCGGCGGCGTCGAACCCGAGCCCGTCGGGGGAGTTGAACATGTTCTCCGGCGTGATCGCGGCGGAGCCGGCGCGCGGATCCCCTTTGGGGTAGGCGAGCGGATTGCCTGCGAGCACGAAGAGATCCCAGGCGAATTCGTCGGCGCTCGGGTCGCCACCTGCTTCCTGCCAGCGCAGGATCTGGCCCCAGCGGTTCTCGGCGCGGGGGTTGGCGGCGTCGACTTCCCCGGGTTTGCGCTTGTCGTTGTTGGTGAGCGTGACGTAGACTTCGCCCGAGACGGGGTGGATGGCGACCCACTCGGGGCGGTCCATCCTGGTGGCGCCGACGATGTCGCCGGCGAGCCGTGCGTGGATGAGGACGTCTGCCTGCGTGGGGAGCCGCGCGTCGGCCGCGAGCAGCGGGTTGCGCGCCTTGTCGAGCAGAATCCACTGTCCGCGCAGACGGGTGCCGTCGGCGGCGGGGTCGGCGGTGAAGCGGGCGACGTAGAGATCGCCCGCATCGAGCAGATCGCGGTTGGCGGCAGGGTTGGCAGGATCGTAGCGGCCGTGGCTCACGAAGCGGTAGAGGTACTCGAAGCGCTCGTCGTCGCCCATATAGACCACGACGCGCCCATCCGGGGCGAGCGTGACCGCAGCGTTTTCATGCTTGAAGCGGCCAAGCGCCGTGCGTTTCTTGGGGGTGCTCTGCGGGTCGAAGGGATCGATCTCGACCACCCAGCCGAAGCGGTTGGGTTCGTTCGGTTCGCGGCGCAGGTCGAAACGCTCGATCACCTCGAACCAGCGGTAGCCGCCGTCCTTGCCGATGCCGTAGCGTTGGTGCAGCGGATCGCTGCTGCCGCCGCCGAAGTAGTTGTGGAAGTTTTCCTCGCAGGTGAGATAGGTGCCCCAGGGGGTGAAGCCGTTGGCGCAGTTGTTGAGCGTGCCGCGTACCCGGGTGCCGCTGGGGTCGGCCGAGGTGCGCAGCAGCGCATGTCCGGCGACCGGTCCGGTGAGCTCGATGGGGGTGTCGCCGGTGATGCGGCGGTTGTATCTCGACGGGATCACCGGACGCCAGAGGCTGCGCGCGTCGCGCTGCAGGTGGACGATGGATACGCCATGGGCGTTGATCGCCTTCATCGCCTTTTCGCGCGTCCAGGGCTCGGTGTATTCCTTCCCGAAGAGGTATTCATAGTTGGTGTATTCGTGGTTGAGCGCGAGCAGACCCTGCTCGAACCCATTGGGACCGAAAGGGAAAAAGTGCATGCCGTCGTGATTGTCGCCGATCTGTCGCGCCTGCTCTTCGGCGCTGGACGAGGCGTCGGGGCGCCAGTAGGCAGAGAAATCGATGAGCGGATCGCCCCAGGGCAGGATGGCGCGCACCACGTAGCCGTCCATGACGGTGACGCGATCGTCGCTGTGGGTAGGGATCGAGCGGGGGAAGGCGGCGAGCAAGGACGAGGACGCGGCAACCGGTTCATCGAGCGAGCGGGCGAGCGCCGCCGGCGAGGCGAAAAAGCCCAGGAACGCAGCCCCACCCGCACCTTGGAGCAGCCGGCGGCGGGCCTGGTCGATGACTTCGTCGAAGGTATTGCCGTGTACCTCGCGCGGTGCGGCGTTGTCTTTCATCGCTTTCATGGGGTGCCCCTCTAGGGCGGATCTCGGTGGCGAGAAGTCTAGAGGCGGTTTGTAACAGGCTGATGACAGGGTTGCTCGAGCACGCCTGCTGGACCTACGAAAGGCTCACCGCCGGGGACGTGAGCCGATTACTGGCCTTGTTCGGGGCGAGGGCTCATTGGGACGATCGTATGCGTAACGGGCTCATGCCCAGCAGTGTTGCGGCTTGCGTGAGCCGGGCATCGAAGCAGGCGAAACACAACTCATCGTTGCTGGCTTGCTGCACCGTCCGCGCGGCCGCCAACTGGACGCTGTCGTAGCCGCGTAGCGCAAACGCGTCGGCAAGAGTGCCGGCGAGCTCGACGAGCGGTTGCGTGACTTCGACGATGGCGTAGCTCGACCAATCGTCCCGCAGCCTGGCGCGCACGGTGTCGATGGCGACCGCATCGGCAGGACGCTCACGGAGGCGTCGCGCCAGCGCCGCCATGGCTTCGGCCCAAGCGATGCGCACGACGGCAACCAGCCGGGCCTGAGCAACGGCGGCAAGCATCGCTGCGCTGCCAACTTCCTCGACGTAGAGTTTGACCAGAGCAGAAGTGTCGCAGAAGAGGATCACCCCCGTCCCTCGATCACCCCTTGGCTGACGGGGGTGCCGCCAGAAGACAGCGTAACCGGCACCTTGGGTTGAGGTTTGCCCCCGTTCCACGAGAGCGTTCCTTCGGCCATCAGACGGCGCAATCCCTCATCGTCAATGACTTTGGTATTGACGGCGAGGCGAGGGTGTCCACGCGCCGCATCACGTTGCCGCAGACGCAAGAGGCGCAGCAGGGTGACTTTGATCTCGTGGATGGAACCATGCATGGCGAGCTTTCCAAGGAAGCGCATGGAGCGCATTATGCCCTGAAAGCCTGGGATCGGCGACACGAGGGGGAAGTGCAACGCCGCGTCTGTTCCGTTGCCCCGACTCGCCAAGCACGATCCGGGGGCGGAAGAGGGGGGGGATCACGCGAGGTCTTCTTGCACGCGCTCGCGGATCCAGGCTTCGAGGGCACGGCCGAGCGCCTTGCGGTCGATACCGTGGATGGAAAAGGGCAGGGAAACGTCGATGCGGGCACGCAGCCGCGGTTCGCTCACGATGCGCCATAGCGATTGCATGAGCGTCATCTGGCCGTAGAAGGCCGCGGCGGTGGTGCGTCGGCCGCTCGCGTCATAGTAGCGGATGGCCACGGCCTGAACCGGGGCGCCGGCGTCGATCGCTGGCTGCAGCAGCGCGGCGTGGAAGGGGTGCAGCGACAGGCCGTCGGTGGTGGTTCCCTCCGGAAAGAGGGCCACGCTCTGCCCTTGCCGCAGATGCGATACGAGCTCGCGGGCAAGTGCGGCCGCGTGGCCACGGCTGCCGCGCCGCAGGAAAATGGTTCCGTTGCGCGCCGCGAGCCAACCGATGAGCGGCCAGCGGCGCACTTCCGCCTTGGCGATGAAGGTGGCGTCGGTCTGCGACAGGACGACGAAGACGTCGATCCAGGAGACGTGATTGAGGGCGAGCAAGGCGCCGGCGGCGAATTCGCCGTGCCGCTCCACCTCGATGCCGCACAGGGCGAGGAGGCGTTGCGACCAGCGCCGCCGCAATAGGGCGCGGGTGGCGGCATCGGCGAAAGGAAAGCGCAGGACGATGGTGGCGAGCCCGGTGGCGAGATGCAGAGCGAGGAGGGCGAGGCGCAGCGCCCGGATCGGTCGGGGAACGGGACGGGGCATGGCGATCGGCGGTGCGAGTGGGTGACCGGCGCATGGTAGCGGATAAAGGGACGCCGCGGATGGGCTGCGCCGCGGCTGCGTGGCGGCGTCGTGCGGATTTCCGCCGGCCTCGCTCAGGGGGTGTGCATGAGGCGGTTTTTTTGGCGCCGCTCCCGGGTGGATTTACCGCCTGCATCCTCGTCGCTCCCGTATAATCGCCCTCTACTCGGCAAGGCGCTGAAGGGAGCGGCGATGGCGCGTATCGTGGTGTGCGGGTCGATGGCTTACGACACGATCATGGTGTTCGAGGATCGTTTCCGCGAGCACATTCTGCCGGACAAGATCCACATGCTGAACGTGGCCTTCACCGTACCCAGGCTGCGGCGCGAGTTCGGCGGCTGCGCCGGCAACATCGCCTACGGCTTGAAGCAACTGGGTTCCGAGCCGGTAATCGTCGCCACCGTGGGGGAGGACGCGCAGCCGTATTTCGACCGGCTCGGGGCGCTGGGGATCTCGCGTGAGGGGATCGCCGTGCTGCCGGGGGAATACACGGCGCAGGCCTTCATCACCACCGACCTCGACGACAACCAGATCACCGCCTTTCATCCGGGGGCGATGGCTTCGTCGCATCGCAATCCGGTGGCAGGAAAAATGAACGGGCAGTGGGCAATCGTGGCCCCCGATGGTCTCGAGGGGATGATCGCCCATTGTGCGGCGCTCGCCGAGGCTGGCATTCCTTTTGCCTTCGATCCGGGGCAGGCCCTGCCCCTTTTTTCCGGCAAGCAGTTGTTGCAGTGCCTGGAACCGGCACGGGTCTGCGCCGTCAATGATTACGAGGCGCAGCTCATGGAGGTGCGCACGGGTCTGTCGCTGGTGGCCTTGGCCGCGCGGGTCGAGGCCTTCGTCGTGACACGGGGGGCTTTGGGCGCCTGGGTCTTCGTCGAGGGAGAGCGCTTCGAGGTGCCGCCGGTGCGCCCCGATGCGGTGGTCGATCCGACCGGCTGTGGCGATGCCTTCCGCGCCGGCCTTCTCCATGCAGTCGCCTCGGGCAGCGACTGGATCCGGGCGGTGCGTCTGGGTGCCGTGCTCGGCGCAATCAAGATCGCCTCGCGCGGAGCGCAGAATTACACGCTGCGGCACGAGGACCTCGTGCGGCGCTATCAGGAGACCTATCAGGAGGAATGGCCATGGCAGTGAACGGGGAACGATCAGGGTTTGCGCGGGTAGCCGTGATGTCGTTGATGGGGGTGGCGGCGCTCGTGGCGGCCGGATGCGCCTCGGATCTCGGCGGCGGAACCTATAGCCGGGCGGAAGCGCGCCGGATGATGACCGTGCAGTACGGCGTGGTCGAAGCGGTGCGGCCGGTTCAGCTGGAGGGGACGAAGTCCCCCTTGGGGGCGGGAGCAGGAGCCATCGTCGGCGGGGTGGCGGGCAGCGGCGTCGGTGGCGGTCGCGGCGAGATCGTCGGGGCGACGGTGGGCGCGGTGGCCGGCGGCCTCGCGGGGGCCGCGCTGGAAGAGGCGGCGACGCGCAAGCCGGGTGTGGAGGTGACGGTCCGCCTCGAAAACGGACGGGTGATCGCCGTTGTGCAGGAAGATCAGGGCGAAGGTTTCCGCGTCGGCGAGCGGGTGCGCGTGGTCAACGACGCAGGCACGACGCGGGTGGCGCGCTGATCGCCCGTGAACATCGAACCGCTGCGCGGCTCCATGGTGTCGCGGAGTCCCGTTCTCTTCGCTGCGGCTGCGCGCGCGACGGCTCCTTCAAGTGTGCCGAAGTTCAGGGATAGATCGGCTTGAGTTCATAGCCGACGATGCCGGCTTCGAAAGTTTCCAGGGCGAGGGTGCGTTCCACCCGTTCTCCGGGCGGGAAGTAGGGGCCCGTCGCCCCCCATTCCTGCGGCGGGATGGGGCGGCGCAGGAGCGACCGGCCGATGGCATCGCTCAAAGTCAGTTCCAGCGTGGGCCAGGGTAAGGGGTAGGCGGCGCGGTTGCGCAGCGCAAACGTGAGCGTCCAGCGCCCTGGCGCGGGCTCGCGGATGAGCTCGGAATGCTCCAGCACGAGTTGTTGCAGGTCGACGGGCGGAGAGACGGTGCAGCCCAATTCCTGGCAGACCCGCTCCCAGTAGGAGAAGGTCTGCGGAAAGCGCTGGATCCATTCCTGGCGCCAGAGGTAGGCGACTTGGGCGAGCGCCGCGAGGAGCAGGAGCAGCACGGCGAGGAGTGCGAAGGGGGAGGGCCCTCGGGGTTGCCGCTCGAAGGGGAAGGTCGTGGGCACGAGCGGCGGTTCGCTCAGCAGCGGCTCGTCCGCGAAGCTCGAGCGCTGTACCGCATCTTCCTCGCGGCGTGCTTCGTGTGCGGACGAAGAGGGGGGCGGGGCGTCGGATACGCCTTCGGCCTGTTGGCGATTGCCGCTGGGAATGGCTTCCCAGGCGGGACTGAAGACGGTCGGCTGGTCGAGTTCGGGCAGCGTCGCCGCGTTGGTTTCGGGGGCGGGCGGCGCGGGGGTGTGCAGCAGGCGGTCGAAATCGAGCCGTTGGGCGGGTTCGGCTGCGGCATCGAGGGCATGGCGGGCGGTGTCGAACGGCTCGAGGCAGTGGCCGCAGCGTGCCCAGCCGCGGGAGCGCTCGAGCTTGGCCGGGTCGACGCGGAAGACGGTCTGGCAATGGGGGCAGCGGACGCGGCGCAGGGCGTTCATGCGGGGCGCATCCCTTCGAGGCGGATCCAGCCTTCGTCTTCGGCGCCCTCGGTGAGCGCGATCCACGGGGCGTAGGCGGCCACGACCTCCTCGGCTTGTTCGGCGAGGATGCCGGAGAGGGCGAGTTCCCCTCCGGGACGCACGGCCTGGGCGATGAGAGGGGCGAGCACGCACAGCGGCTTGGTGAGGATGTTGGCCACGACCCGGTCGAAGGTGCCGGGCGGCAGGTCGCGGGCGTGGTGCAGTTCCAGCGCCACGCCGTTGCGCTCGGCGTTGTAGCGGGCCGTCTCGAGCGCCTTGTCGTCGATGTCGACGCCAACCACGCGCGCCGCGCCCAGCTTGGCCGCCGCGATGCCAAGGATGCCGGAGCCGCAGCCGTAGTCGAGCACCGTGTCGCCCGGGCGCACGTGCGCGAGCAGCCAGCGCAGGCACAGGCGGGTGGTGGGGTGCGAGCCGGTGCCGAAGGCGAGTCCCGGATCGAGGGTGAGCGTGATCGCACTGGGATCGGGCGGTTCGTGCCAGGAGGGGACGATCCACAGCCGGCCGTCGATGGGGATGGGGTCGAACTGGCTCTGCGTGAGCCGCACCCAGTCGGCATCGGCGAGCGGTTCCACGGCGGGTTCGGGCACCTGGGCGAGCCCAATGCTGCGCGCGGCGGCCGCGAGGCTCGCGCGCCAGTCGGCTTCGGCCTCGAAGAGCGCGAGCACTACCGAGCGCTCCCACAGCCGCTCCGGGTGCAGCCCGGGTTCGCCGAACTGTGGCCGCTCGGCTGGCGTGCCGGCGTCGGCGTCCTCGATGCCGACCGAGAGCGCTCCATGGGTGAGCAAGGCTTCGGAGAGCCGCTCGGCGAGCTCGGCCGGGGCAGTGAGGCGGACGTTGAGCCAGCGCGGCTCGGCTGCGCTCATCGGCTGCGCTCCGCCGCGGTGCGCCGCGCTTCGAGCCATTGCTCGAGATAGTGGATCGAAACGCCGCCGTCGCGGAAGGGGCCGTCGTTCATCAGCTCGAAGTGCAGCGGGGCGTTGGTGTGGATGCCGTCGATGACGAGCTCCTGCAGCGCGCCGCGCATCTTGGCGATCGCCCCTTCGCGCGTATCGGCGTGCGCGATCAGCTTACCGATGAGCGAATCGTAGTGCGGGGGCACGCGATAGCCGGTATAGACGTGCGAATCGACCCGAACACCGGGGCCGCCAGGCGGATGCCAGTGGGTGATGAGCCCGGGGCTTGGGGTGAATTTGTAGGGGTCCTCGGCGTTGATGCGGCATTCGATGGCGTGACCGCGCAGGACGACGTCCTTTTGCCGGAACCAGAGCTTCTCGCCGGCGGCTACCCGGATCTGCGCCTGCACCAGGTCGATGCCGGTGATCATCTCGGTGACGGGGTGTTCGACCTGGATGCGGGTGTTCATCTCGATGAAGTAGAACTCCCCGTTTTCATAGAGGAATTCGAAGGTGCCGGCACCGCGGTAGCCGATGCGTCGGCAGGCGTCGACGCAGCGCTCGCCGAGCGCGGCGATCTTCTTGCGGTCGATTCCTGGTGCAGGGGCCTCTTCCAGGATTTTCTGGTGGCGGCGCTGCATGGAGCAGTCGCGCTCGCCCAGCCACACGGCGTGGCCGTGTTCGTCGGCGAGTACCTGGATCTCGATGTGGCGCGGGCGTTCGAGGTATTTTTCGAGATAGACGGTAGGGTTGCCGAAGGCCGCCTGGGCCTCGGTGCGCGTCATGGCCACGGCGTTGAGGAGCGCCGCTTCGGTGTGCACCACGCGCATGCCGCGTCCGCCGCCGCCGCCGGCCGCCTTGATGATGACGGGGTAGCCGATACGCCGCGCGAGCGCAAGGATGGTATCGGGGTCTTCCGGGAGCGCTCCGTCGGAGCCGGGTACGCAAGGTACGCCGGCTTCTTTCATCGCCGCCTTGGCGCTCACCTTGTCGCCCATCAGGCGAATGGTCTCGGGCCGCGGACCGATGAAGACGAAGCCGGAAGCCTCGACCCGCTGGGCGAAGTCGGCGTTTTCCGAGAGAAAACCGTAGCCGGGGTGGATCGCCTCGGCGTCGGTGACCTCGGCCGCGGCGATGATGGCCGGGATGTTGAGGTAGCTCTGGGCCGAAGGGGCCGGACCGATGCAGACGGACTCGTCGGCGAGCAGCACGTTCTTCGCTTCGCGGTCGGCCTCGGAGTGCACGGCCACGGTGCGGATGCCCAGTTCGCGGCAGGCGCGCAGGACGCGCAGCGCGATCTCGCCGCGGTTGGCGATCAGCACTTTCTTGAAAGGAGGAGCTTGCATATCGGGGAGAAATCCTTTACGAGATCACGAAGAGGGGCTGGCCGTATTCGACGGGTTCGCCGTTCTCCACCAGGATGGCGGTGACGGTGCCGGCGACGTCGGATTCGATCTCGTTCATGAGTTTCATCGCTTCGATGATGCACAGGCGGTCGCCCGGCTTGACCTTGCTTCCCACTTCGACGAATGGCGCCGCGGTGGGCGAGGGGGCGCGGTAGAAAGTGCCGACCATGGGGGATTTGACGATGTGCCCCGCGGGCAGTGCCGATTCGGCAGAAGGGGCCGGCTCGGTGGGGGCGGCGACGGCCTGCGGGGCCACCGGCACGGGAGAGGCGACGACCGTAGGGCCGGCAGGTGCGGGCATGGTGAAGTTGGTGGGCGGGTGCTTGGCGATGCGCACCTTTTCTTCGCCTTCGGTGATTTCGAGCTCCGCGATGCCCGATTCTTGTACGAGGTCGATGAGTTTCTTGATTTTGCGCAGGTCCATGGAGTTTCCGCGTCGAAGAGGTTGAGAGGTCAGTCGGCGGCGTTCAGTGCACGCAAGGCGTATTCGAGCGCCGCCTCGTAGCCGTAGGCACCCAGGCCGCAGAGGACGCCGACGGCCTGGTCGGAGAGGTAGGAGTGATGCCTGAAGGGCTCTCGGGCATGGATGTTGGAGAGGTGCACTTCGATGAAAGGGATGCTCACCGCCGCGAGGGCGTCGCGCAGCGCCACGCTGGTATGGGTGTAGGCGCCAGGGTTGATGAGGATGAAGTCTACGCCTTCTTCCATCGCCGCCTGGATGCGGTCGACGAGCTCGCCTTCGTGGTTGCTCTGAAAGGATTCGAGGCGGGCACCGGCGGCCTGCGCCCGCGCTTCGAGCCGGGCGTGGATGTCGGAGAGCGTGGTGCGGCCGTAGATTTGAGGCTCGCGCACGCCGAGCAGATTGAGATTGGGGCCGTGAAGGACGAGAATGCGCGGCACCGAGCGTTCGTCGGTGCCGGGGCCGGAAGGATCTTGCATCGTGCCCGCTCCGGGTTTCGTGATCGAAACCCGAAGTTTGCCGCAAATCGCCGACAAAATCTACCGGCGCGCACGCGCAGGATGCGGCTCAGCGCGGCACGACGGTATCGCCGAGGACGCGAACTTTTTGGCCGGCGCGAACGGTGGGGGTCTTGTCGGTACGTACCGAACGGTAGGTTCCATCGTCCATGCGCACGACGATCTCGTATTCCTCGTCGGAACGCAGGCGGCGCTCGATTTCGCGGCCGGCGAGCGCACCGCCGACCACGCCAATGACGGTGGCCGCCGTCTTGCCCGAGCCGGAGCCGATCTGGCTACCCACGAGGCCACCGGCGACACCGCCGCCGATCGCGCCGAGCACGCCCGGTGAGTCGCGTTTGACGACGTGGATCGAATCGACGACACCGCACTCTGGGCACGAGACCGTCCCTTGGGCCTGGGCGAGGCTCACGCCAAAGCACAGGAAGAACAACAGACAAAGATGCCGCAACGAGAGGGACATGGCAGTCTCCAAGGAAAAGGTGTCTTTGTTCATCATAGCACGCGCCCGGGCAAGGCGTTGGATGAGAAGGTGCAACGGGAAATTGCTGGAAATCAGCGGGACGCGGCGTCGTCCGTGAGGGCAGCGTGGATCCAGCCGTCGAGCTTGGCGCGGGTCACGGGTCCGACCTGGGCGGCGACCTGTTCCTCGTGGGGGTCGATCACCAGGGTGAAGGGAAGGACCCGGCGGCGGTTGCCCAGGGGGACGGTGAGATCGAGGAGCGCGGGCGGGGCGAGGAGGACGGGATAGGGCAAGGGGGTGCGTTCGAGATAGCGGCGCACGGCCTCTTTGTCGTCGAGCGCGAGGCCGAGGAATTGTACTTTTTCTTCCGGCCACGCCTGGCTCGCGGCGGCGAGCAGCGGCAGCTCGGCGCGGCAGGGAGGACACCACGTGGCCCAGAAATTGACGATGCGCACGCGCTCGCGCCAGTCGGTGGCGATGCGCCTGGGGGTTCCGTCGGGCTCTTGCAGCTTGGCATAGATGAGGCGGGAGAGCGCCGCATGCGCCGCCGGGTCGCCCTGGGGGCGGGCGAGCCACAAGAGCGCGCCGCCCAGACCCAAGGCAGCGAGGGCGGCGAGCAGCCGCCGGCGTCGTAGGAATGGGGAGGATGCCTCTTCCTGGTCGGCGGAGGTCATCGCGCGGGCTCGGCCGGAGAAAGAGAGGCGGGCGGTTCGAGCAGGGCAAGGACGGCCGGCAGCCGCGCCCGGTGTTCGCTGCGCTTGAGGTTGCGCTCGCTCGACAGGGGCCAGATGCGCAGGCTCACCGGCACGCCGTGCCAGTCGAACTCGAAGACCGTTTCGGGTTCTTTGGCGCCACCGGCGCGCGGCGTGTGGACGTCGAAACGCAGCCAGGGGTGGTTGAGCAGGAAGATCTCGACTTCCTTGGCGCTCTCGGCGTAGAGGTCGATGTCGACGACCGACAGCGGCCCGGCGGTGCCCTCGAGCACGTGGCCCACGAGGTAGGTGCTCCAGGGCTCGAGCCAGCGCATCACTTCGGCCGCAGCGCGGCGCATGCGCCCGAGCCGCTCGGCGTCGTCCTCGTCCTGGTATTCGGCGGCGCGGCGCGCGAGCGCTTCTTCGATCGCTTCGTTGGTGGGCAGCATGGTGCGCGGCGACAACCCGAGCTGCTTGACGGCCTTGCGCTTGGCGAGCGCATAGTCTCGTATGCCTTCGTCGTAGATGAGCCGCGCGGCAAGCTCGGCGATCTCTTCGCGGGCGTCGAGCGACTCGAAGGTGCGGCTGCTGGGCATGGGCGTTCCACGGGTTGTGCAGGATCGTGGGGCATTTTACCATCGGCGTTTTTCCGCTCGAGGGGTAAGAGGCGATGCGCATCCATGTGCTGGGGATCGGTGGCACCTTCATGGGAAGCCTCGCGCTTTTGGCGCGGCAGGCCGGGCACGAGGTCAGCGGCTGTGACGCGAATGTGTATCCGCCCATGTCCGAGCTGCTCGAGGCCGAGAGGATCGATTGGATCGAGGGCTACGGGGCGGAGCAGGCGGATCTGCCGGTCGATGTCTTCGTGGTGGGCAATGCCATCTCGCGCGGCAACCCATTGCTCGAGGAGATCCTCGACCGGGGGCTGCCCTACGTCTCCGGGCCGCAGTGGCTGGCCGAGCACATCCTGCCCGGCCGGTGGACGCTGGCGGTGGCAGGAACGCACGGCAAGACGACCACGAGTTCGATGCTCGCCTGGATTCTCGAGGCGAACGGGCTCGCTCCGGGTTTTCTCATCGGTGGAGTGCCGGGAAATTTCGCGCGTTCGTCGCAACTGGGGGCGGGGCCGTTCTTCGTGATCGAGGCCGACGAGTACGACACGGCCTTCTGCGACAAGCGGGCGAAATTCGTGCACTATCGGCCGCGCACGGCGATTCTCAACAACCTGGAGTTCGACCACGCGGACATCTACCCCGATCTGGCTGCGATCGAGACGCAGTTCCACCATCTGGTGCGCACGATGCCGCGCTCGGGGCGCATCGTGGCGCTCGCCGGCGAAGCGGCACTCGAACGGGTGCTCGCCCGCGGCTGCTGGTCGCAGGTGGAGCGCTTCGGGCTGGTGCCGGGTCCGGATGCGGAATGGACGGTGGCGGTCGCGGAAGACGGCGCTTCGGCCGAGTTTTTCTGCGAGGGGCGCCCGCTGGGCGAGATCGCACTGCCGGTGCCGGGGCGGCACAACGCCCTCGATGCGCTCGCGGCGCTCTCCGCGGCGCGCCACGTCGGGGTGCGTCCGCAGGATGGGCTCGCGGCGCTGGCCGAATTCCGCGGCGTGCGTCGGCGGCTGGAGCGGCGCGGGGTCGTGGCCGGCGTGGCGGTCTATGACGATTTCGCCCATCATCCGACGGCGATCCGCGAGACGATCGCCGCGCTGCGTCCGCGCGTGCCGGGGCGCTTGATCGCGGTCTTCGAGCCGCGTTCGAACACGATGAAACTGGGCGTGATGCGCGCCGCCTTGCCCGAGGCGCTCGCCGGAGCGGATCGGGTGCATTGCTACGCCAGGGGTCTGAGCTGGGATGCGCGCGAGGCGCTGGCCCCGCTCGGGGTGCGGGCGACGGTGGGCGAGGAGATCGAGGCGTTCGTGGCCGGAATCGTCGCGCAGGCGCGCCCGGGCGATGCGATCCTCGTGATGAGCAACGGCAGTTTCGAGGGCATCCACGAGCGGCTGCTCACGGCGCTCGCCGCACGCGAGGGAGGATCATGAGCGAAGGGGGGATGGCTCCCGAGTGGTGGGAAGAAGCCTGTGCGGCGCTGGGGGCGCGCGACGCCTTGCTCGCGACGCTGATCGCGC
Source organism: Tepidiphilus thermophilus (assembly GCF_001418245.1). Lineage (NCBI taxonomy): Bacteria > Pseudomonadati > Pseudomonadota > Hydrogenophilia > Hydrogenophilales > Hydrogenophilaceae > Tepidiphilus > Tepidiphilus thermophilus. The sequence goes on from NZ_LIPU01000001.1 coordinate 245,245, forward strand.
GGTCAAGGCCGCCCGCCGTGGCGCCCTCCGGCGATGCATTCGCCACGCTCGCCCGGGCGATCGTCGGGCAGCAGCTGTCGGTGCAGGCGGCGCGCCGGGTGTGGGAGCGGCTCGAAGGAGGACTCGGGGCGATCTCACCGCAGACCGTGCTCCAGGCGGGGGCGGCGCGCCTGCGCGAGGCGGGCCTGTCCGGCGCCAAGGCGTCCTGGCTCGTCGATCTGGCGGAGCATTTCATCGCCGGGCGGCTCGATCCCCGGCGCTGGCGGGAGATGGGCGACGAGGAGATCCTGCGCACGCTGCTCGCCGTGCGTGGCATCGGTCGCTGGACGGCGGAGATGTTCCTCATCTTCCATCTGTGGCGGCCGGACGTGTGGCCGATCGACGACCTGGGTCTGCGCCGGGCGCTCGTGCGCCATGCGGGGCTGCCGCAGAAGGCGCCGCGGCGGGTGTGGCTCGAAGCCGGCGAGCGCTGGCGCCCGTGGCGCACGGCGGCGACGTGGTATCTCTGGCGCAGCCTGGAGGCGGAGATCGTGGTGTACTGAGCGGGTCCGCGGCAGGGGGCTTGAACTGGCACACAACCCTTTATGGCCTCAAGTTTTTTTGGCATTTGCCGTAAACACACCCAAGACGTTCCGGGGGAGAGGGGCCATGAAGATCGTGGATTCACGGGTGGCGATGGAATCGCAGTCTGCGTCGTGGCAACGGCAAGAGGCGTCGCTACGCCTGACGGGGCGGAAGGAGGGGGCGAGCGGAAGCAGGGATGAGGCCGCCGCGCGGCTGCAGGAGGCGGGGCGGCAGATGCAGACTTCCGCCGCGATTCCGACCGAGCCGGTGCAGGAGGAGGGGGATTTGTCCCCGTCTTTACAGGTGTTGAAACGCCTGCTCGAGTGGGCTCTGGGGCGTTCGATCGATCTGGTCGAAGTCCGTCAGATCGAGACGCCATCGGCGGAAGTGCCGGCGGCCGCTCGCGTGCCCGAAGATTCCGCCAGTAGTTCAGCCAGCAGCGGCACCGGCTTGGGCGGGACGCTGACGGTGCGTACCCTGACGGTGGAGCAGCTCTCCTTCTCGGCGAGTGGCCGCGTGCAGACGGCCGACGGGCGCAGCATCGAGTTTTCTCTGGGCTTGGCGCTCACGCGCGCCACCGCCACCGAGGTGCGGGCGGCGTTCGGTGCGGAGGCGCAAGATCCGCTGGTGCTCGATTTCGCCGACACGGAGGCGGAATTGCGCGACTTCGGCTTTCGCTTCGATCTGCACGGCGACGGCTCGGAGGTGAATCTGCCGCTGCCGACGAGCGGCAAGGGGTTCCTCGTGTTCGATCGCGATGGCAATGGCCGCGTCGATGACGGACGGGAGCTCTTCGGTCCGAGCACCGGCGACGGCTTCGGCGAACTCGCTGCGCTCGATACCGACGGCAACGGCTGGATCGACGAGAGCGACCCGGCGTGGTCGCAGCTCTACGTCTGGCATCCGTATCGTCGCGATGCCTTGATCGCGCTGCCCGAGGCGGACGTCGGCGCGATCGGCCTGGCGCGGGCGGCGACGCCGCTGACGGTGACCGACGGCAGCCAGGCTCTGGGGATGCTGCGCAGCACGGGAATCTATCTGCGCGAGTCGGGCAGCGTCGGCACCGTCTCGCACCTCGACGTGAAAGCCTGAATCAGGGGTTGCCTTTCGGCGTATCCTTGGGTTCGGCGCCTTGGCGGTCGAGCCGGCGGGCTTCTTCTTCGGGGATGTATTCGAAGACGCGCACGACCTTGCGCACGCCGCTGGTGGTGCGGGCGATCTGGGTGGCGGCGTCGGCCTCGCGCCGGGTGACGAGCCCCATGAGGTAGACGACGCCGTTCTCGGTGACGACCTTGACATGGTTGGCGGCGAAGGCGCCGTTGCTCTGGTTGACGAAGCGGGCCTTGACCTGCGCCGTGATGCTCGAATCGCTCGCGCGCGAGCCGAGCGAGGTGGGGTTGGCGATCTGGATTTCGTTGACCACGTCGCGCACGTTGTCGGTCTCGCGGGCGAGCTGCTCGGCCAGCGCCTTGTCTTCCTCACGCGGGGCTTCGCCCGTGAGCAGCACGATGCGGTTGTAGGAAGTGACGTTGATGTGGACGCGATCGCCCAGGCGCTGGGCGATCTTGTCGCCGACTTTCCATTCGATCGCCTCGTCGTCGACCATGGCGCCGCTGGTGCGCCGGTCGGAGGCGACCGAGGCGGTTACCGCCGCGCCGCCCGCCATGATGGGAAAACAGCCGGCAAGCGGCAGCGCCGTCGCGGCAGCGATCGCGAACAGGACGAGGGTGGAACGCAGAGGGGTGCGGGTCATGCGAAATCTCCGAGGAGAACGGCGTCGAGGGCTTCGACGAGAAGATCGAGCGTGAAGAGCATGAGTTCGCCGTGGCGCGACGGCGGCAGTTCCGGCAGCTCCAGCGGGACGTCGCTGCCGGCGAGTTCGGCGAACCATGTGCCCGCGGGGTCGGTGCCGAGCGCGACCAGGGCGATGCCGTTTTCGTGGGCGGCCTCGCGCAGCGCCGTGGCGGTCGGATTCGGACGGGCGAAGAGCAAGACGAGCGTATCGCCCGGCTGCGCCAGCGCCGTGAAGGGGCGAAGCACGTCCTCTCCTTCGCCTTCGAGCCGCAGTGCCGCCACCGGCGGGCGCTCGCGGTCGAGCCCATGCCACAGGCGCTGCACGAAGAGCTCGGCGAGCGCCCGTTCCGGCCCCTCGGCCCAGACGAGGATGCGGCCGCTCTGCAGCAGGCTCTGCGCGAGAATCTCGGCGGCCGCGGCGCAGGGGGCGGCGAGCGCCGGTGCCGTCTCCTGCAAGAGGGCGGCCTGGAAGAGGAAGGGCTCGGTGAGGTGTTCGATCAGATCCATCGATTTAGTCTAACATGGCGTGTCGCTCACCATGCCGCGCCGAGGTCGAAGGCGCCTTGGATCCACTCGGGGATCTGCGCTTCGCCGTCGAAGGCGAGCACGTCGAAGCGGCAGGGGCGGTCCATATGGTGTCGCCCTGCGGGACCGTTGAGCCAGTAGCGGGCGGCGGCGAGGATGCGCCGCTGTTTTGCGGCAGTGACGCTCTCGGCGGCGCCGCCGTAGTCGCTGCGCCGGCGGTGGCGGACTTCGAAGAAGACGAGCGTGCCGTGGTGCAGGCCGATGAGGTCGATCTCCCCGCGGCGGCTGGCGGCGTTGCGCGCGAGCAGGCGCACGCCTTGGCGTTCGATCCAGGCGGCGGCGAGCGCCTCGTACGCGGTGCCGACGGCGCGGGCGCTTGTGGCGGGGGCGGGATTGGGCGCAAAATCGGGTTTTCGTGTCATGGGCGGGAGCGATGGATCCGGAAGTGATCGCGCAGGGGGCGTGGCGTCAGGCCGCGCCGGCGCTCTACGTGGTGGCTACCCCTTTGGGGAATCTGGCCGATCTGAGTCCGCGGGCGCGCGCGGTACTTGCTGGGGTCGATTGTATCGCGGCCGAGGACACGCGCCACAGCCAGCGGCTGCTCGATGCCTGGGGCATCCGCACGCCGATGCTGTCGGCGCACGAGCACAACGAGCAGGCCGCGGCGCAGGCGATCGTGGCGCGGCTTTCTCGTGGCGAACACGTGGCGCTGATTTCCGATGCGGGCACGCCCGGCATCTGCGATCCGGGCGCGCGCATCGTCGCCGCCGTGCGCGCGGCCGGCTTCGCGGCGGTGCCGGTGCCGGGGCCGAGCGCCGTGATCGCGGCGCTGTCGGTGGCCGGTTTCGTCGAGCCGGGGTTTCGTTTCATCGGGTTTCTGCCGCCGAAGCAGGCGGCGCGGCGCAAGCTCCTGGCTTCGCTCGCGGCCGAGGAAGTGCCGGTGGCGTGCTACGAGGCGCCGCACCGGGTGCGCGAGAGCGTGGCCGACATGCTGGAGGTGCTGGGCGGGACGCGCGAACTCTTCCTTGCGCGCGAGCTCACCAAGCGCTTCGAGGAAACGGTGCGCCTGCCACTTGCGCAGATGCCTGCTTGGCTCGAGGAGCGCCCCGAGCGCACGCGCGGCGAGTTCGTCCTCATTCTGGGTCCGGGAGAGGCGCAGGCCGCGCGCGAGGACGAGGGGCGGAGGGTGCTCGCGCGCCTGACGCAGGCCGGGGTGCCGTTCGGCGAGGCGGTGCGGCTGGCGGCGGAATTGACTGGCGCGTCCAAGAACCGGCTTTACGCCCAAGGGCTCGCCAGAGGGCGGGAAGATGAGGATTGAAGGAGCAGGAATGGATCGGATCGAGTTGTTGCGTCCCGCCGACTGGCACCTGCATGTGCGGCAGGGCGAAGCGATGCGCGCGGTGGTGCCGGCGAGCGCGGCGGTGTTCGCTCAGGCGCTCGTCATGCCAAATCTCAAGCCGCCGGTGACGACGACCGCCGCGGCGCTTGCCTACCGCGAGGAGATCCTGGCGGCGGCGCGGGCGGCCGGAGGGCGGGCGGCATCCTTCGTGCCGTGGATGACGCTCTATCTCACCGAGGCGACGGCGCCGCAGGAGATCGACCGGGCGGTGGACAGTGGGGCGGTGCTCGCGGCCAAGCTCTATCCGGCCGGGGCGACCACGAACTCCGATGCCGGCGTGCGCCGCATCGAGCGAATCTATCCCGTGCTCGAGCGGATGCAGCAGCGCGGCCTGGTGCTGTGCGTACATGGCGAAGTGGTCGATCCAGAAGTGGACATCTTCGATCGCGAGGCGGTGTTCGTCGAAGGGGTGCTCGCGCCGCTGGTGGCGCGTTTCCCCGGCTTGAAAGTGGTGCTGGAGCACGTGACGACCGCCGAAGGGGTGGCCTTCGTGCGCGAGGCGCCCGAGACGGTGGCCGCCACCCTCACCGCGCATCATCTGCGCTACGAGCGCAACGCCATGCTCGCCGGCGGCATCCGGCCGCATTTCTACTGCCTGCCGATCCTCAAGCGCGAGCGCCACCGCCGGGCGCTGGTGGAAGCGGCCACGAGCGGTTCGCCCAAATTCTTCCTCGGCACCGACTCGGCGCCGCATCCGCGCGGGGCGAAGGAATCGGCCTGCGGCTGTGCCGGCTGTTACACCGCGCCGCTCGCGCTGCCGCTCTACGCCGAGGTGTTCGAGGCGGCCGGCGCCCTCGATCGGCTGGAAGGGTTCGCCTCGCGCTTCGGCGCCCGCTTCTACGGCGTGGCGGAGAGCACGGAGCGCATCGCTCTGGTGCGGCGGCCGTGGACGGTGCCGGCAGCAGTACCCTTGGGCGAGGGCGAGGAGGTGGTGCCTCTGCGCGCCGGCGAGACGATGGGCTGGGTGGTTGAGTGAGGAGAGGGCGATGCGCTGGAGGAGAGGGGCGATCGCGGCGCTATGCGCCTTGGGCTTGGCCGCTTGCGAGGATGCGGCGATCAGTTACCGCATCGAGGGGATGAATCATGCTCTGGTGCTCGAGCGCCAGCAGTCCTTCCCCTGGAGCGAGGTGAAGCAGGCGGTGGTCGTCTCGCGTCTGCCGAAGTGTCAGCGAAAGTATCCGATCGAATCCGATCGCGCCGAGATGACGCCGATGAAGGTTTATGAGGCGGGAGACCTGCTGTGGGCGCTCGAGCAGGACGGGCGCTGGTACCTCGCCTCGACCGAGGATTGCCGCCTGCAACCTTGGGACAAGCCCGACCCGCAGGCACTGGGGCCTGTGGTGGGGACTTTTCTGCACCGTGATGGCGTCCTCGTCTTCGAGCCGGCGCCCAAATCTGCCCCATAAGGAACTTCCGCCGCGCCGTGCGGTATCATGTAGCGGGAAGTCCGCCCGGCAGTCGCTGCGCGCCGCAAGGCGCGGAGAGGAAAGTCCGGGCTCCACAGAGCAGGATGCCGGCTAACGGCCGGGCGCCGCGAGGCGACGGAAAGTGCCACAGAGAACAGACCGCCGATGGCCCGCGAGGGCTCAGGCAAGGGTGAAACGGTGGCCGGGGAGACCCGGCGCGGGGGCGATCCCTGCGGGTAAGAGCCCACCGCGTCTCCGGTAACGGAGGCGGCACGGTAAACCCCATCCGGAGCAAGGCCGAATAGGGGAGCGATGGCGTGGCTCGCGCCGCTCCCGGGTTGGCCGCTCGAGCCCGTCGGCAACGGCGGGCCTAGAGGAATGACTGCCCCGCATCGCACGATGCGCGACAGAACCCGGCTTAAGCGGCGGGCTTCTCTTCTTTACATTTGCTTACAAAGCATGCCGCGCCCGTTGCCGTGGCGCAAGACCGATCGATTCTCTTTTGTCATGCTGAAACGGAGGGGCATTCCCTTGCCCGTCCGGCTGTTGTTTTCACTTCCTGTTCGCTTCCATTCATTCGTCTTGCCGGCCTGACCGGAATGCGGCAGCGAGGTTTTTTTGCGGCCGTGGGATTTCGTGGGAAAAAGTGGCAAAATGTGGGTGTTGCGGCCAGAGGCGACGGCGATGTTCCAGGGGGCGCTCACGCTCAGTCTCGATGCGAAAGGACGGATCGTCGTTCCGGCGCGTTTTCGCCCGGCCCTGGCGCCCGAAGATCGCCCCGTGGTGCTGACGGCGCATCCGCACAAGTGTCTGCTGGTCTATCCCGAAGCGGTGTGGGCGCCCATCCGCGAGCGCATCGTGGCCCTGCCTGGGCTCGATCCGCGCACCGCGGCCTTGAAGCGCCTGCTGGTGGGGTTTGCTCAGGAAGAGGAGCTCGATGCCTCCGGACGGGTGTCGGTGGCCGCTTCCCTGCGGCAGTGGGCGGGGCTGGAGAAGAACGTGTGGCTGGTGGGTCAAGGCACGCATTTCGAGTTGTGGTCCGAAGCGGGGTGGCAGGCGCAGCAGCAGGCGATGCTGGCGCTCTCGGCCGAGGATCTGGCCGGGACGTTCGAGGGCGTGGTGCTGTGAGCGAAGCGCACGTTTCCGTGCTGCTCGAAGAGGCGATCGAGGCGCTCGCACCGCGCCCCGACGGCATCTATGTCGATGGCACCTTTGGGCGCGGCGGGCATAGCCGCGCGTTGTTGCAGCGCCTGGGGCCGCAAGGGCGGGTGATCGCCTTCGATCGCGACCCGGAGGCGATCGCGCACGGCCGCGCCTGGAGCGAGCCGCGCCTTACTCTGGTGCATGCGCCGTTCTCGCGCCTGGGGGCCGAGCTCGACGCGCTGGGGGTGGCGCAGGTCGACGGCATCCTGCTCGATCTGGGGGTTTCCTCGCCGCAGCTCGATGCGCCCGAGCGCGGCATGAGTTTCCGCTTCGATGCGCCGCTCGACATGCGCATGGATCCGACGAGCGGCGAACCCGTATCGAGCTGGCTCGCGCGCGCGAGCCGTGAAGAGATCAGGGAGGTGATAAAAAATTATGGCGAAGAACGGTTTGCTGATGCGATTGCAAAGGCGATTGTTGCTGCGCGCGCAAGGGCGCCTATCGAGCGCACGGGACGACTTGCCGAGCTCGTGGCGCAGGCGGTGCGCACGCGCGAGCCGGGGCAGCACCCTGCGACGCGCACCTTCCAGGCTCTTCGGATTTTCGTCAATCGCGAGATCGAGGAACTCTCGCTGACCCTGCCGCAGGCGATGGCGCGTCTGCGCCCCGGCGCGAGGCTGGTGGTGATCAGTTTCCATTCGCTCGAAGACCGGATCGTGAAGCATTTCATGCGTGAGCACTCTTCCCCGCCGCCGCTGCCGCCGGGCCTGGCGGTGCGCGAGGCCGAGCGCCCGGTGCCGCCGCTACGGTGGGTGGTGCGCAAGCTGCGGCCTTCCGCAGAAGAATGCGCCCGAAACCGCCGTGCTCGCAGCGCGGTGATGCGGGTGGCGGAGCGGCGCTCATGACGCGCTTCGAGGCGATGCTCGTCGGTCTGGTGGTGGCGAGCGGCGTGATGCTGGTGCAGGCCAAGCACGAGGCGAGGCTGCGCTATCTGGCGCTGGAGATGCAGACGCGGCGAGGCGAGCGGCTCGACGTGGAGTGGCGACAGCTCCAGTTGGAGCGCGCGACCTTGGTGACCCAGGACCGGGTACAGCGCCTGGCGCAGGAAAAATTGGGCCTGGCGTCGCCGCGGCCAGAGCAGATCGTGCCGTGGGAGCGTTGACGATGGAAAAGACGGCGGTCAATCCGATGTTGGTGCTGGCGGTTCCGGTATGGCGCCAGCGGCTGATGGCGGGTTTGCTGCTGACCCTGCTGGCGGCTCTGGTGGTGCGGGCGGCGTATCTGCAGGGGGTGCAGCGAGATTTTCTCCAGCAGCAGGGCGAGGCGCGCTATGAACGCCAGATCGAGGTGCCGGCCATGCGCGGGCGTGTGCTCGATCGCAACGGTCAGATCCTCGCCGATTCCTCGCCGGTGGCCAGCATCTGGGCCGACCCGGCCAAGGTGCGCGAATGGCCGGCGGAGGATTTTGCCCGGCTGGCGCACGCCTTGGGCATGAGTACCGATGAATTGGATCGGCGCCTCGGTCAAGGCGGGCGCCGATTCGTCTATCTGCGACGGCAGTTGCCTCCAGATCAGGCCGCACCGCTGGCCCAGCTCGGCCTCGAGGGCGTGGGCGTGGTCGAGGAATATCAGCGTTTCTATCCTCAGGGCGAGGCATTCGCCCAGCTGGTGGGGCTCGTCGACGTCGATGGCAACGGCATCGAGGGGCTGGAGGCGAGTCTGCAGGCCATGCTCCAGGGGGAGGCTGGCAAACGCCTGGTGATCCAGGACCGGCACGGCCGCGTGGTGCAGGATTCGGTCTGGGTGCAGCGGCCGCGCGACGGGCGCGACGTGGTGCTTTCGCTCGATGCGCGCATCCAGCACATCACCTACCGGGCGCTGGAGCGGGCGGTGGAACTGCATCAGGCGCGCGCCGGCGGGGCGGTGGTGATCGACGTGCGCACGGGGGAAATCCTGGCGCTCGCCAATTGGCCCAGCTACAATCCCAACCGCCGCACGGGGCTCGACTTGAGCGAGGTGCGCAACCGCGTGGTCACCGACATCTACGAGCCCGGCTCGGTGATGAAGCCCGTGCTGGTTGCCTTGGCACTGGAGCGCGGCAAGGTCAGACCGGACACGCTCATCGACATCCAGGGGGGCGTCTTCCAGGTAGGCAACCACACGATCCGGGATTCGCATACCGGCGATCGTGCCCTGACGGTATCCCAGGTGATCCAGAAGTCGTCCAACGTGGGAGTGGCCAAGATCGCGCTCGGCCTCGATTCGAGGGATCTCTGGCAACACTACCGGGCTTTCGGTTTCGGCGTGCGCCCCGATCTGCCTCTGCCCGGGGTGGCATCGGGGCGCATGCTGCCTTCCGGCTCTCTCAAGCCCATCGAGGTGGCGACCATGGCCTATGGTCATGGCATCTCCACTTCCCTGCTGCAGCTGGCGCATGCCTATCAGGCGATCGCCAACGACGGGGTGATGCTGCCCCTGTCGCTGACGCGGCGCGATGCGCCCCCTCCGGTCTCCGAGCAGCGCCGGCTTCTTTCGCCCAAGACGGCGCAGGAGGTGAAGGCGATGATGGAACTCGTCACCCAGGCCGGGGGAACCGCGACGCGCGCGGCGGTGGCAGGGTATCGTACCGCCGGCAAGACCGGTACGGCGCACAAACTCGAAGACGGGCGTTATGTGGACAAATACGTCGCTTCTTTCGTCGGCTATGCTCCGGCTTCCCAGCCGAGGCTGGTGGTGGCGGTGATGATCGACGAACCCAAAGTGAAGTCCTACTACGGTGGCATCGTGGCGGCGCCGGTGTTCGCCGAGATCGTCGGGCAGGTATTGCCCGGCCTCGGCGTGGCGCCGGACATGCCTGGACCGGCAGTGGCGGCAGCCGAACGACCGCGAGGCTGACATGAATCCGATACGCGACATCGAGGATCTGTGGTGGGAGCTGCACCGGCAAGGGGTCTATCCGCGGGCGGTGACGCACGATTCCCGGCAAGTGGCGCCAGGTACGCTGTTCCTGGCCTGGCCGGGAGAGAAGACCGACGGCAGGAACTACCTCGTCCAGGCGCTTGCCGCCGGTGCGGAGGCGGTGGTCTATGAGGCCGGGGATGGCTGGGTCCCTCCGCCCGAATTGGCCAACCGGGTTCCCTTGATCGCCGTGGAGGGGCTGCGGCCCATGGCTGGCCTTCTCGCCGACCGTGTCTATGGGGCGCCGTCGCAATCCTTGTGGGTGGCCGGCGTCACCGGCACCAACGGCAAGACGACCACCAGCCAGTGGCTGGCGCAGGCATTGGAAGCGCTCGGGGTGGCGTGCGGGGTGATCGGTACGCTCGGCTGCGGGCGCATCGGCCGTCTGGAGGACCTGGGATTCACCACGCCCGAGGCGCCCCAGATCCACGCCTGGCTGCGGCGTTTTCTCGATGCCGGCTGCCAGGCAGCGGTGATGGAGGTTTCCTCCATCGGCTTGGTACAGGACCGAGTCGCCGGTGTGCGCTTCGACGTGGCGCTCTTCACCAACCTCACGCGCGATCACCTCGACTATCACGGCAGCATGGAAGCCTATGCGGCGGCCAAGCGGCGGCTCTTCGAGCGGCCGGAGCTGCGTGCGGCGGTGATCGACGTGGATGACGCCGTGGGCGAGGCCATCGCGCGCGAGTGCGCTGCCCGCGGGCTGGAGACTTGGGCGGTGAGTCTGAGGGCACGTCCGGCGTTGCCGGGCGTGCGGCCCCTGTGGCTCGCGGAGCCGCCGCGCGAAGGCACGAGCGGCCAGCGCCTGATGCTCGCCCTCGAGGATCGCACGCTGCCCATGCACCTGCCGGCCTTCGGTACCTTCAATGCCGGCAATGCGCTCTTGGTGCTGGGGGCGCTCCTTGCGCGTGGCGTGGCGCTCGAGCGGGCGGCGGCGGCGCTGGGGCGGGTGGTGCCGCCGCCGGGGCGGATGCAGTGGCTCGGCGGGGTGGCGGAACCCTTGGTGGTGATCGACTATGCCCATACGCCGGATGCGCTCGAGCAGGTGATCTCGGCGCTCGTGCCCACGGCCCGGACCCGCGGCGGGCGGCTCGTGGTCGTCTTCGGGTGCGGCGGGGATCGGGACCGGGGCAAGCGTCCGCTCATGGGCACGGTGGCGGCGCGCGCCGATGCCTTGATCGTCACTTCCGACAACCCCCGCTCCGAACCGCCCGAGGCGATCATCGCCGACATCCTCGCCGGCATCGAACGCAGCGACCTCCTCGTCGAGCCCGATCGGGCCAAGGCCATCGCCCAGGCGATCGAGACGGCCGGCGCCGACGACGTGATCCTGCTCGCCGGCAAGGGGCACGAACCCTATCAGGAGATCGCTGGCGTGCGCCATCCCTTCAGTGACCAGCAGGAAGCCGAGGCGGCGCTGGCGCGCTGGCGCGAACGCAATCTCTTCCCGGAGTTGCCGTGAACACGCCACTGGCGGAGCTCGCCGACCTGCTCGCCGGGCAGGGTGAGGAGGTCGAACGCGTCGGCAGCGGCGAGTGCGAAATCGCCGGCGTGGAGATCGACTCGCGCGCCCCGCTCGTGGGCAAGCTCTTCGTGGCCCTGCGCGGAGCGCGCTTCGACGGGCACGATTTCGTCGCCGCTGCGCTCGCGGCCGGGGCGGCCGCCGCCCTGGTCGAACGGCGCTGGTGGGCGTCACGGCAGCCGGCCGGGGTTTTCCTCGTGGTCGAGGATACCCGCCACGCGCTCGCCCGGCTCGCCGCCGCTTGGCGGGCGCGTTTCCCGTGGCCGGTGGCCGGCATCACCGGCAGCAACGGCAAGACCACCGTCAAGGAGATGACGGCAGCGATCCTGCGCGCGCACTTCGGGGCGGAGTCGGTGCTCGCCACGCGCGGCAACCGCAACAACGACATCGGCCTGCCGCTCACCTTGCTGGAGCTCGAAGCGGGTCACCGCGCGGCGGTGTGCGAGCTGGGCATCAACCGGCCCGGCGAGATGGCGATGCTCGCCGCCATCGCCCGCCCTGACGTCGCGCTGGTGACCACGGCGCAGCGCGCCCACCTCGAGGGGTTTGGCACGCTCGACACCGTGGCGCGCGAGAAAGGGCAGATCTACCGTTTCCTCGCGTCCGACGGGACGGCGGTCATTCCTGCCGACGACCCTCATGCGTCCCTGTGGCGGGAGATGGCGGCGGGGCGCCGCGTGCTTACTTTCGGCCGTGGCGGCGAGGTTTGCGGCACGGCCGAGCCCTTGTCCTGGGGCTGGCGCGTGCAGGTACGTGCGCTGGGCGATGAGGGGGAATTCACGCTGCCGCTGCCTGGGCGGCACAACGTGCACAACGCGCTCGCGGCGATCGCCTGCGCCGTGGCGCTGGAAGTGCCGCTCAAGACGGCGGCCGGTGCGCTTGCCGCCTTCGTCCCCGTGCCCGGACGGCTGCAGCCGGTCCCGGGCGAGCAGGGGGCCTTGCTCATCGACGACACCTACAACGCCAATCCGGACTCCATGCGCGCGGCGATCGAAGTGCTCGCGGCGCTGCCGCATGCGCGCAAGCTGCTCGTGCTGGGCGACATGGGCGAGGTGGGCTCCGAGGCGCCGCGGCTGCATGCCCAGTTGGGTGTCCAGGCGCGCGCGGCGGGTATCGAGCGGCTGTTTACCTTGGGCGAGCTCGCGCGCGAGGCTGCCGCGGCGTTTGGTCGGGCGGCGGAATCTTTCGTCGAGCTGGAGCCTCTCGTACAGCGGCTGCGCGCGGAGCTCTCGCCGCAGACGGCGGTATTGGTCAAAGGGTCCCGTTTCATGCGCATGGAACGGGTGGTTTCCGCGCTCGCGGCTCGGTCCGCGGCGCTTCAAGGGTGATTCGATGCTTTTGGAATTGGCGCTTTGGCTGGGGCAGGATATCCGGGCGTTCAACGTCTTCGGTTACATCACGCTGCGCACGGTACTGGCGGCGATGACGGCGCTCTTCGTCTCCTTCGCGCTGGGCCCGCGCGTGATCCGCTGGCTTGCGGCAAAGAAGATCGGGCAGACGGTGCGCACCGACGGGCCGCAGACCCATCTGGCAAAGTCCGGCACGCCGACCATGGGTGGAGCGCTGATCCTGCTCGCCGTCTCGGTGACGGTGCTGCTGTGGGGCGATCTGACCAACCGCTACGTGTGGACCGTCTGGCTCGTCACGCTCGGATTTGGCATCGTGGGCTGGGTCGACGACTGGCGCAAGGTGGTGCGGCGCGACCCGAAAGGTTTGCCCAGCCGCTGGAAGTATCTGTGGACCTCGGCGATCGCGCTCGCGGCAAGCCTCTATCTGGGGCTCACCGCCACCGAGCCGGTGCAAACCCAGCTCATCGTGCCGTTCTTCAAGGAAGTGGCGATCCCGCTGGGTCTGGGCGGTTTCGTGCTGTTGTCCTACTTCGTCATTAACGGCACCGGTCATGCGGTCAATCTCACCGACGGGCTCGACGGTCTGGCGGTGACGCCGGCGGTGATGGTGACCGGGGCGCTGGCGATTTTTTCCTACGTGGCGGGGCATGCCGTGTTCGCCCGCTACCTGGGGGTGCCCTACATTCCTGGAGCGGGGGAGCTCGCCGTCTTCTGCGGGGCGCTGTGCGGCGCGGGGCTGGGTTTCTTGTGGTTCAACGCGCATCCGGCGCAGGTGTTCATGGGCGACGTGGGAGCGCTCGCGCTGGGCGCGGCCATGGGCACCATCGCGGTGATCGTGCGCCAGGAACTGGTGCTCTTCATCATGGGCGGCTTGTTCGTGGCCGAGGCGCTGTCGGTGATGCTGCAGGTGGGCTACTTCAAGTGGTCCGGCGGCAAGCGCATCCTGCGCATGGCGCCGCTGCACCATCATTTCGAACTGGGGGGCTGGAAAGAGACCCAGGTGGTGATCCGCTTCTGGATCGTCACCCTGATGCTGGTGCTCTTCGGGCTCTCCACCTTGAAACTGCGGTGAGGGGCGATGGATCTGGTGCTGGGACTCGGTTTGAGCGGTGAGGCGATGGTGCGCTGGCTCGCGTATCGGGGAGTGCCCGTGCGCGCGGCCGACACGCGGGCTCGGCCGCCGGGCGCGGCAAGGCTGGATGCCCTGTTGCCGCCCGAATCGCTGGTGCTGGGCCGGCCGTTCGAGGCGTCGCTGCTCGAAGGAGTCGAACGGGTGTGGCTCTCGCCGGGGCTGTCGCCCGAATTGCCGCTGTGCCGGCAGGCGCGCTCGCGCGGCCTGCCGGTGCAGGGGGAGCTGGCGCTCTTCTACGAGGCCTGGCAGGCGCGCGGGCGTCCGGGGCGGCTGGTGGCAGTGACCGGCACCAACGGCAAGACCACGACCACGGCGCTCACGGCGCATCTGCTGCGGCACGCCGGGCTCGATGCGCTCGCCGCCGGCAACATCGCCCCGGCCATCCTCAGCGCCGCACGCGAGCGCGAGGAGGCCGGGTTGCCCTGGCCGGAGGTGTGGGTGCTGGAGGTGTCGAGTTTCCAGCTGGAGACGGCCGGGCCTTTCGCCGTGCAGGCGGCGGTGGTGCTGAACGTCACCGAGGATCACCTCGACCGGCACGGTTCGCTCGCGGCGTATACCGCCCTCAAGGCGCGCGTCTATGAGGGCGTGGAGACGGCGGTGGTGGTGCGCGACGACGCCCTCGTGCGCGACATGGCCCGCAGCGCGCCGCGGCGCGTGACGGTGGGCAGCGACGCGCCGGGCGCGGCGACGGATTTCGGCGTGCAGGAGGGCTGGTTCGTGCGCGGCCGGCAGCGTCTGGCGCCGCGTTCGATCCTGCCGTTGCCGGGGCGGCACAACGAGATCGATGCACTCGCGGCGCTCGCGCTCGCCGAGGCGATGGGCGTGGCGCCCGAGGCGGCGATCGAGGGCTTTGCCTCGTTCCAAGGGCTGCCGCACCGGGTCGAGACGGTGGCGGTGCGTGCCGACGGGGTGCGCTTCATCGACGATTCGAAAGGCACCAACGTGGGCGCGACGATCGCGGCGCTCGCCGGATTCGATGCGCCGGTGATCCTGATCGCCGGCGGCGACGGCAAAGGGCAGTCGTTCGCGCCGCTCGCTCAGGCGGCGCACGGTAGGGTGCGTCTGGCGCTCCTGATCGGGCGCGATGCCCCGGCACTGGAAGCCGCTTTCGCCCAGGCGGGTGTGCCGGCGCGCCGATGCGCTTCGCTGCCCGAGGCGGTGGCGCTGGCCGATGCGGTGGCCCATCCGGGCGAGGCGGTGCTGCTCTCGCCGGCCTGCGCGAGCCTGGACATGTTCCGCGACTATGCGCACCGCTCCGAGGTGTTTCTGGCGGCGATCCGGTCTTTGCCGGGCGGGGAGGGACGATGGTCGATGCGCTGATCCGCCGCTGGTTCGGCCGCGGGCCGGACCGCCTCACCGAGGCGGCCGCGCGCCATGCAGGACAGGTGCCGCCGGTACGCTTCGGAGAGTTCGATCTGGCGCTCTTCTGGGCGGTGACGGCGCTCACGCTCTTCGGGCTGGTGATGGTTTATTCGGCAAGCATCGCCTTTGCCGACGAGTCGCGCGCCACGGGGGGCAGTGCGCACTACTTCCTGGTGCGGCAGATGGTGTTCGTCCTCGTGGGGGCTGCGGTGGCCTGGGGGGCGTTTCGGGTGCCGATGCGGGTGTGGCAGTCGCTCACCCCCTGGCTCTTCCTGTTGGGCGTGGCGCTGCTGGTGCTGGTGCTGGTGCCGGGGGTCGGCAAAGTGGTCAACGGCTCGCGGCGCTGGATCCCGCTGGGATCGGTCAATCTGCAGCCCTCCGAGTTCATGAAACTCTTCGTCGCCTTCTACGCCGCCGACTACACGGTGCGCAAGCTGCGCTTCATGGCCAGTTTCTGGCGCGGTTTCCTGCCGCTTGCCTTCGTCGTGGTGCTCGTGGGCGTGTTGTTGCTGTTGCAACCCGATTTCGGGGCGTTCGCCGTGATCAGCGCCATCGCCTTCGGCGTACTCTTCCTGGGCGGGCTGAGGCTGCGCATCTTCTTCGCGCTGATGGTGCTCGCCGGCTTTGCCTTCGCCGGCCTGATCCTGAGTTCCGAATACCGCCGCCAGCGTCTCTTCGCCTTTCTCGATCCGTGGGCCGATCCCTTGGGCAAGGGCTACCAGCTCACGCACGCGCTGATTGCCTTCGGCCGGGGCGAGTGGTTCGGCGTCGGTTTGGGCGGCAGCGTGGAGAAGCTCTTTTATCTGCCCGAGGCGCATACCGATTTCCTGCTCGCGGTGGTCGGCGAGGAACTCGGCTGGGTGGGGGTGTGCGCGGTGGTGGCGCTCTTTGCGGTGGTCATCTGGCGCACCTTCTCCATCGGCCGGGGGCTGGTGTGCGTGGAGCAGTACTTCTCCGGTCTGGCGGTGTTCGGCATCGGCTTGTGGATCGGCGTGCAGGCGCTCATCAACATGGGGGTGAATGTCGGGCTTCTGCCGACCAAGGGGCTGACGCTGCCTTTCATGAGCTATGGCGGTTCGGGTATCATCGCCAACCTCGCGGCGATGGCGGTGGTATTGCGCGCCGACTGGGAGCTGCGCTGCCTGCGGCGAGGGGTGCGGATATGAGCAGGCGCACCGCGCTCGTGATGGCCGGAGGCACCGGCGGGCACATCTTTCCGGCGCTGGCCGTGGCCGAAGTCTTGCGCGAGCGCGGCTGGCACGTGGTCTGGCTCGGTAACGCGGAGGCAATGGAATCCCGGCTCGTGCCGCCGCGCGGATTCGAATTCGTTTCGCTCGGTTTCGGCGCCTTGCGCGGCAAGGGGATGGGGCGCAAACTGAAGCTGCCGTTTTCCTTGGCGGTGGCGATTGCGCGCGCCCTGCGCTTGCTGGGAGAAGTGCGCCCGGGCGTGGTGCTCGGCATGGGCGGATACGTGAGCTTTCCCGGGGCGGTGGCCGCGCGCCTGCGAGGCATCCCGCTCGTGGTGCACGAGCAGAACGCCGTGGCCGGACTGGCAAACCGGGTGCTGGCGCGCCTGGCCGATGCCGTGCTCACTGGCTTTCCCGGGACGCTGCCTGGCGGGCTCTGGGTGGGCAACCCGGTGCGGCGCGAATTCACTACCGTGCCGCCGCCCGAGGTGCGCTTTGCCGGGCGGCAGGGGCCTTTGCGCCTGCTGGTGGTGGGTGGCAGCCTTGGGGCCAAGGCGCTCAACGAGGCGGTGCCGGCGGCGCTGGCGCAGTTGGCGCCGCATGAACGGCCCGTGGTGACGCACCAGTCGGGCAGCGCCCATTTCGCCGCGCTCGAGCAAGCGTATGCGCACCACGGCGTGGAAGGGCGGTTGCTGCCCTTCATCGAGGACATGGGCGCCGCCCTGGCCGAGGCCGATTTGGTTGTCTCGCGCGCCGGGGCGATGACGGTGGCAGAGCTCGCCGCCGTCGGGGTGGGGGCGCTGCTGGTGCCTTTCCCCCATGCGGTCGACGATCACCAAACGGCGAACGCGCGCTTTCTCGTCGATGGCGGCGCGGCGCAGTTGCTGCCTCAATCCGGGCTCACGCCCGAGGGCCTGGCGGAATTGCTGCAGGGGTTCGACCGTGAACGTTGCCGGCAGATGGCGCTCGCTGCCCGGGCGCTCGCCCGGCCCGATGCGACCGAGGCGCTCGCCGACGAACTCGAACGATTGGCAAAGGACGGAACATGAAACACCGCGTCAAACGCGTGCACTTCGTCGGCATCGGCGGGGTGGGGATGAGCGGCATCGCCGAGGTGCTCTCGCACCTGGAGTTCGAGGTGAGCGGCTCGGATCTGGCCGAGAGCGCGACGCTCGCGCGTCTGCGCGCGCTCGGCGTGCGGGTGATGCTCGGGCACGCCCCGGAGCACGTCGCCGGGGCCGACGCCGTGGTGGTTTCTTCGGCGGTGGCGGCGGACAACCCCGAGGTGCTCGCCGCGCGCGCGGCCGGCATCCCGGTGGTGCCGCGGGCACAGATGCTGGCCGAGCTGATGCGCTTCAAACAGGGCATCGCCATCGCCGGTACCCACGGCAAGACGACCACCACCTCGCTGGTGGCGAGCATCCTCGCCGAGGGGGGGCTCGATCCGACTTTCGTCATCGGCGGACGCTTGATCGCCGCCGGCAGCAACGCCCGTCTGGGCCAGGGAGAATACCTCGTGGCCGAGGCGGACGAGTCGGATGCCTCTTTCCTGCACCTTTCCCCGGTGATGGCGGTGGTCACCAACATCGATGCCGATCACATGTCCACCTACGGGCACGACTTCGAGCGGCTCAAGACCGCCTTCGTCGATTTCCTGCATCGCCTGCCTTTCTGGGGCGTGGCAGTACTCTGTCTGGACGATCCGCACGTCGCGTCCATCGTGCCGCGGATCGAGCGACCAACGGTGGGCTATGGCTTGAACCCGGAGGCGGCCGTGCGCGCCGAGGACGTGCGCGCCGAGCGCGGGAAGATGCTCTTCACCGCCGTGCGGCGCAACGGGCGCGAGACGCGTCTGCCGGTCGAATTGAACCTCTCCGGCCTGCACAACGTGCGCAACGCGCTGGCGGCGATTGCTGTGGCGAGCGAACTGCACGTGCCCGATGAGGCGATCGTGCGTGCGCTGGCGGGCTTCCAAGGGGTGGGGCGACGATTCCAGCGCTACGGGGAGCTGCCCCTCGTCGGGGAAGACGGGACGGTGCGCGGCACCTACACCCTCATCGACGACTATGGGCACCACCCGGTGGAGATGCAAGCCACGCTGGACGCGGTGCGCCTTGCCTTCCCAGGGCGGCGCGTGGTGGTCGTCTTCCAGCCGCACCGCTACAGCCGCACGCGCGACTGCTTCGAGGACTTCGTGCGCGTGCTCTCGGGGGTGGATGCCTTGGTGCTGCTGGAGGTCTACCCGGCCGGCGAGGAGCCGATTCCGGCGGCCGACGGACGCAGCCTCGCGCGGGCGCTGAGGCTGCGCGGCAAGATCGAGCCGTTCTTCGTCGAGCAGCTCGATGAAGTTCCGGCGGTGCTGCCGCAGGTGGTACGCGACGGCGACGTGGTCGTGACCATGGGGGCGGGCTCGATCGGGCGACTGCCGGCACGCCTGGTGCAGGAATCCGCCGCCGTGGCGGCGAACGAGGAGCGGGTGGCATGAGCGGCGATCTGGGCAAAGTGGCGGTGCTTCTGGGCGGGTGCTCGGCCGAGCGCGAGGTGTCGCTCATGTCGGGGGCGGCGGTGCTCGAGGCGCTGCGCCGCGCCGGCGTGGACGCGCACCCGTTCGATCCCGCCGAGCGCGACCTCTGCGACTTGAAGCGCGAAGGCTTCGCGCGCGCCTTCATCGCCTTGCATGGCCGCGGCGGCGAGGACGGCACCCTCCAGGGCGCGCTCGAATGGTTGCGTATCCCCTACACCGGCAGTGGCGTGCTCGCTTCCGCCCTGGCCATGGACAAATGGCGCACCAAGCTCCTGTGGCAGGCGCAGGGGCTGCCCACGCCGCCGGCGCTGCGGCTCACCGACGAAGACTTCGCCGCCGGACCCGAGGCGGTGTCGCGGCGGGTGTGCGAGGCGCTCGCGCTACCCGTGTTCGTCAAACCGGTGCACGAAGGCTCCAGCATGGGGGCAACGCGCGTCGAGCGCGAAGAGGATCTGTGGCCGGCGCTGGAGGCGGCGCGGCGCTTCGATGGTGAGGTGCTCGTCGAACGCTTCATCGCCGGGCGGGAGATCACGATTGGCTTTCTCGGCGATCAGCCTTTGCCCGCCATCGAGATCATCGCTCCCCGAGGCCGCTACGACTACCACAACAAATACTTCAGCGACGAGACGCGCTATCTTTGCCCGGCCCCCTTGCCGGAAGCGCTCGCCGTGCGGCTGGCCGAACTCACGATGCGCTCGGCGCGCGCGCTCGGCTGCCGCGGCTGGGGGCGCATCGACCTGTTGCTCGAGGGGGAAGACCCCTATCTGCTGGAGATGAACACCGCACCCGGCATGACCTCGCATTCGCTCGTGCCGCTCGCCGCGCGCGCGCTCGGCATCGAGTTCGAGGCCTTGTGCCTGCGTATTCTCGAGGAAGCGCGCTGCGATGAGCCGCTCTGAGCGCTTCTCCCGCCATGCGCCCGCGCCCGTGCCTCCCGGGGCACGCTGGTGGCGCGATGCCTTCGTGCTCGCCCGCTGGACGCGGCGCCTCACGATGCTCGCGCTGCTCTTCTTCGCCGCCGCGGCCTGGTCTTACTGGGGGGAGCAATGGCTGCCGCCGATTCGCACCGTCGTCATCGAAGGCGAACTCGAGCACAGCGACTCCGACCGCCTGCGTTATGCGGCCCTGCGGGCGGTGGAGGGGAAGACCTTCTTCGACGTCGATCTCGGAGCCTTGCGCCGAGCCCTGGAAGACCTGCCTTGGGTTCGCCGCGCCGACGTGCGCCGGGTCTGGCCCGATTCCCTGGTGGTCAGCCTGGCCGAATATCGTCCCATCGCGATCTGGATCGACGTCGCCAGCGGTGAGCTCTCCCTGCTCGATGCCAACGGGCACGTCTTCAGCGCCGTGCCGCCCTCCGACGATCTGCCCCGCATCATCGGCCCCGCCGGGCAGGAGGAAACCCTGCTCGAAGCCTACGAGGGGCTCAGCCGGGTACTGCAGCCGCTGGGCCGCCTGGAAGTGCTGCAGGTCGGCCCTACGCTCTCCTATGTCGTGCGGCTGAGCCAAGGGACGGAATTCGTGCTCGGACGGCTCGATTCCCTGCAGCAGGCCGAGCAGCGCCTCTCCTGGCTCGCCCAGCGCTGGGATGCGATCCGCGAGCGGCTCGGCTATGCGCCCGTGCGCGTCGATTTTCGCCACCAGCAGGCGCTCGCGGTCGCCGGGCCGGCGAGTATCATTGCGCCGCCTCCACCGCCGGAATCAAAGGGGAAGAAGAAGAGATGAGGGAAGATCGAGATCTGCTCGTCGGGCTCGACATCGGCACGTCCAAGGTGACGTGCCTCGTCGCCCGATTGCGCGAGGACGGCGGCGTCGAGCCGATCGGGCTCGGCGTGGCGCCGATGACCGGCATGAAACGCGGCGCCGTCGTCAATATCGAAGCGAGCGTGGCGGCGATCGCCCAGGCCGTCGACGAGGCCAAGCGCATGGCCGCCTGCGACATCCCGCGCGTGCACGCCAGCATCTCTGGGGCCCACATCCAATGTACCAACGCCGAGGGGATGCTCGCCGTCAAGGGCAGCGAGATCACGCGCGAGGACGTGGTCAAGGTGATCGAAGTCGCCCGCGCCATGCCCATCCCCTCCGAGCAGCAGGTGCTGCACCTGCTCACCCAGGAATTCATCATCGACGGCCAGGGTGGCATCAAGGATCCCGTCGGCATGAGCGGGGTGAAGCTCGTGGCCAAGGTGCACATCATCACCGGGGCGGCGGCCAGCGCCCAGAACATCATCAAGTGCGTGCGCCGCGCCGGGCTGGAAATCGACGGACTCGTGCTGCAACCGCTCGCTGCGGCGCACGCCGTCCTCACCGAGGACGAAAAGAGCCTGGGCGTGTGCATCATCGACATCGGCGCCGGCACCACCGACCTGGCGGTCTACACCCAGGGGGCGATTCGGCACACGGCCGTGCTTCCGGCCGCCGGCGACATGATCACCAACGACATCGCCATGGCGCTGCGCACGCCCACGGCAGAGGCCGAGACGATCAAGCTCGAACACGGTGCGGCGCGCCACGACTGGGTCGATCCCGAGGAGATGATCGAAGTCGCCCCGGTGGGCGACCGTCCGGCGCGGCGTCTGTCGCGCCAGCGGCTGGCCGACGTGATCCACCCCCGCGCCGAGGAGATCTTCGAGCTGGTGCAGCAGGAACTGCGCCGCAGCGGCTACGAGGAGATGCTCTCCTCTGGCGTGGTGCTCACCGGCGGTTCGGCCAAGCTCGGCGGCATGGTCGAGCTGGCCGAGGAAGTCCTGGGGATGCCGGCGCGGCTCGGCGCGCCGCTGGTGGGCGGGCGCCTGCGCGAGCGGCTCGCCGATCCCGAGTACGCCGCCGCCGTCGGCCTGGTGCTCGAGGCGGCCGATTCCCGGCGCAGGATCCCGGGCAGGGGAGGGCGTGCCTCCGGAGGACAATGGTGGCGGCGCACGTGGCAATGGATCCGGGAAAATTTCTGAATATCACGATTTCTTGGTTAGAATGCACGACAAAAGCGGGAGAATGTCATGGCGGTCAAAGGGATTGAAGAATTGGTCGACACCACCCACAAGGGTACGGTCATCAAAGTGCTCGGCATCGGGGGGGCGGGCGGCAACGCCGTCGACCACATGATTCGCGAGGGCATCGGCGGGGTGGAGTTCGTCGCCGTCAATACCGATGCGCAGGCGCTCACGCGCTGCCTCGCCCCCACCAAGGTCCAGATCGGCTCTTCCGGCCTGGGGGCGGGCTCCAAGCCGGAAGCCGGGCGCGAAGCGGCAATGGAGTCGCGCGAGCGCATCGTCGCCGCGCTCGAGGGGGCCCACATGGCCTTCCTCACCGCCGGCATGGGAGGCGGCACGGGCACGGGCGCCGCGCCGGTCATCGCCGAGATCGCCAAGGAGATGGGCATCCTCACCGTGGCGGTGGTCACCAAGCCCTTCGATTTCGAAAACCGCGACCGCGTCGCCGAAAGCGGCATCGAAGAGCTCACGCGCCACGTCGATTCCCTCATCGTCGTGCTCAACGACCGCCTGCTCGAAGTCTTCGGCGACGACGCCGGCTTCGAAGACTGCTTCAAGGCCGCCGACAACGTGCTCAAGAACGCCGTGGCCGGCATCGCCGAGATCATCAACGTGCCGGGGCTGGTCAACGTCGATTTTCAGGATGTGCGCACCGCCATGGGCGAGATGGGCCGCGCCATGATGGGTTCGGCCGAAGCTTCTGGCATCGATCGCGCGCGCATCGCCGCCGAGCAGGCCGCAGTGAGCCCCCTGCTCGAAGGGACGGAACTCTCCGGCGCGCGCTGCGTCCTCATCAACATTACCGCCAGCCGCTCGCTCAAGCTCTCCGAAGTGCGCGACGCCGTGCGCACGGTGCAGGCCTTTGCCGCTCCCGAAGCCTTCGTCAAGTACGGGGCCGTCTTCGACGACACGATGGAAGACCGCATCCGCATCACGGTCGTCGCCACCGGTCTCGGAGCGGCGCGTTCCACGCGGCCGCAGCCCCAAATGGAAGTGATCCGCGGCACGGGAACCTATGGCGGCGGCGCCACCATGGGCGCCACGCAAGGGCGCACCGAGACTCCGCAGCGCGGCGGCATGCCCCAGGTCGAGCGTTCCGTCCGGGGGCGCCGCAGCACGCTCGCCGATCGCATGCCCGGGCTCGACCGGCTCGACATCCCCGCCTTCCTGCGCAAGCAAAACGACTGATCGTCCCGGACCGGCATGATTTCCCAGCACACGCTCAAGTCCATCGCGCACGTCACCGGAGTCGGCCTGCACTCCGGTGAGAAAGTGCAGCTGTGGCTGCGACCGGCCGCGCCCGATAGCGGCATCGTCTTTCATCGCGTCGACCTCGATCCGCCGGTGTCCATTCCCGCCTCCCCCGAGGCGGTGCGCGAGACGCGCCTGTGCACGGGGCTCGAGCGCGACGGCGTGAGAATCGCCACCGTCGAGCACCTCATGTCGGCGCTGGCCGGGTTGGGGGTCGACAACGTGCACATCGACGTCGATGGGCCCGAGATCCCCATCATGGACGGCAGCGCCGCGCCCTTCGTCATGATGATGCTCGAGGCGGGCCTCGAAGCCCAGCCGGCGCCGCGGCGCTTCCTGAAAGTGCTCAAACCGGTGGAGGTCCGCGAGGGCGACAAGTGGGTCCGCCTCGAACCCTATCCCGGATTCCGTCTCGAATTCTCCATCGCCTTCGACCATCCGGCGATCAGCGCCTCGCAAACCCGCGCCGTGGTCGATCTCTCCGAGCATGCCTATCCGCGCTTCGTCGCCCGGGCCCGCACCTTCGGCTTCGTGCACGAAGTGGAGCTGCTGCGCGAACTCGGCCTCGCCCAGGGCGGCAGCCTCGACAACGCCATCGTGCTCGACGAATACCGCATCCTCAATCCCGAAGGCTTGCGATTCCCCGACGAATTCGTACGGCACAAGATCCTGGATGCCATCGGCGACCTGTACCTGGCCGGTCACCCGCTGCTCGCGCGCTACGTGGCCCACAAATCCGGCCATGCGCTCAACAACCAGCTCCTGCGCGCCCTCATGGCCGATCGCAGCGCCTGGGAACTCACCACCCTGGAACGGGACGAGGTACCGGCGCTCCTGCCTGCGCTCGCCACCGGCGCCGCGACGACGTAAGCGCATGCCGTGCTGGGGTTCCGCCTTCTCCTCGTCTTCGTCCTTCTGGGTGCAGGGGTCTGCGTCGCCGCCTATCTCTGGAGCGGCGAGCGGCGCTGGCTACTGTACGCCAAACGCATCCTGAGGCTTGCGCTCGGCATCGTCCTCATCTATCTCGGCCTCTTTGCGCTCGAGCGGATCGCCCTCTTGCCTTTGCTCTGAGGCCATCGCCGCGCGCTCGATCAGCCGCTCCAGCGCCTGACGCAGGGGCGAATCCGGCGCGAGCCGGGCGCACAGTTCGGCGATCGCTGCGCGCCCCCCCGGCCCGATGGTCCGTACCCGCGGCGGCCGCGGCGCCGCCACGCCGCTCGCGGGGGCGTTCGTGGGGCGTACCCTCAACTTGATCGCCAGGACCGGGGCCGATGCCGCGAGCGCTGCCGTGAGGCTGGGCAGACGGTGCCGCAGCTTCGCCGCCGCGAGCGCCGAGGCCGTGTGCAGATAAAGCGTTCCGTCCTTCAGGTTGGCGACGGACACCCGCCCCCGGAACTCCTCCTCCAGCAGACGGTCGATCTCTTCCTGCAGCCGCTGTAATGTCATGGCATGATGACGCAGCGGCTCCAGTTCCGCGCTGAGACGGAAGAGTTCTCCCAGTTTCCGTGTCATCGCCCTTTCCCGTGCCTCGTCCGATGGGGCATGATAAACTTCACCATTCGCTCCGACAAGCCGACCGCACGTAATGATTACCCGCGTCCTCAAGAAACTCTTCGGCAGCCGAAATGACCGGCTGCTGCGGCGTTACCGCACCACCGTCGCCCGCATCAACGAACTCGAACCGAGCGTGGCCGCCCTCTCGGACGAAGCCCTGCGCGCGAAGACGGCGGAATTCAAACAGCGCCATGCCAATGGCGAATCGCTCGATGCCTTGCTGCCCGAGGCCTTCGCCGTGGTGCGCGAGGCGGGCAAGCGCGTGCATGGCATGCGCCACTTCGACGTCCAGCTCATCGGCGGCATCGTGCTGCACGAGGGCAAGATCGCCGAGATGCGCACCGGCGAGGGCAAGACCCTGGTGGCGACGCTGCCGGCCTATCTCAATGCGATCACGGGCAAAGGGGTGCACGTCGTCACGGTCAACGACTACCTCGCGCGGCGCGACTCCGACTGGATGGGGCGAATCTACCGTTTCCTGGGGCTGACGGTGGGCTGCAACGTCCCCGGCCTGTCGCACGGCGAAAAGCAGGAAGCCTACGCGGCCGACATCACCTACGGCACGAACAACGAATTCGGCTTCGACTATCTGCGCGACAACATGGTCTACGCCCCGGTCGATCGCGTGCAGCGGGGGCTACACTACGCCATCGTCGACGAGGTCGACTCCATCCTCATCGACGAGGCGCGCACCCCGCTCATCATCTCCGGCCAGGCCGAGGACAACACCGAGCTCTACCTCAAGATGAACGAGGTGGTGCCGCTCCTTACCGAACAGAAGATGCAGGGCGAGGAAGTGCTCGAGCCCGGGGATTACACCATCGACCTCAAGGCGCGTCAGGTGCTGCTCACCGAGCAGGGGCACGAAAAGGTCGAGGGCATCCTCATGCGCATGGGGCTGCTGCCCGAAGGCGGCAACCTCTACGATCCGCGCTACATCACCCTGCTGCACCACCTCTACGCGGCGCTGCGGGCGCACGCGCTCTTTCACCGCGACCAGCACTACGTGGTGCAGAACGACGAAATCATCATCGTCGACGAATTCACCGGCCGGCTCATGCCCGGCCGGCGCTGGTCCGAAGGGCTGCATCAGGCGATCGAAGCCAAGGAAGGCGTGCGCATCCAGGCCGAGAACCAGACGCTCGCCTCGATCACTTTCCAGAACTACTTCCGCATGTACGAAAAGCTGGCCGGCATGACCGGCACGGCCGACACGGAAGCCTACGAATTCCAGCAGATCTACGGCCTCGAGACCGTCATCATCCCCACCAACCGGCCGCTCGTGCGCCGCGACGAGAACGACCGCGTCTATCGCACCGCCAAGGAGAAATGGCAGGCGGTGATCGAGGACATCAAGGACTGCCGCGAACGCGGCCAGCCCGTGCTGGTCGGCACCACCTCGATCGAGGTCAACGAGTTCCTCTCCCGGCTCCTCACCAAGGAAAAGATCCCGCACCAGGTGCTCAACGCCAAGCAGCACGAGCGCGAGGCGCACATCATCGCCCAGGCCGGGCGCCCCGGCATGGTGACGATCGCCACCAACATGGCCGGCCGCGGTACCGACATCGTGCTCGGCGGCAACATCGCGCCGCAGATCGAGGAGATCCGCAACGACCCCGCGCTCTCCGACGAAGAAAAGGAAAAGCGCATCGAGGCACTGCGCGCCGAATGGCAGAAAGCGCACGACGCGGTGATCGCCGCCGGGGGCTTGCGCATCATCGGCACCGAACGGCACGAATCGCGCCGCATCGACAACCAGCTGCGCGGCCGCGCCGGACGCCAGGGCGACCCCGGCTCCTCGCGCTTCTACCTCTCGCTGGAAGACCCGCTGCTGCGCATCTTCGCCGGCGACCGGCTCAACGCCATCATGGTGCGCCTGAAGATGCCCGAGGGCGAGGCGATCGAACATCCCATGGTGACGCGCTCGCTCGAATCGGCCCAGCGCCGCGTCGAGCAGCACAACTTCGACATCCGCAAGCAGCTGCTCGAATACGACGACGTCGCCAACGAGCAGCGCAAGGTCATCTACGCCCAGCGAAACGAAGTGGTCGACGCCGAGGACGTGAGCGAACTCGTCGCCGACATGCGCGCCGGCACCCTCACCGACATCTTCCGCACCTACGTGCCGGCCGACAGCGTCGAAGAGCAATGGGATCTCGCCGGGCTGGAGCAGACGCTCGCCGGCGAATTCAACCTGTCGCTGCCGCTGCGCCAGTGGCTCGAGGCCGAACCGGATCTCAGCGACGAGCAGCTGCTCGAGCGCGTGCTCGAAGCGGCCGAAGCGTCTTACCGCGCCAAGGCGAGCCTGGTCGATCCGCAGGCCTGGAAACAGTTCGAGCGCAGCATCCTGCTGCAGAGCATCGACACGCACTGGCGCGAACACCTCTCGGCGCTCGATCACCTGCGCCAGGGCATCCATCTGCGGGGGTATGCGCAAAAGAACCCGAAACAGGAATACAAGCGCGAAGCCTTCGAGCTCTTCGAGGCCATGCTCGACGCCATCCGGCGCGACGTCAGCCGCATCCTTCTTTCGGTGCAGGTGCGCACCGAGGCCGCGGTCGAAGAGGTCGTCGAACGCCCCCCCGAAGTGCAGCAAGTGCAGTACCATCACGCCGAACCCGGTGCCGAAGAGGGAGGTGAGACGGCCGTCAAGGCCCGGCCGCAGACCAATGCGCTGCCCAAGGTCGGCCGCAACGATCCCTGCCCCTGCGGTTCCGGCAAGAAATACAAACACTGCCACGGTAAACTGAGCTGAACGGAGTCCCGCGATGGCCGTCAATCTCACCGCCCCCGATCCCAAGGACCTTCGCCCCGTCGCCGGCGTGCGCCTGGGCGTGGCCGAAGCCGGCATCCGCAAGGCCGGACGGCGCGACCTCACCGTGATCTCGCTCGCCCCCGGTAGCCGCGTGGCCGGCGTCTTCACGCAGAACCGCTTCTGCGCCGCGCCGGTGCAGGTCTGCCGCGAACACCTGGCGGGCGAGGCCGCGCCCCGCGCGCTCGTCATCAACACGGGCGTGGCCAACGCCGGTACCGGCGCCGAGGGGCTGGAGGCGGCGCGTCGCACCTGCAAGGCGGTCTCCCAGGTGCTGGGGGTGGAGCCGCAGGAAGTGCTGCCGTTTTCCACCGGCGTCATCCTCGAGCCTCTGCCGGTAGAGAAAATCGAGGCCGCGCTGCCGGCGCTCGTCACCAACCTGCGCCCCGACGCCTGGCTGGATGCCGCCTACGCCATCATGACCACCGACACGGTGCCCAAGGCCTGCTCGCGCCAGGTGCGCCTGTCCGACGGCACCGTCGTCACCATCACCGGCATCAGCAAGGGCGCCGGCATGATCCGCCCCAACATGGCCACCATGCTCGGGTTCGTGGCCACCGACGCCAGGCTCGCCAAACCCTTGCTCGATGCCCTGGTGCGCGAGGCGGCCGATGAATCCTTCAACGCCATCACCGTCGATGGCGACACGTCTACCAACGACTCCTTCGTGCTGATCGCCACCGGCGCGGCCATGTCGCGCGAGCTCGCGGTGAGCGACGACGAAGACTACCGCAAGGTGCGCGCCGCCGTGATCGAAGTCTCGCGCTGGCTCGCCCAGGCCATCGTGCGCGACGGCGAAGGCGCCACCAAGTTCATCACCGTGCGGGTGGAGCGCGGCGCGTCGCGCGAAGAATGCCGCAAGGTCGCCTACGCCATCGCCCACTCGCCGCTGGTGAAGACCGCCTTCTTCGCTTCCGACCCCAACCTGGGCCGCATCCTCGCCGCCATCGGCTACGCCGGCATCGACGATCTCGATCCCGCGGCGATCCGCGTCTGGCTCGAAGCCGAGGGCGATTCCATCCTGGTGGCCGAAGGGGGCGGTCGGGCATCTTCCTACCGTGAGGAAGACGGCGCCCGCGTCATGAAGCACGCCGAAATCACCGTGCGCGTCGATCTCGCCCGGGGCGAGGCCGCCGCCACCGTCTGGACCTGCGATCTTTCCTTCGACTACGTCCGCATCAACGCCGAATACCGCAGCTAAGGAACATGCCGCGATGACCGATCCTGCCACCCTCCTTGCCCTGAGCCCGCTCGATGGCCGCTACGCCACCAAGCTCGACGCCCTGCGCCCGATTTTCTCCGAATACGGCTTCATGCGCGAGCGCGTGCGCGTCGAGATCGAATGGCTCAAGACGCTCGCCGCCGATCCCCGCATCGCCGAAGTCCCGACCTTCTCCCCCAGCACCGTGCGCGAGCTCGACTTGCTCGTCGAGGAATTCAAGCCGTCGGATGCCGCGGCGATCAAGGCGATCGAGGCGCGCACCAACCACGACGTCAAGGCCGTCGAATACTGGATCAAGGAGCGGCTCGAAGGCTTGCCCGAAGCCGAGCGGGCGCGCGAGTTCGTACATTTCGCCTGCACCTCCGAAGACATCAACAACACCGCGCACGCGCTCATGCTCACCGCCGGGCGCGACCGGGTGCTGCTGCCGGCGCTCGACGCCGTGATCGAACGCTTCCGGGCACTCGCGCACGAACACGCGGCCCTGCCCATGCTCTCGCGCACCCACGGCCAGCCGGCGAGCCCCACGACCCTGGGCAAAGAGATGGCCAACGTCGCCGCGCGCCTGCAGCGCACCCGCGCCGCCATCGCCGCCGTGCGCCTCACGGCCAAGTTCAACGGCGCGGTGGGCAACTACAACGCCCACGCGATCGCCTATCCCGAGATCGACTGGGAAGAATTCAATCGCCGCTTCATCGAATCGCTCGGGCTCGAATTCAACCCCTATACCATCCAGATCGAACCGCACGACGCGATGGCCGAACTCTTCGATGCCATGGCGCGGACGAACACCATCCTCATCGACGCATGCCGCGATCTGTGGCTCTATATCTCCTACGGTTACTTCCGCCAGAAGCTCAAGGAGGGCGAGGTCGGCTCCTCGACCATGCCGCACAAGGTGAACCCCATCGACTTCGAAAACGCCGAAGGCAACCTGGGAATCGCCAACGCCCTGCTGCGCCATTTCGCCGACAAATTGCCGGTGTCGCGGATGCAGCGCGACCTCACCGACTCCACGGTGCTGCGCAACCTGGGCGTGGCCTTCGGGCACACGCTGCTCGCGCTCGATTCGCTGCGCCGCGGGCTGGACAAGCTCGAAGCAGATCCGAAGGCGCTCGAGCGCGATCTGGCCGAAGCCTGGGAGGTGCTCGCCGAGGCGGTGCAGACCGTGATGCGGCGCCACGGCATCCCCAACCCCTACGAGAAACTCAAGGAGATGACCCGCGGCAAGGCGATCACCGCCGAGGCGCTGCGCGGTTTCATCGCCGGCTTGCCTCTGCCCGAATCGGCCAAGGAGCGGCTGCTCGCCCTCGTGCCGCAGAAATACACCGGCAAGGCCGAGGAGCTCGCCAAGCGCATCTGAGATTCCAATCGTGTTGGCGCCGGAATTAAGCCGGTGCTATCATTGCGTTTTTTAGTCCTTCAGCGAGGATTTGACCGCCATGGCCGAAACCGGTGCCGTTGCCGAGCAGACGTCTTCCCCCGCCTTGCCCAAGAACCTGCGCGTCGAGAAAGTGATCTGGGTGCATCACTGGACCGACACCCTCTTCAGCTTCCGCTGCACCCGCGATCCGGGTTTCCGCTTCATCAATGGCCAGTTCGTCATGATCGGTCTGATGGTCGATGGCAAGCCGCTGCTGCGCGCCTATTCCATCGCCAGCGCCAACTGGGAAGAGCACCTCGAGTTCTACTCGATCAAGGTGCCCAACGGCCCGCTCACCTCGCGGCTGCAGCACCTCAAGGTAGGCGACGAAGTGCTCGTCTCCACCAAGCCCACCGGCACGCTCGTGCAGGACAACCTCCTGCCCGGCGCAAAGCGGCTTTTTCTTCTGGCCACCGGCACGGGGCTTGCGCCTTTCATGTCCATCATCAAGGATCCGGACGTCTACGATCGCTACGAAAAAGTGATCCTTGTACACTGCACGCGCTGGGTGCGCGAGCTCGGCTACTACGACTACATCACCAAGGAACTGCCGCAGCACGAGTTCCTGGGCGAGATGGTGCGCGAAAAACTCATCTACTACCCCACCGTCACGCGCGAGCCTTTCATTCACCAAGGCCGGATCACCGATCTCATCACCAGCGGCAAGCTCGCCGCCGACTTGGGCATTCCCCAGCTCAACCCCGAGACCGACCGGGCGCTTCTGTGCGGCAGCATGCGCATGCTCGCCGACACGAGCAAGATCCTCGACGATTTGGGCTTCCAGGTCTCGCCCAGCATGGGCGTGCCGGGTCACTACGCCATCGAACGGGCCTTCGTCGATCAGTAAGCCCGCCGCCCTTTCGCGCTACCCATGAAAAAGCCCCCGGTTCCGGGGGCTTTTTCATGCCACAGAAGAGAGAATCAGACCACCGCCTCTTCCTTCTTCTTCGCCGGTTTGACCAGATCCTCGCGCGTGACGCCGAACCACATCACGAGCGCGGCCGAGACGAAGATCGACGAATAGATGCCGAAGACGATGCCGATGGTGAGCGCGAGCGCGAAGTAGTGCAGCGTCTCGCCGCCGAAGAGCAGGATCGTCACCACCATCGCCAGGGTGCTCGCGTGCGTGATGATGGTGCGCGACATGGTGGCGGTGATCGCATGATCGAGCACGGCGGGCGTGTCCATCTTGCCACGGCGCTGCTTGAAAACCTCTCGCACCCGATCGAAGATCACCACTGTCTCGTTGACCGAGTAGCCCAGCACGGCGAGCACCGCCGCGAGCACGGAGAGCGAGAATTCCCACTGGAAGGCGGCGAATGCCCCGAGGATGATCACCACGTCGTGCAGGTTGGCGATGATGGCCGAGACCGCGAAGCGCCACTCGAAGCGCATCGCCAGATAGGTGACGATGCCAAATACCACGAAGGCGAGCGCCATGAGCCCGTTGGTGGCCAGTTCCTTGCCCACCTGGGGCCCCACGAACTCGACGCGGCGCACCTCGAAGTTCGCTCCCGGGACTTGTGAGAGCAGCGCCTTCACCCGTTCGCCGGCCTGGGCGCTCTCGCCGTCGCCCAGATGCGGCAGCCGGATGAGGAGGTCGCGCGCCGAGCCGAAGTTCTGCACCTGGGCTTCGCGCAGCCCAGCCTGGGCGAGCACGTCGCGTACCGCTTCGAGCGCAACGGCCTCGCTGGCGCGTACTTCCACCAAGGTGCCGCCGGTGAATTCGATGGAGAGGTTCAGCCCGCGCAGGGCGAGAAAGAGCACGGCGGCCACGAAAGTGAGGAGCGACACGGCGTTGAACCACAGGGCGTGCCGCATGAAGGGGATGTCTTGGCGCGGATGGAATAATTCCATGGAAGTCTCCGTTCAGCCGATCGAGACGTGGGCGACGCGCTTCTTGCCGCCGTAAGTGAAGTTGACCAGCATGCGCGACACCAGGATGGCCGAGAACATGGAGGTGAGGATGCCGAGGCAGTGCACCACGGCGAAGCCGCGCACCGGGCCGGAGCCGAAGACCAGCAGCGCCACGCCGGCGATGAGCGTGGTCACGTTGGAGTCGAGGATGGTGGCAAACGCCCGCTCGTAGCCGGCGGCGATCGCCATCTGCGGCGAGACGCCCAGGCGCAATTCCTCGCGGATGCGCTCGTTGATGAGGACGTTGGCGTCGATCGCCATGCCCAGCGTGAGTGCCATCGCCGCGATTCCCGGCAAGGTGAGGGTGGCCTGCAAGAGCGACAGCAGCGCCACGAGGAGCATGAGGTTGGCCGCCAGCGCCACCACCGAGTAAAGGCCGATGAGCTGGTAATAGACGATCATGAAGACGGCGATGATCGCGAAACCCCACAGCGTGGCGTGCACGCCGCGCTCGATGTTCTCTTTGCCGAGGCTGGGGCCGACGGTGCGCTCCTCGACGATGCGCATCGGGGCGGCAAGGCTGCCGGCACGCAGTAGCAGCGCGATGTCGCGCGCTTCTTCCACCGTCATCGCCCCCGAGATCTGCACCCGTCCGCCCGTGATCTCGGTGCGGATCACCGGGGCGGTGATCACTTCGGCCTGTCCCCGCTCGATGAGCAGGATCGCCATGCGCTTGCCGACGTTGTCGCGGGTGACGTCGCGGAAGATGCGCGCGCCGGCCGAATCCAGCGTCAGGTGCACCGCCGGCTCGCCGGTCTGCCCGTCGAAGCCGGGCTGGGCGTCGGTGAGGCGCTCGCCGGTGAGCACGACGTCTTTCTTCACCAGGATGGGGCGGCCATTGCGCTCGTAGAGGAGCTCGGTGCCCGGTGGAACGCGGCCGGCGATCGCCTCTTCGAGCGCGCCCGGCGTGTCGTCGACCAGGCGCACTTCCAAGGTGGCCGTGCGCCCAAGGATGTCCTTGGCCTTGGCTACGTCCTGCACGCCGGGCAGTTGCACGACGATGCGGTCTGTCCCCTGCTGCTGGATGACGGGTTCGGCGACACCCAGCTCATTGATGCGGTTGTGCAGGGTGGTGATGTTCTGCTTGAGGGCGAATTCGCGCAGGGTTTTTTCCGCCGCGGGCGTAAGCCGCGCAATGAGCTTCACCGTTTCGCCCTGGGCCGTCACGTCGAGGGCCAGATCGGGCACGTTCTTGGCGATCACGCGCCGCGCCGCTTCGGCCGTGGCTTCGTCGGCGAAGCGCGCTTCGATGAGCCGGCCGTTGCGCACGATTCCCTGGTGGCGGATCTTCTCCGCCCGCATGAGCGAGCGCAAATCGGCGGCGATGGCGTCGAGCCGCTTGGTCAGCGCGCCGTCCATGTCCACTTCGAGCAGGAAGTGGACGCCGCCGCGCAGGTCGAGCCCGAGATACATCGGTTTGGCGCCCAGCCGTGCGAGCCACTCGGGCGTGCCGGGCAGGAGGTTGAGCGCCACGATCGCCTCGGGCTTTTCCGGATCGGGATTGAGCTCGGCTTCGATCAGGTCTTTTGCCCGGATCTGGGTTTCGGTGTCGGCGAACCGCACCCTCAGGGCCCCGGCCTCGAAGAGAAAACCCTGGGGAGCGAGCCCAGCCGCGGTCAGCTTCGGCTCCAGCCGGGCGGCGAGAGAACGGGCGTCGAACGGGGCACCGGGCCGCGCCGGTGTGATCTGCACGGCGGGGATCTCGCCGAAGAGGTTCGGCGCGGCGTAGATCGCCCCCAGCAGCAGCACGAAGGCGATCAGCAGATTCTTCCACAGAGGGTAGCGGTTCATATGGGTAGGGGGCGCTTTAGAGATTTTTCAGCGTGCCCTTGGGCAGCACGGCGGCAATGGTGGGTTTTTGCACCGTCACTTCAACCCCTTTGGCGATTTCGACCCGAACGAAATCTTCGTCCACCGAGGTTACCCGACCGGCGATGCCGCCCTGGGTGATTACCTCGTCGCCTTTGGCGAGCGCCTGGATCATGGCCTTGTGCTCCTTCGCCCGTTTCATCTGCGGCCGCACCATGAGGAACCACAGCACGACGAACATCAGGATGATGGGCAGCAGCTGCATCAGGCCGCCGGTCGGATCCGCTGCCGGGGCGCCTTGGGCGTAAGCGTCGGTGATGAACATGAGGGAGACTCCTCGAAAGAGAAAAAAGAAATTGTACCATCAGCGGGGAAGGGTTCGTTTCATGCTATTTTCATGATTTCGCAAGGCGCTATTGGGTCAGGCCGAGGCGTTGCATCCAGTAGCGCAGCTTGGCGAGCGTCCAGCCCAGTTCCCGTGCGGTCCGGCTCTGGTTCCAGCGGTTGCGCTCGAGGGCTGCGCGCAATGCCGCCGGGTCGACGGGGGCGTCCTGATCCGGCGGGCACTGGGCGAAACCTTCGAGGAGCTGGGCGAGGCGCTCGATGCGCAAGGGTTTGGTGAGGAAGTCGTGCGCCCCGAGCTTGACGGCCTGTACCGCCGTGTCGATGTCCCCGTACGCGGTGAGGACGACCACCGGCGTGAGGGGGCGACGCTCGCGGGCGTGGCGCACGAGATCGAGCCCGTTGCCGTCCGGAAGGCGCAGATCGGTGAGAATGAGGTGATACGGCGTGGCGGTATCGTCGAGCACGCGGCGGGCCCCGGCGCAGTCACCCACGGCGTCGGCCTGCCAGCCGTGGCGGTGCAGCGCGAGCGTGAGCAGCGTGCGCAGGTCGGGTTCGTCGTCGATGAGAAGGGCTCGGGGCATGGGCGGTGCCAGTCGTCATGCGCTTTCCATGATAAAGGAGGCTGGGCGAGGCGGCAAGCGCTCCGGTTGGCGCTGTGCTACACTGCACTGCAGCAAACGCGCCGGATGCCGGCGCACGTCTTCCACCAACCGCAGAGGAGTCATCCATGCAGACCATCTTCATCGTCGGCGCAGGAACGATGGGCAGCGGCATTGCCCAGGTCGCGGCCCAGAGCGGGTTTTCCGTGCGACTCTACGACATTTCCACGCAACAGCTCGAGCGGGCTCGGGCCACCATTTCCGCCAACCTCGATCGCCTGGTGAAGAAAGAAAAACTCACGGCGGCGGACAAAGACGCGACGCTCGCGCGCATCGCAACGGCGACCCAGCTCGACGGCGTGGCTTCGGCCGACCTGGTGATCGAGGCGGCGAGCGAGAACGAGGCGCTCAAGCTCGAGCTCTTCGCCAAGCTCGATGCGCTCGCCAAGCCCGAGGCGATCCTCGCGTCCAACACTTCCTCCATCTCCATCACCAAGATCGCCGCCGCGACGAAGAATCCCGCACGCGTCATCGGCATGCACTTCTTCAACCCGGTGCCGGTGATGGCGCTCATCGAGCTCATCCGCGGCCTGCAGACCTCCGACGAAACCTACCAGAAGGCCGAGGCGATCGCCAAGGCGCTGGGCAAGACGCCGGTGGCGGTGAAGAACAGCCCGGGTTTCGTGGTCAATCGCCTGCTGTGCCCCATGATCAACGAGGCGATCTTCGCGCTGCAGGAAGGCTTGGCGAGCGCCGAGGGGATCGACGAGGCGATGAAACTGGGCTGCAACCATCCGATCGGGCCGCTGGCGCTCGCCGATCTCATCGGGCTCGACGTCGAGCTCGCGGTGATGCAGGTGCTCTACGAAGGGTTCAAGGATCCGAAATTCCGCCCCGCGCCGCTGCTCGTGGAGATGGTCGAGGCCGGCCGGCTCGGGCGCAAGACGGGCGAAGGGTTCTACCGCTACGACAGGTAAGCCTCAGGCTGCTCGGGGCGATTGTCCTGGGCCGTAGCCGGGCGGTAGACGAAAAACCGCGGTTCGAAACCGCGGTTTTTTGCGCTTGGGTTTGGCGCAGGCCGGGCTGCCGGAAGCGGCTCCCGCCTCGACCGTTCTGTTTTAGGCGCGGCGCATGGCGTCGAAGAACTCGGCGTTGTTCTTCGTCGCCTTGAGTTTGTCGAGGAGGAATTCGGTGGCTTCCAGATCGTCCATGCCGTAGAGGAGCTTGCGCAGGATCCACACCTTTTGCAGGATGTCCGGTTTCATCAGCAGCTCTTCGCGCCGGGTGCCGGAGCGGTTGACGTTGATCGCCGGATAGACGCGCTTCTCCGCCATGCGCCGGTCGAGGTGCAGCTCCATGTTGCCGGTGCCCTTGAATTCCTCGTAGATCACGTCGTCCATGCGGCTGCCGGTGTCGATGAGCGCCGTGGCGATGATGGTGAGGCTGCCGCCTTCTTCGAGGTTGCGCGCCGCGCCGAAGAAGCGCTTGGGCTTTTGCAGGGCGTTGGCGTCCACGCCGCCGGTGAGCACCTTGCCCGAGGAGGGTACGACGGTGTTGTAGGCGCGCGCCAGGCGCGTGAGCGAGTCGAGCAGCACCACCACGTCGCGCTTGTGCTCGGTGAGGCGTTTGGCCTTCTCGATGACGATCTCGGCCACCTGCACGTGGCGCGCGGCCGGCTCGTCGAAGGTGGAGGCGACCACCTCGCCGCGTACCGAGCGCTGCATTTCGGTGACCTCTTCGGGGCGCTCGTCGATCAAGAGCACGATGAGCACGACGTCGGGATGGTTCGAGGTGATGGCATGCGCGATGTGCTGCAGCATCACGGTCTTCCCCGTCTTGGGCGGGGCGACGATGAGGCCGCGCTGGCCTTTGCCGATGGGGGCGATGATGTCGATGACCCGGCCGGTGAGGTTCTCTTCGCTGCGGATGTCGCGCTCGAGCTTGAAGGCTTCGTTCGGGTGCAGCGGGGTGAGGTTCTCGAAGAGGATCTTGTGCTTGCACTTCTCGGGCGACTCGCCGTTGATGCGGTCGAGCTTCACCAGGGCGAAGTAGCGTTCGCCTTCCTTGGGGATGCGGATCTCGCCCTCGATGGTGTCGCCCGTGTGCAGGTTGAAGCGACGGATCTGGGAGGGTGAGACGTAGATGTCGTCCGGGCTGGCGAGGTAGGACGTGTCGGGCGAACGGAGAAAGCCGTAGCCTTCGGGCAGGACTTCCAGCACGCCCTCGCCGAAGATGGGTTCCCCTTTCTTGGCGCGGTTCTTGAGCAGCGCGAATACGAGTTCGTGTTTGCGCAGGCGGTTGGCGCCTTCGATGTTTTGTTCATTGGCTAGGGCCAAGAGCTGGCTGACGTGCAACGACTTGAGCTCGGACAGATGCATGGTTTTCGGTCGATGAAGGTTCTGGATGGGAAGAGATCGAGACCGGCTTGCCGCGATGATCGTGGCAGCAAGCCGGAAGAGGGAGGCTGAAAGGAGGCCGGCACGAACGGCCGGCCGGAAAACACGTCAGGCGCGCAGTCGGCGTCAGAGGTTGCTGTCGATGAACGCGACGAGCTGGGATTTGGCCATTGCCCCGACGCGGGTGGCCTCGACGTTGCCGTTCTTGAAGAGCATCAGCGTCGGGATGCCGCGTACGCCGTATTTGGCGGGCGTCTCGGGATTCTGGTCGATGTCGAGCTTGCAGACCTTGAGCTTGCCGGCGTATTCCTTGGCGATCTCGTCGAGGATCGGCGCGATCATCTTGCAGGGGCCGCACCATTCGGCCCAGAAGTCGAGCAGCACCGGCGTCTTCGACTGCAGGACTTCCTGCTCGAAAGTGGCATCGCTCACGTGATGGATGTGTTCACTCATCGTGTGTCTCGGGGGTGGTCGGGAGAGAAGGAAAGCCCCGGCCGAACGGCTGCGGGGCGATAAGGCGTAACTTAGGGCATCATGGCCGCGGCGTCAAGGGGTAAGGAGGCGGGAAGGGGGCTGCGGCCGCGCAAAACGACGAAGGCGTGGTATAAATGCAAAAGGCGGGTGAGCCGTTCGCCCTGCCGTCGCGCACAAACAGGGGATTTCTCATGACCTACGTCGTGACCGAAGCGTGCATCCGTTGCAAGTATACCGACTGTGTGGACGTCTGTCCCGTGGATTGCTTCCGCGAGGGCCCGAACATGCTGGTGATCGATCCCGATGAGTGCATCGATTGCTCCTTGTGCGTGCCGGAATGTCCCGTCGAGGCCATCTACGCCGAAGACGACGTCCCGGCCGATCAGCGCGATTTCATCGCTCTGAACGCCGAACTCGCCAAGAAATGGCCGCCGATCGTGGAGCGCAAGGATCCCTTGCCCGATGCCGATGAATGGGCAAAGGTCAAGAACAAGCGCGACCAGCTCATCCGCTGAGCAGCCAGGGGCAAAAGCATGAAGGTACGTGAAATCCTGGCGATCAAGGGAACGGCGCTCTTCACCATCACGCCCCGCCGCTTTCTCTCCGATGCCGTGGCGGTGATGGTGGAGCAGGACATTGGCTCGCTCGTGGTGTTCGACGCGGGGAAGATGGCGGGGTTGCTCACCTTTCGCGAAGTGCTGGTGGCGATCCATCATGCCTGCGCCTCCTGGGGGATGTTGACGGTGGAGGAGGCCATGCTGCGCCAGCCCATCGTCGCCGATCCCGACATGGAGCTCGACGAGCTGCGTCGCCGCATGGTGGAGACGCGCCAGCGCTATTTCCCCGTGATGGAGGGCGGAACGCTGCTCGGCGTGGTGTCGTTCTATGATGTCGCCAAGGCGGTGCTCGAGGAAAAGGATTTCGAGAACCGGATGTTGAAAGACTACATCCGCAATTGGCCGGAGACCGGCGAAAAAGAAGTTTGATCGAGGGTCCAGGGATATCCATGCCAGTCGCCCGTAAGAGGCGTCGGCGCTACCGGGAGGAGGGATCGAGGCCGCGGGAATCAGCCTGCGGCGTGATCCGAGGTGGAGGAGAATCCATGGAAAAAATCTGGCTCAGGAGCTATCCGCCGGGCGTGCCGGCGGAAATCGACCCGACCGAGCATGCCTCGCTGGTCGACTTGTTCGAGCGCAGCGTGGCGCGTTTCGCCGACCTGCCCGCGTTCACCCACATGGGCAGGACGTTGACTTACCGCGAGGTGGACCGTCTTTCGGCCAACTTCGCCTCTTTCCTGCAGCATGGACTTGGCTTGGCGCCGGGCTCGCGGGTGGCGCTGATGCTGCCCAACGTGCTCCAGTATCCGGTGGCGATGTTCGGCATCCTGCGGGCGGGCTGCGTGGTGGTCAATGTCAATCCGCTCTACACGCCGCGCGAAGTGTCGCACCAGTTGCGCGACGCCGGCGCCGAGGCGATCGTCGTGCTGGAGAATTTCGCCCATACGCTCGACGAGGTGCCCGAGGTGCGCTCGCTGAAGGCGGCGGTGGTGACCTCTCTTGCGGAGATGCTGGGCGCGCCTCGCTCGTGGGTGGTGGATTTCGTCGTGCGCCGAGTGAAAAAGATGGTGCCGCCGTGGCGTCTGCCGGGGCATCGGCGCTGGAGCGAAGCCCTGCGCCGGGGGGCGGCACGCCCCATGACACGCGTCGAACCAGGGCTGGAAGACGTCGCCTTCCTGCAATATACCGGAGGGACCACGGGGGTGGCAAAAGGTGCGGTGCTGCTGCACCGCAACCTCATCGCCAACGTGCTGCAGGCTACGGCCTGGGTCCAATCGGTGTTGCGCGAGGGTGAGGAACGCGTCGTGACGGCCCTGCCGCTGTACCACATCTTCGCGCTCACGGCCAACTGCCTCGTTTTCTTTCGCCTGGGAGGGCACAACCTGCTCATCACCAATCCCCGGGACATCGACGGCCTGGTGCGGGAATTGAGCAAGTGGCCGTTTACTGCGATCACCGGCGTGAATACCCTCTTCAACGCCTTGGTGCATCACCCCGGTTTCGCCAAACTCGATTTTTCCCCGCTCAAGCTCACCCTGGGCGGCGGCATGGCCGTGCAGCAGGCGGTGGCGCAGAAGTGGCAGCAGCTCACCGGCCGGCCGCTGCTCGAAGCCTACGGCTTGACCGAGACTTCGCCGGCCGTGACGATCAACCCGCTGGATTTGCCGGCGTTCAACCATTCCATCGGCCTGCCGCTGCCGTCCACCGAGGTGAGCCTGCGCGACGACGCCGGCGCCGAGGTGCCGCCGGGTGATGCGGGGGAATTGTGCGTGCGCGGACCGCAGGTGATGCGGGAGTACTGGAACCGCCCGGACGAGACGGCCAAGGTATTCTTCCCCGATGGATTCTTGCGCACGGGCGACGTCGCGCGAATGGACGAGCGCGGCTTCCTCTACATCGTCGATCGCAAGAAAGACATGATCCTCGTGTCCGGCTT
The DNA here is from genome assembly GCF_001418245.1 of Tepidiphilus thermophilus. NCBI lineage: Bacteria > Pseudomonadati > Pseudomonadota > Hydrogenophilia > Hydrogenophilales > Hydrogenophilaceae > Tepidiphilus > Tepidiphilus thermophilus. Next base: position 285,392 of record NZ_LIPU01000001.1, read on the forward strand.
CAACGTTTATCCCAACGAGGTCGAGGACGTGATCGCGCTGCATCCGGGCGTGCTGGAGGTGGCGGTGGTGGGCGTGCCCGACGAGCGCAGCGGCGAGGCGGTGAAAGCCTACGTGGTGCGTCGTGACCCCACGCTCGATGCCGAAGCGATTCGGCAATGGTGCCGCGAGCGGCTCACCCCCTACAAGGTGCCGCATTACGTCGAATTCCGCGAGGAACTGCCCAAGACGCAGGTGGGCAAGATCCTGCGCCGCGCGCTGCGCGAGGAAGCTTGGCGGCAGGGGTGAAAAAACCGCTTGTCAGAGACCGGATTTCATGTTTTACTTTTGCCCGTGAGTCGAGTCGGAGTGCTTTGGTGATCCGTTTTCCCCTTTCCCTGGCCGTGCTGCTGCTCGTACGCGTAGGCGTAGGGCTGCGTGCGCCCCGGAGGGACTGAAGCCGGATCAAACCGTACTACCGATTCGAACCCGACCCCCTCCGGAGCCAGTCTCCCGAGGGGGTTTTCGTTTTTCCCGGCAACGAGGAGTAGGGCGATGATGACGATGACCGGCGCCGAATTGATCGTGCGCTTGTTGGAACAGCAGGGGATAGAGACGATCGTGGGCATTCCCGGCGGGGCGATCCTGCCGCTCTACGACGCCTTGAGCCAGTCGAAGACGATCCGGCATGTGCTCGCGCGCCACGAGCAGGGTGCCGGCTTCATGGCTCAGGGCATGGCGCGGGTGACGGGCAAACCCGCGGTGTGCTTCGCTTCGAGCGGCCCCGGGGCGACGAACCTGGTGACGGCGATCGCCGATGCGCGGCTCGACTCCATCCCGCTGGTGGCGATCACCGGGCAGGTGCCGCTTGCCATGATCGGCACCGACGCCTTTCAGGAAGTCGACATCTACGGCATGACCATCCCGATCACCAAGCACAATTTCCTCGTGCGCTCGGCCGCCGAGCTGCTGGAGGTGATGCCACACGCGTTTCGCATCGCCATGTCGGGGCGTCCCGGGCCGGTGCTCGTCGACGTGCCCAAGGACGTGCAGAACCAGCTCGTCACCTTCGAGCGACTGCCCGCGCCGGCCGAGTCCGATCCGCTGCCGCCGCTGGATGAAACGGCGATCGCGGCGGCGGCGCGTTTGATCGACGAGGCCGAGCGCCCGGTGCTCTACCTGGGCGGCGGAGTGATCCATGCCGATGCGGCCCCGCTCGCGGTGACCTTGGCCGAGCAGACCTCGATGCCTACCACCATGACGCTGATGGCGCTGGGTGCGATGCCGGTCGATCATCCGCTCTCGCTGGGGATGCTGGGCATGCACGGGGCGCGCCATACCAATTTTGCCCTGCAGGAGGCGGACCTCTTGGTTTGCGTCGGGGCGCGCTTCGACGACCGGGCCATCGGCAAGGCGTCGCAGTTCTGCCCCGAGGCGAAAGTGATCCACATCGACATCGACCGGGCGGAACTGGGCAAGATCCGTCGCCCCGACGTGGCGATCCATGGCGACGTCAAGGCGGTGCTGCAGGCGCTGTTGCCGCGGGTGCGGGCCCAGCTGCGCAAGCGCTGGCTGAGCCACGTGGCGGGACTGAAGTCGCGCTTCCCTCTCGTGCTGGAGGGGCGCGAGGATCCGCGCAGCCACTACGGGCTCGTCCAGGCGGTGGCCAAGGCGCTCGACGACGAGGCGGTGGTGGTCACCGACGTCGGCCAGCACCAGATGTGGGTGGCGCAAGCCTATCCGCTGCGCCGGCCGCGGCAGTGGCTCACCTCCGGCGGGCTGGGCACGATGGGCTTCGGTCTGCCGGCGGCGATCGGCGCTGCGCTCGCCGAGCCGCAGCGCACGGTGGTGTGCTTCACCGGCGACGGCAGCCTGAAGATGAACATCCAGGAGATGGCGACGCTCGCCGAAGAAGGGGGCAACGTCAAGATCGTGCTGATGAACAACCAGTCGCTCGGGCTCGTCTATCAGCAGCAGAATCTCTTCTATGGCAAGCGCGTGATCGCCTCGAACTACCGCCGGCCGACGGACTTCGTCAAGATCGCCGAGGGCTTCGGGCTGGAAGCGCTCGATCTGGATCGCAGCGAGCATCCCGAGGCCGATCTGGCGGCGATCCTGCGCCGCCCCGGTCCGGCGCTCATCCACTGCTCGATCGAGCGCGAGCGCTTCGTCTATCCCATGGTGCCGCCGGGCGCCGCCAACACCGAGATGATCGAGGGCTGACAGGAGAGGAAGATGATCGAACAAGTGGCCGAACCGCTGCCTACGGGCGGTTTCGAGAAAGTGGTGCTGGAGCTGGAGGTCAACAACCATCCCGGCGTGATGAGTCACGTCTGTGGCTTGTTCGCGCGGCGCGCCTTCAACGTCGAGGGGATCCTGTGCATGCCCTTGCCCGACGGGCGGCGCAGCCGCATCTGGCTCACCGTCTTCGCCGACCAGCGGCTGGAACAGCTCGTCCGCCAGCTCGAGCGCCTGGTCGACGTGCTCGAAGTGCGCCGCCATGGAGCCGATCACGAGGTGTTCGTGCAGCTGGAGCGATTCTTCCAGTGAGTCGAAGCCGTGTGGAGCGCATGCTAAACTCGTTCTTTTGCGCACGGACGGTAGGGTAAGCGATGGCGGGCAATACCTTCGGCACAGTGTTCACGGTGACTTCCTTCGGGGAATCGCACGGGCCGGCGATCGGCTGCGTGGTCGACGGCTGCCCGCCGGGCCTGGCGCTCACCGAGGCCGACATCCAGCGCGAGCTCGACCGGCGCAAGCCCGGCACTTCGCGCCACGTCACCCAGCGGCGCGAGCCCGACACCGTCGAGATCCTCTCGGGCGTCTATGAGGGCATGACGACGGGCACGCCGATCGCCTTGCTCATCCGCAACGTCGATCAGCGCTCCAAGGATTACGGCAACCTCGTGGAGACGTTCCGTCCGGGGCACGCCGACTACGCCTACACCATGAAATACGGCCGGCGCGATCCGCGCGGCGGCGGGCGCTCTTCGGCGCGCGAGACGGCGGTGCGGGTGGCGGCCGGGGCGATCGCCAAGAAGTGGCTGCGCGAGCGCCACGGCGTGGTGATCCGCGGCTTCATGGCCCAGCTGGGGCCGATCGAGATCCCCTTCGTTTCCTGGGAGCACGTGGAGCAGAATCCTTTCTTCGCTCCGAATCTCGAGCTGGTGCCGGAGCTCGAACGCTTCATGGATGCGCTGCGCAAGGCGGGCGACTCGGTCGGCGCAAGGCTCACGGTGGTGGCCCGCGGCGTACCCCCGGGTTGGGGCGAACCGGTGTTCGGGCGGCTCGATGCCGAGATCGCCGCGGCGATGATGAGCATCAACGCCGTCAAGGGCGTGGAGATCGGCGACGGGTTCGCCGTCGTGACCCAGCGCGGCAGCGAGCATGGCGACGAGCTCACGCCGCAGGGGTTTCTGTCGAACCACGCTGGCGGCATTCTCGGCGGCATCAGCACGGGGCAGGACGTCGTCGTGCATCTGGCGGTGAAGCCCACCTCCAGCATCCGGCTCGAGCGCCGTTCGATCGACCTGCGCGGGGTGCCGACCACGGTGGCCACCCACGGACGGCACGACCCCTGCGTGGGGATTCGCGCCACACCGATTGCCGAGGCCATGCTCGCCCTGGTGCTGATGGATCAGGCGCTGCGCCATCGGGCGCAGTGCGGCGACGTGGTGCCGCCGCTTTCCCCCGTTCCGGCTTTGTCGCCGGGTGCAACGGGTTCGATTCCTTCGCCACTTTGAAGGGATGACCTGTTGCTAATGCGCTACGCCATGGTGTTGGCGCCGATGACGAGGTTGTGAAATAATTACGCGCCGTGGGTGGCGCGATTGACCCGGAGAGACCGTTCGATGAACGCCAAGACCTTGTATGACAAATTGTGGGACGCGCATCTGGTGCGCCAGGAGCCCGACGGCACGGCCCTCATCTACATCGATCGCCACCTGATCCACGAGGTGACCAGTCCCCAGGCGTTCGAAGGGCTGCGTCTGGCGGGGCGAAAGCCCTGGCGGACGGGTTCCATCGTCGCCACGGCCGATCACAACGTGCCTACCGATCCTAGCGAGACCGAGATCCGCGATCCCATTTCGCGCGAGCAGGTGGTCACGCTCGACCAGAACATCCGCGCTTTCGGCGCGCTGCGCTATTTTCCCTTCCATGATCCGCGCCAGGGCATCGTGCACGTCATCGGCCCGGAGAGCGGGGCGACGCTCCCCGGTATGACCGTGGTGTGCGGCGACTCGCACACCTCCACGCACGGGGCGTTTGCCTGCCTCGCCCACGGCATCGGCACTTCCGAAGTCGAGCACGTGCTCGCCACCCAGTGCCTCATCCAGAAAAAGGCCAAGAACATGCGCGTGCGCGTCGACGGCAGCCTGCCGCCGGGCGTCTACGCCAAGGACGTGATCCTGGCCATCATCGGCAGAATCGGCACCGCTGGTGGCACGGGGCACGCCATCGAATTCGCCGGCGAGGCGATCCGCTCCCTCTCCATGGAAGGGCGCATGACGGTATGCAACATGGCGATCGAGGCCGGCGCGCGCGTGGGCATGGTCGCGGTCGACGACAAGACCCTCGACTATTTCCGCGACAAACCCCTCGCGCCCAAGGGCGAGCTGTGGGAGCAGGCGGTCGACTACTGGCGCACCCTCGTGTCCGATCCTGAAGCCCGGTTCGACCGTGAGGTGGTGCTCGACGCCGCCACCCTCAAGCCGCAGGTCACCTGGGGCACCTCGCCGGAGATGGTCACCGACATCGAAGGGCGCGTGCCCGATCCGGCTTCTTTCGCCGATCCGGTCAAGCGGGACGCCGCCGGGCGGGCGCTCGCCTACATGGGGCTGGAGCCGGGCACGCCGATCGGCGAGATCCGCGTCGATCAGGTCTTCATCGGCTCGTGCACCAATTCCCGCATCGAGGATCTGCGCGCGGCCGCCGCCGTCGTGCGCGGGCGCAAGAAGGCACCCAACGTCAAGCGCGTGCTGGTGGTGCCCGGCTCGGGCCTGGTGAAGAAGCAGGCCGAGGAAGAGGGGCTGCACCGCATCTTCATCGAAGCCGGCTTCGAATGGCGTGACCCGGGCTGTTCCATGTGCCTGGCGATGAACGCCGATCGTCTGGAGGCGGGCGAGCGCTGCGCCTCGACTTCCAACCGCAACTTCGAAGGCCGCCAGGGTGCGGGTGGGCGCACGCACCTCGTGAGCCCCGCCATGGCCGCCGCCGCCGCGATCGCCGGACACTTCGTCGACGTGCGCGAACTGCTGCCGGCCTCCGTCTGAGACCCGAGAGAGACAAAGACATGGAAAAATTCATCCGCCTCGACGCCCTGGTCGCTCCGCTCGATCGGGCCAACGTCGACACCGACGCCATCATCCCCAAGCAATTCCTCAAGTCCATCCATCGCAGCGGCTTCGGCCCCTACCTCTTCGACGCGTGGCGCTACCTCGACCGTGGCGAGCCGGGCATGGACTGCAGCAAGCGGCCGAAGAATCCCGACTTCGTGCTCAACCAGCCGCGCTACCAGGGGGCGCAGATCCTGCTCGTGCGCGAGAACTTCGGTTGCGGCAGCTCGCGCGAGCATGCGCCCTGGGCTTTGCTCGACTACGGTTTTCGGGCGCTGATCGGTCCGAGCTTCGCCGACATCTTCTACAACAACTGCTTCAAGAACGGGCTGCTGCCCATCGTGCTGCCGGCCGAGGAAGTCGATCGGCTCTTTGGCGAATGTGAGGCCACGCCCGGCTACCGTCTGGCGATCGATCTGCCGTCGCAGACCATCACCACGCCCGAGGACAGGGTGATTTCCTTCGAGATCGACTCCTTCCGCAAGGAGTGTCTGCTCAACGGCTGGGACGACATCGGCTTGACGCTGCGCCACGCCGACGAGATCCGCCGCTTCGAAGAGGCCTATCGCGCGCGCCATCCCTATTATTTCGTCGAGGAGTCGGCAGCATGAAAAAACGCGTCTGTGTGCTTCCCGGCGACGGCATCGGCCCTGAGATCGTGGCCGAGGCGGTGAAGGTGCTCGACGCCCTCGCGCTGCCGATCGAGTACGAATACGCCCTCCTGGGCGGCGCGGCGATCGACGCCACCGGCGAGCCTTATCCCGAGGAAACGCGTTCGGCGGCGCGCCGGGCCGACGCGGTGCTGCTCGGCGCCGTGGGCGGGCCGAAGTGGGACGAGCTGCCGCGCGCCCAGCGCCCCGAGCGGGGGCTTTTGGGTATCCGCAAGGATCTGGGGTTGTTCGCCAACCTGCGCCCGGCCGTGCTCTTCCCCGAGCTCGCTTCGGCCTCTACGCTCAAGCCCGAAGTCGTCTCGGGGCTGGACATCGTCATCGTGCGGGAGCTCACCGGCGACATCTATTTCGGCGAGCCGCGCGGCATCGAAGTGCGCGACGGCGAGCGCGTCGGCTTCAACACCATGATCTACCGCGAAAGCGAGATCCGCCGCATCGGCCGCGTGGCCTTCGAAACGGCCCGCCGCCGCGGCAAGAAGCTGTGCTCGGTCGACAAGATGAACGTGCTCGAGACCACCCAGCTGTGGCGCGACGTGATGAACGAGCTCGCGCCGGAGTACCCCGACGTGACGCTCACGCACATGCTCGTCGACAACGCCGCCATGCAGCTCGTGCGCGCGCCCAAGCAGTTCGACGTGATCGTCACCGGCAACATGTTCGGCGATATCCTCTCGGACGAGGCGGCCATGCTCACCGGCTCCATCGGCATGCTGCCTTCGGCCTCGCTCGACGAGCAGGGCAAGGGGCTCTACGAGCCCTGCCACGGCTCGGCGCCGGACATCGCCGGCCAGGGCGTGGCCAATCCGCTCGCCACCATCCTGTCGGCGGCGATGATGCTGCGCCACAGCTTCGGCTGGGAAGACGCGGCCGCGCGCATCGAGCGGGCCGTGCGCACGGTGCTCGCGCAGGGATTGCGCACGCGCGACATCTTCGAGCCCGGCACGCGGCTCGTCGGCACCGCCGAGATGGGCGACGCGGTGGTCGCGGCGCTGTAATGACAGAAAAACGAGACGAGGAACAGAGAATGGCAATGCAACGAGTCGGATTGGTCGGCTGGCGCGGGATGGTCGGTTCCGTGCTGATGCAGCGCATGGAAGAGGAGAAAGATTTCACCCTCTTCGAACCGGTGTATTTCTCCACTTCGGCCGCGGGCAAACCCGCGCCGGGCTTCGGCGGCGTGACCCCGGCCGAGCCGCTCCAGGACGCCTACGACCTGGAATCGCTCGCCCGGATGGACATCGTCCTCACCTGCCAGGGCGGCGACTACACCAAGGCGGTCTATCCCAAGCTGCGCGCGGCCGGCTGGAAAGGGCATTGGATCGACGCGGCGAGCGCCCTGCGCATGGAACCGCACACGGTGATCGTGCTCGATCCGGTCAATCGGCCGGTCATCGACGCGGCGCTCGCCAAGGGCGGGCGCGACTGGATCGGCGGCAATTGCACCGTCTCGCTCATGCTGATGGCGCTCGCCGGGCTCTTCCGGGAGGAGCTCGTCGAGTGGGTCTCGTCGATGACCTACCAGGCGGCTTCCGGCGCGGGGGCGCAGAACATGCGCGAGCTCCTCGAGCAGATGGGGCGGCTCTATCGGGCGGTGGAGAAAGATCTCGCCGACCCGGCCTCCGCCATCCTGGAGATCGACCGCAAGGTGACGGCTGCTCTGCGCTCGCCCGATTTTCCCACCAAGAATTTCCGCGGCGTGCCGCTTGCCGGCAGCCTCATCCCCTGGATCGACGTGCCGGTCGAGCACGGTCAGTCGAAGGAAGAATGGAAGGGCGGGGCCGAGTGCAACAAGATTCTCGGCAAGCCGCCCTTCCGCACGCCAGGGTCGATCCCCATCGACGGTTTGTGCGTGCGTATCGGCGCCATGCGCTGCCATTCACAAGGGTTGACGGTCAAGCTCAAGCGCGACGTGCCGCTCGAGGAGATCGAAGCGATCATCGCCGGGGCCAACGAGTGGGTGAAAGTGGTACCGAACGAGCGCGAGGCGAGCGAGCGCGAGCTCACGCCGGCGGCCGTGTCGGGGACCTTGACGGTACCCATCGGGCGTTTGCACAAGCTCGCCATGGGGCCGGAGTATCTGGGGGCGTTTACGGTAGGCGACCAACTCCTGTGGGGAGCGGCCGAGCCGTTGCGCCGAATGTTGCGGATCCTGCTGCAAGCCTGAGGAACCGCTGCAGGATTCGATGTCGACGAGGGAGCGCAGAACATGAAACGAACGAGGCAGGTGCCTTTGGCCCTGTTGCTGGGCGCTTTGTGGGGTAACGCCTGGAGCGCGGGATTCGGTGAGCTCATCGTGCGCTCCCGCCTGGGGGAGCCGCTCACGGCCGAGATCACCGTGAAGGCGACTCCGGAAGAGCTGCGATCCCTCTCGGCACGCATCGCCCCCGCCGAGTATTTTCGCCAAGTCGGCGTGCCGTACAACGCCACGATCCAGGCGATCGATGCCAAAGTGGTCCGGGACGGCAACCGGGCCAAGATCGTGCTCACCAGCCGCACGCCGATCCGGGAGCCCTTCGTCGATGTCCTGCTCGACATGAACTGGGCCGGCGGACGTCTGGTGCGGGAATTCGCCATCCTGCTCGATCCGCCAGAAATGGCTGCGCCGGCACGTCCGGTGCCGGCTACCGGAAAGGATGTGACCGTACCCGCCAAGGCGGCAGCGCGGCAGACGCCGGGTCAATGGACCGTGCAGCCCGGCGAAACGCTCTACGCCATCGCACGGCAAGTCTCGCCATCCGGTGCCACGACCGAGCAGACGCTCGTGGCATTGTGGCGCGCCAACCCCAATGCGTTCATCGAGGGGGACATCAACCGGCTCAAGGTCGGCGCGACGCTCAAGGTGCCTTCGAGCGAGGAGATCCGCCGCATCCCTCTGGCCGAAGCGCGTTCGATGCTGCGTGCGCCAAGCAAGCCGCGGCAGGCCGCGGCAGCGCCTGCCCGCGAAACGGGGCCTGCGCCAGCGCCGGAGGCTGCGGCAGACAAGGGCAAGGCGATCGCCCGCGAGGCGCTCGAAGCCCCATCGCCTGCGCCCGCCGAAGATCGGCTCAAGGTCGGTGCGGCTCCGGAGACGGGGGCCGGCACGGAAACGAAAAGCCCCGCCATTCCTTTGCCCGAGACCGCGGCTTTGCAAGAGAGCCTCTCTGCCTCGGAAGCGGCGCTCGGCGAGGCGAACGAGCGCATCGTCAAGCTCGAGACGGAAATCGCCCGTCTGCAGAAACAGCTCGAGGCGCAAAACGCTACCCTGGCCCGCCTGCAGGCGCAGGCCGAAGCCAGCGCCAAACAGAGCGAGGCGTCGTGGATCGATGGGCTCCTGCCTGCTGTAGGAGGGGCCGCGGCCGCGCTGCTTGCGATGTTTGGCTGGTCTGCTTACCGCCGCCGGCGCGAGGAAAAAGCCGCTCTTCCCATTTCCTCCGCTCCTGCGACGGTGACGGCAGAGACCCCCGCCGTGACCACGATCGAGCACTCCGGTCCGGTCACCGAGTCCGGTCGCGCCGTCACCTCGGGGCAGAACATCGACACCTCCAGCATCCTCGGTACCGATTTCACCCAAGTCGCGTTCAACGCCCTGCATGCCGACGAAGGGGTCGATCCCGTGGCCGAGGCCGAGGTCTATCTGGCCTACGGCCGCGACCCCCAGGCCGAGGAGATCCTGCTCGACGCGCTCAAGCAGAACCCGCGGCGTGCGGCCATCTACCTCAAGCTGCTCGAAGTCTATGCCAAGCGCGGCGATCGGGCAAAATTCGATCAATATCTGCGGACCCTGTCCGAATTGACCGGCGAGCAGGGGCCCGACTGGACCATGGCCCTGGCGATCGGGCAGCGGGCCTGGCCGCAGGACGAGCGTTTCGCCACGGTGGTCGTGACCGACACCTTGGAGCCCACGGAGTCTTTGGCCGAAAAAGCGGGCGAATCGACGCTGCAGCGCGAGATTTCGCCTGCATCGGCTACGGCGCCGGCCGCCGAGGCGCCGGCCCAACCGGCCGCGACTGCCGAGCCAGCTGCGACCGTTCCCCAAGCAGACTTCGTCGAACTCGACTTCGATCTCGACAAACTGACGGAGCAGATGGCGGCCGAACCGAAGCCTGCGCCGGCTACCGCGGCGCCTGCGCCGGCCCCGGATGCGCTGGATTTCGATCTCGAACTTCCTCCCGAGGAAGAAGCTCGGCCGCAGGCGCCCTCGGGGGCTCCGGCGGCAGAGGCTCCTTCCCCGGAAAAAGGGGAGGATTCCTCGGCGCTGGAATTCCCCGAGCTTTCGCTGGAAGAGAACGCTGCGGCGCCGCGTGAAGAGCGCCCCGCTCCTTCTCCGGCCGAAATGGCGGAGTCGCAGGAATTGAAGTCCATGCTCGAAGAGATCGATTTCGATCTCGCCGAGATCTCGCCGGAGACGGAGGCGCCGGGCAAGGAGCCGACCGAACCGCCGAAAGGAGCGGAGCCTTCCGCGGTGGCTCCGGCAAGCGCTGAAGAGCAGAAGTCGTCCGAGGCCGGTCCGCCGACCGAGGTGATGGACATCGACCTCGAGCGCTTCGCCGGTGAAGCCGGCACGGCCGATCACGACACCCGCCTGCAACTCGCCGAGGCCTATCTCGAGATGGGGGATACCGAAGGAGCGCGTGAACTGCTCGAGGAAGTGCTGCGCGACGGCGACGAGACACAGCGCGCTGCGGCGCAGCAGCTCATGGACCGGATCCTGGGGAGTAAAGCTTGACGGGACTCTCCCGCCGGCGGGGGTGAGGCGCGGTGCGCTGGGCATTGCTCGTCGAATACGCCGGGCAGGGGTTTCTCGGCTGGCAGATGCAGGCAGAGGGGCGCACGGTGCAGGCGGTGCTGGAGGCGGCGGTCTCGGTACTCGCCGCGCAGCCGGTGCGCCTGCACTGCGCCGGACGCACGGATGCCGGAGTACATGCGCTCGCCCAGGTGGTGCATTTCGATGCGGCGGCCGAACGACCGCCTTACGCCTGGGTGCGGGGCGTGAATGCCCATCTGCCCGAAGACGTGGCGGTGCGTGCGGCCTGGCCCGTATCCGAGGCGTTTCACGCGCGCTATCGCGCCGTCTCCCGCCACTACCGCTACGTGCTCTACAATGCGCCGGTGCGCCCGGCCGCGCTCGCCGGCCGGGTGGGCTGGGAAGCGCGGCCGCTTGCGCTCGAGCCGATGCGCGAGGCCGCGACGTCGCTCTTGGGGACGCACGACTTCTCGGCCTTTCGCACGGCCCAATGCCAGGCGCGCTCGCCGGTGAAGACCCTCCATCGCCTCGAAATCGAACGCCGCGGCCCCTTCCTGCACTTCGACTTCCACGCCGACGCCTTCTTGCATCACATGGTGCGCAACCTCGTTGGCGCGCTCGTCTACGTGGGCAAGGGGCGTTTCCCGCCCGAATGGGTCGGCGAGGTGCTCGAACGGCGCGAGCGCGCGCTCGCCGCGCCCACTTTTCCTGCCGCCGGGCTCTATTTCTGTGGGGTCGAGTATCCGCCAGGGCTGGGCGTGCCCGAGCGGATCGTGCGCCGGCCCGAATTCGGCTTGGACGAGGAAGTGGATGTCCCAAAATCCTGACCCCCAAAATTCAAATTCTGCCCCCCCCCGCCGCGTGCGCGTGAAGATCTGCGGTCTGACGCGCTCCGAGGACGTGCGGGAGGCTTGCCGGCTGGGCGCCGATGCGCTCGGTTTCGTCTTCTATCCGCCCAGCCCCCGGGCGGTGACGATCGCGCAGGCCGAAGCCCTGCTTGCCGAAGTGCCCCCCTTCGTCACCACGGTGGGGCTCTTCGTCAATCCCACCCCGGACGAGGTGGAATCGGTGCTCGAGCGTGTGCCGCTCGATCTACTGCAGTTCCACGGCGACGAGCCGCCCGAGTTGTGCCGGCGTTTCGCCCGGCCTTATCTCAAGGCGCTGCGGGTGCGCCCGGGGCTCGATCTGCTAGAATTGGCGCGATGCTATCCCGACGCGAAGGGGCTGCTGCTCGATGCCGACTCCGCCGTATGGGGCGGCAGTGGCCGTGCTTTCGACTGGAACCTGATCCCGCCCGGTCTGCCGTGCCCCGTGGTGCTCGCCGGCGGCCTCACGCCCGAGACGGTGGCCGAGGCGATCGCGCGCGTGCGACCCTGGGCCGTGGATGTCTCGAGCGGCGTCGAGGCGGCCAAAGGAATCAAATGCCCGCAGAAGATGGCGGCCTTCTTCGCCGCCGTGACCCGAGGAATGCGCTGATGGATTATCACTACCCGGATGCCCGGGGCCATTTCGGCCCCTACGGCGGCGTCTACGTGGCCGAGACCCTGGTGCCGGCGCTCGAGGCGCTCGCCCAGGCCTATGAGGAAGCCAAGCGCGACGCGTCTTTCCGCGCCGAGTTCGAATACGAGCTCGAGCACTACGTCGGCCGCCCCAGCCCCATCTACCACGCCAAGCGCTGGTCGGAGATCCTGGGTGGGGCGCAGATCTACCTCAAGCGCGAGGACCTGAACCACACTGGCGCGCACAAGATCAACAACTGCATCGGCCAGGCGCTGCTCGCCCGGCGCATGGGCAAGCCGCGCGTGATCGCCGAGACCGGTGCGGGGCAGCACGGCGTGGCCACCGCCACGGTGGCGGCGCGCTACGGCATGCGCTGCGTCGTCTACATGGGCGAAGAGGACGTGCGCCGGCAGGCGGCCAACGTCTATCGCATGAAGCTGCTCGGGGCCGAAGTGGTGCCGGTCGCCTCCGGCTCGCGCACGCTCAAGGACGCCCTCAACGAGGCCATGCGCGACTGGGTCACCAACGTGCATGATACCTTCTACATCCTCGGCACCGTGGCCGGGCCGCACCCCTATCCGGAAATGGTGCGCGATTTCCAAACGGTGATCGGCAAGGAATGCCTGTGGCAGATGCCGAAGCTCATCGGCCGTCAGCCCGACTACGTGATCGCCTGCGTCGGCGGCGGCTCCAACGCCATCGGGATTTTCTACCCCTATCTGCAGCATGAATCGGTGCGCCTGATCGGGGTGGAGGCGGCCGGAGAGGGGATCGAGACGGGGCGGCACGCGGCCACGCTCGTGGCCGGCCGCCCCGGCGTGCTGCACGGCAACCGCACCTACCTGCTGCAGGATGAGGGCGGTCAGATCCGCGAGACGCATTCCATCTCCGCCGGCCTGGACTATCCCGGCGTGGGGCCGGAGCATGCGCTCCTCAAGGACCTGGGACTCGCCGAGTACGTGGCCGTGACCGACGAGGAGGCGTTGGCGGCCTTCCATGCGCTGTGCCGCTACGAGGGCATCATCCCGGCGCTCGAATCCTCGCACGCGCTCGCCTACGCGGCCAAGCTCGCCCCCAGCCTGCCGCGCGACACGGTGCTGCTCGTCAATCTGTCGGGGCGGGGCGACAAGGACATGCACACCGTGGCCGAACGCTCGGGCATCCGCTTGTGAACGAGGACCGCATGAACCGTATCGACCGTACTTTCGCCCGTCTGCGGCAAGAGGGGCGCAGAGGGCTCATCCCCTTCGTGACGGCGGGTTTTCCTTCGGCCGAAGCCACCAGGGCGCTCTTGCCGGCGCTGGTGCGCGCCGGGGCCGACCTGATCGAATTGGGGATCCCTTTCTCCGACCCCATGGCCGACGGCCCCACCATCCAGCGGGCGAGCGAACGGGCCCTGGCGCAGGGTATGACGCTTGCGCAAGTGCTCGACTTGGTGCGCGACTTTCGCCGCACGGATGCCGACACGCCCGTAGTGCTGATGGGCTACGCCAATCCGATCGAGGCGATGGGCGAGGAGCGCTTCGTGGAGGCGGCGCGCGCCGCCGGCGTCGACGGCGTGCTCACCGTCGATTATCCGCCGCAGGAGGCGGAATCCTTCGCCGCGCGGCTGCACGAAGCGGGGCTGCACCCCATCTTTCTGCTCGCGCCCACTTCCAAACCAGAGCGGGCCGACGAGGTGGCACGGCTCGGCGGCGGCTACGTCTATTACGTCTCGCTCACCGGCGTGACGGGGGCCGGTTCCCTCGACGTGGCCGAGGTGCTCGCGCGCATTCCCGCCTTGCGCGAGCGCACGGGGCTTCCCATCGCGGTGGGCTTCGGCATCCGGGATGCGCACACCGCCGCCGAGATCGGCGCGGCGGCCGACGCGGTCGTCATCGGCAGCCGCTTGCTCGAAGCGATCGAAGGCGCTGCACATGCCGACGAGGCGTGCCGGCGGGCGGAGGAATTCCTGCGCCCGATCCGCCGGGCGCTCGATGAAGGAGTGGCGCCATGAGCTGGCTCGACAAGATCCTGCCGCCGCGCATCCGGCGTGAAGTGAGCGGCGCGCGCCACAGCGTCCCCGAGGGGCTGTGGACCAAGTGCGAAGCCTGCGACGAGGTGCTCTACGCTGCCGACCTCGATCGCGAACTGCGCGTCTGCCCCAAATGCGGCCATCACCACCGTATCCGCGCCCGTGCCCGGCTCGAAGCGCTGCTCGACCCCGAGGGGCGAGTGGAGATCGGCGCCGAAGTACGTCCGGTGGATGCGCTGAAATTCAAGGACAGCAAACGCTACACCGACCGGCTCAAGGAAGCGGTCAAGGCCACGGGCGAGAGCGAGGCGCTCATCGTGCTCGCCGGGCACCTAGAGAACCTGCCGGTGGTGGCGGCCTGCTTCGAGTTCGAGTTCATGGGCGGCTCCATGGGCTCGGTCGTGGGCGAGCGTTTCGTGCGCGGGGTGCGCCACGCCATCGAGCATCGCTGCGGCTTCGTGTGCATCGCCGCAAGCGGCGGCGCGCGCATGCAGGAAGGGGTGCTCTCGCTCATGCAGATGGCCAAGACGAATGCCGCGCTCACGCAGCTCGCCCAGGCGCGGCTGCCCTTCGTCTCGGTGCTCACCGACCCGACCATGGGCGGGGTGTCGGCCAGTTTCGCCTTCATGGGGGACGTGGTCGTGGCCGAACCGGGAGCGCTCATCGGTTTTGCCGGGCCGCGCGTCATCGAGCAGACGGTGCGCCAGACTCTGCCGGAAGGGTTTCAGCGCGCCGAGTTTCTGCTGGAGAAGGGGGCGCTGGATGCCATCGTCGATCGGCGCCAGCTGCGGCCGTGGCTCGCGCGTACCTTCTCTCTGCTGGGGCTGCGCCCGCACGAGGTGGCATGACGCAGACTTCCGCCCTGGATCGCTGGCTGGAGAAGCTCGAAGCGCGCGCAGCGAGCCACGTGATCGCCCTGGGACTCGAGCGGGTGCGGGCGGTGCTCGATCGCCTGCCGGTTGCGACTGGGGCGGTGCTCATCACCGTGGCTGGAACCAACGGCAAAGGGTCGACCTGCGCGCTGCTCGAAGCGATGCTGCGCGCCGGCGGTTACCGCGTCGGTTGCTACACCTCGCCACATCTGCTGCGCTACAACGAGCGCGTGCGCCTCGACGGTCAGCCGATCGGCGACGAAGCCCTGCTTTCCGCCTTCGAAGCCGTAGAGGCAGTGCGGGGCGACGTGCCGCTCACCTATTTCGAGCACGGCACGCTGGCGGCCTGGGTGGCCTTCTGCCGCGAACCGCTCGATGCCATCATCCTGGAGGTCGGGCTGGGCGGGCGGCTCGATGCCACCAACGTCTTCGATGCGGATGCCGCGATCCTCACCGGCGTGGCGCTCGACCATCAGGCCTGGCTCGGGCCGGACCGGGAGGCGATCGGTCGTGAAAAAGCCGGCATCTTCCGCTCCGGACGTCCGGCCATCGTCGCCGATCCGGTGCCACCGCGCTCGGTGCTGGAGACGGCCGCTGCGCTCGGTGCCGAGCTCTACCGCCTCGGGGTGGATTTCGGCTACGACGGCGACCGCCAGCAGTGGCGCTGGTGGTCGCGCACGGCGGGCAACCGCGGCGGTCTGCCCTATCCGGCGCTGCGCGGAGTCAATCAGCTGATGAACGCCTCCGCGGCCCTGATGGCGCTCACCTGCCTGCGCGATCGTCTGCCGCTGGCGATGCAGGCGGTGCGCGAGGGCCTGATGACGGTGGAACTGCCGGGGCGCTTCCAGGTGCTGCCGGGCCGCCCGAGCGTGATCCTCGACGTTGCGCACAATCCGCAGGCCGCGGCCGTGCTCGCCGAGAACCTCGCCGCCATGCCGGGCTACCGGCGCACGCTGGCGGTGGTCGGCATGCTCGCCGACAAGGACGTGGAAGGGGTGGCGCGCGCGCTCGTCCGCCGGATCGATGTGTGGTTCGCCGCCGGTCTGCAAGGCTCGCGCGCGCTCACGGCCGGGGCGCTCGCCGCGCGCTTGGAGTCTGCGGGCGTGGTGCCTGGGGAAACGTTCGCCTCGGTGCCCGAGGCGCTTGCTGCGGCCAGGGCGCAGGCCAAGGACGATGATAGAATCGTCGTGTTCGGCTCTTTCCTCACGGTGGCCGAGGCGCTGCGTGCGCTGCACGTCCAGGACACGGAAGCACGGTGACGACCCAGGAAGACACTCTCGAGCGGTTGCGCAGGATACGGCGGCGTTTCGTCGGCGCGATCGTCCTGCTGCTCGCGGCGCTCATCACCCTACCCTTGGTGATGGAGAAAAAGCCCAAGGGGCAGAAAGCCCCGGTCGAGGTGCGGATCCCCGCGCGCGATCAGGTGCCGGCGACCGTGCCGCCGCCTGCAGCCGTTCCCGACCCGACCCAGACGGCCGGCCCCGAAGGAACACCGCCCCCGGAAGCCGAACTCGCCGAAGCGCCCGTACCGGTTCCTCCCTCATCCCCTCCGGCCTGGCAAGAACCTGCTGCCAAACCAGAGCCGCCGCAATCGAAACCGGTGGCGTCTCTCCCGCCGCGACCGGAAGCGAACGTGGCGGCGGCCAAACCCGCCGCGCCGCCGGAATCCCCCAAACCGGTGCCCGAACCCAAACCGGCGCCTACCGTCAAACCCGATGCCCTGCAGGAGAAGGCGCGCGCGCTCGCAGCCCTGGAAGGGGCGCTGAAACCGGGACAGAAACTGCCGGGCTACTGGGTGGTGCAGGCGGGTGCCTTCCGCGACGAGGCCAAGGCGAAACAGGTGGCCGGGCAGCTGCGCGGCGCCGGGCTCGATGCCTTCGTCGAAGGAGGCGCCGACGGGTGGTACCGCGTGCGCATTGGTCCTTTCGTGAGTGAAGCCAAGGCGCAGTCGGCCAAGGCGATCGCCGAGCAGCAGCGCCTGAGCCCGCGCGTCGTGCATGTCGCTTCACCATGAATGAGTTCGATTACGCGGTATTCACGGTGATCGGCATTTCGCTCCTCGTGGGCGCCTGGCGCGGCATCGTCGCCGAGCTGCTCTCGCTGGCGGCCTGGGTGCTGGCGATCGGTCTGGGGTGGGCGTTCGGCTGGCCGATCGGCCGGGCGTTCTATGCAGGTTGGTTCGCCGATCCCTTGCTGCAGCGCATCTTCGGGTTTGCGACGATCTTTCTTGCCGTCTTCATGCTGGCGGCGTTGGTACGCTACGCTTTGCGTGAGGTCCTGCACGCCATCGGGCTGGGGGGCGTGGACCGTCTGCTCGGTGCCATCTTCGGTGTGCTGCGCGGAGCGGCCGTGGTGTTGTTGTGTGCGGCGGTGCTGCTGGCGGTCGGTGCCCAGGAATCCCCTTGGTGGCGACAGGCGCGCACGGTGCCGTGGATCGTCGTGGCCTTGCAGCGCCTGGAGCCTTGGCTGCCGCGAGGTTTGATCGAGAAATTGCCTTTGCCTAGGGAGATCGTTTGAATGTGCGGAATCATCGGGGTGGTCGCCCATCAGCCGGTCAATCAGCTCCTCTACGACGGCCTGATGGTATTGCAGCACCGTGGCCAGGACGCCGCGGGTATCGCCACCGGCAGTGACGACCGCTTCTACATGCACAAAGGGCCGGGTCTGGTGCGTGACGTCTTTCGCACGCGCAACATGCGCAGCCTCGTGGGCAACTGGGGCATCGGTCACGTGCGCTATCCCACGGCGGGGGATGCCTGCAATCCGGCCGAGGCGCAACCTTTCTACGTCAATTCGCCCTTCGGGCTGCTGCTCGCGCACAACGGCAACCTCACCAACGGCGAGGCGCTCAAGCGCGAGATCTTCGAAACCGACCTGCGTCACATCAACACCAATTCCGACTCCGAGATTCTGCTCAACGTCTTCGCCCACGAGCTCGCGGCCGCCTCCAAAGGGGCGCGGCCGGACGACGAGGCGGTGTTCGCGGCGGTGCGGGGCGTGCATCGGCGCTGCCGCGGCGCCTACGCGGTGGTGGTGATGATCGCCGGTTACGGCCTGCTCGCCTTCCGCGATCCCTACGGCATCCGTCCGCTCGTCTTCGGCCGCAACGACACGTCCTCTGGAACGGAGTGGCTGGTCGCCTCCGAATCGGTCGCGCTCGACACCCTGGGGTTCCGTCTCGTGCGCGACGTCGCCCCGGGCGAGGCGATCCTCTTTGGCATCGACGGCACCATGCGGGCGCGCCAGTGCGCCGACGAGCCGGTGCTCGCCCCCTGCCTCTTCGAATTCGTCTATCTGGCGCGGCCCGATTCCGTGATCGACGGGGTGTCGGTCTATGAGGCGCGGGTGAAAATGGGCGAATACCTCGCCGAGCGCTTCCGCACCCGTTATCCGCACGCACGCATCGACGTGGTGATCCCGATTCCCGATTCCAGCCGACCGGCGGCGCTGGAGATGGCCACCCGCTTGGGGCTACCCTACCGCGAAGGCTTCGTGAAGAACCGCTACATCGGCCGCACCTTCATCATGCCGGGGCAGACGGTGCGCAAGAATTCCGTGCGCAAGAAACTCAACGCCGTACATCAGGAATTCCGCGGCAAGCGCGTGTTGCTCGTCGACGACTCCATCGTGCGCGGTACCACCAGCCGCGAGATCATCCAGATGGCGCGCGACGCCGGTGCCGTGGAAGTCTTCCTCGCCTCGGCCGCCCCGCCCGTGCTCTATGCCAACGTCTATGGCATCGACATGCCAAGCCGCCGCGAGCTCATCGCCGCCTATTGCGACGAGGAGGAAGTGCGCCGCCAGATCGGCGCCGACGGCTTGCTCTATCAGGAACTCGAAGATCTCAAGCGCGCCATCCAGAGCGTCAACCCATCGATCCAGCGCTTCGAGTCCTCTTGCTTCGACGGCTGCTACATCACGGGCGACGTCACGCCCGAATACCTTGAACGGATCGAACGGCGCGGCGAGGATTCGGTCGCTTCCCGGGAGGGTGAAGAAGGCGCCGGCGCGGCGCAGCTCGACCTCAACCTCCCGCTCGATCAAGACGCATGAAAGGACGGTCATGAACGACGGCAAGGGTCTAGGCACGCGCGCGGTGCGCGACGGCGTGCTGCGCAGCCAATTCGGCGAACATGCCGAAGGGCTCTATCTCACCTCGAGTTTCGTTTTTGCCGACGCGGCGCAAGCCGCGGCGCGCTTCCTCGAACAGGAAGAGGGCTATACCTACAGCCGCTTCACCAACCCGACGGTGAGTATGTTCCAGGAGCGGCTTGCGAGCCTCGAGGGGGCCGAATCCTGCATCGCCGCGGCTTCGGGCATGGCGGCGATTCTGTGCACGGCCATGGCCTTCGTCTCGCAGGGCGAGGAAATCGTGGCCGGGCAGGGACTCTTCGGCGCTACACACCAGCTCTTCTCGGCCATCCTGCCGCGCTTTGGCATCACCACGCGCTTCGTCGATCTGAACGATGCCACGGCGCTCGAGTCGGCGCTCACGCCACGCACCAAACTCGTTTTCTGCGAGACGCCCAGCAACCCCCTCGTGCAGCTCGTCGATCTGGCCGCGCTCGCCGAACGGGCACACCGCGCGGGGGCCTTGCTCGCGGTCGACAACACCTTCTGCACCCCCATCGGGCAGCAGCCGCTCGCCCTGGGGGCGGATCTCGTCATCCATTCGGCCACCAAGTACCTCGATGGCCAGGGCCGGGTGCTCGGCGGAGCGGTGCTCGGCGCGCGTTCCCTCATCGACCTCGTCTATCGTTTCCTGCGCACGGCAGGTCCGAGCCTTTCGCCCTTCAATGCCTGGGTGCTGGTGAAGAGCCTGGAGACACTGCCGCTGCGGGTGCGGGCGCAGAGCGAGGCGGCGCTCGCGCTCGCGCGCTGGCTCGAGGGGCATCCGAACGTGGCTCAGGTGCGCTATCCCTGGCTCGAATCGCATCCGCAGCACGCGCTCGCGCGGCGCCAGCAGAAACTCGGGGGCGGCGTGGTGAGTTTTCGGGTGCACGGCGGGCGCAGTGAGGCCTGGCGCGTGATCGATTCTACCCGGCTCTTCTCGATCACCGGTAACCTCGGCGACGTCAAATCCACCATCACGCACCCGGCGAGTACCACGCACGGCCGCCTGGCGCCGGAAGTACGCGCGGCCATGGGCGTGGGCGAAGACTTGCTGCGCCTCTCGGTCGGCCTGGAAGAGGTCGAGGACCTGAAAGCCGACCTCGCCCGCGGGCTGGATGCGATCGGCGGCTGAGGCTTCAGCCGGTGGCGAGATTCAGAGGTTCCCCGGATGCGAGCGGCACCGATTTGTCGTAGAGCGTCTCCGGGGCGATGTCCAGTCCTCCGGGCCAGCAGACGGTGCCGAGCCCAACGTGGGCCAGCCGAAATTCGTCCCACCGTTTCAGGCGGGTAAAAATGCCACGTTCGAGATAGGGACGGGCGTCGAAGAGGCGATGGCTTCCGTCGTCGAACCAGAGCTCGAGCGTGAAGTTCTCGTGCGGGATGACGCGGACGACCGATTCCATGGCAGAACCTCAACGCAAGGGGTCGATGGGAAAAAGAGCTTGACCGTTGATGGCGAGTTCCCAATCGGCCAAGAGATCCTCTCGATGGATCTCGATCCATGCTTGGACGAGCCTGGCTTTTGCCGCAGGAAAATCCCCACTCAACAACGAGCCGTCGATGATGGAGAAAGCGGCTTCCATTCCCTGGTATTTTGCATGGATGTGGGGAAGCTTGTGCCGCTCGTCGTCAAAAAAGTACATGTTGATGATGATGCCATAGAAGAGGCTGATCGTCGGCATGGTGCGCTCACGAGTGCTCCACTCTGGCCGGCGTCACGCCGTGCCAAGTGGCGCCGTCGGGGCCGATCTCCAGCCAGCGGGCGGTGTCGTGCCATTCGGGCAGCACCCAGCGCTCGCGTGGCTCGCCTGCGATCGCATAGTGGTGCACGGCGCAGCGGTGGGTGTGGCCGTGCAGCAGCACCGCGGGGCGGCAGGCTTCGAGCCAGCGGCGGACTTCTTCCTCATTGACGTCGATCGGCGCCTCCAGCTCCCCCTGGTAGGCGCGGCTCTGCTCGCGCGAGCGCTGGGCGAAGGCGATGCGCGCCGGTAGCGGCTGGGCGAGGAAGGCAGCCTGGGCGGCGGGCTGCCGTGCCTGGGCGCGCCAGGTCTGATAGGCGTGATCGTCGGTGCAGAGCAGATCGCCGTGGGTGAGCACGAAGGCGATTCCGGCGATCTCCACCGTCACCGGGTCGGGCAGCATCTCCCAGCCGGCGCGCGCGGCGAAGGTCTCGCCTACGAGAAAATCGCGGTTGCCGGCGAGAAAGTAGAACGCGGCCCCGCGTGCACGGGCGGCGGCGCAGGCGTCGATGAGCGTCTCCACCACCGGGTGCGTCCAGTCGTCGCCGATCCAGTATTCGAAGATGTCGCCCAGGAGGAAGATGGGTTCTTCGGCCGGGCGCTGCGCGAGCCATTCGCGGAAGGCGTGCAGGCGCGGCGTATCGCGGTCGATGTCGAGGTGCAGGTCGGAGACGAAAGCGGCGCGCGGCAGGCGCAGGCGCGGCGCTTCGAACGCCGGCAGCGCCATCACCGGATCACCTCGGCGTGCTCGATCACCACCGGTTCGAGCGGCACGTCGCGGTACGGGCCGACGGCGCCGGTCTTCACCGACTTGATGGCGTCGACCACGTCCATGCCCTGTACGACCTTGCCGAAGACGCAGTAGCCCCAGCCCTGGACGGTGGGGGCGCGGTAGTCGAGGAAGTCGTTGTCGGCCACGTTGATGAAGAACTGCGCCGTGGCCGAATTCGGGTCCTGGGTGCGGGCCATGGCCACGGTGCCGCGAAGATTCTTGAGACCATTGTCGGCCTCGTTGGGAATGGGGGCGCGGGTGGGTTTCTGCTTCATGTCGGCGGTGAGCCCGCCGCCTTGGATCATGAAGCCGTCGATGACGCGATGAAAGATGGTGCCGTCGTAGTGGCCGCTCTCGACGTAGGCGAGAAAGTTCTCGACGGTCTTGGGCGCTTTGGCGGCGTCGAGTTCGAGCACGATGTCACCGCGGTTGGTGGCGAGTTTGACTTGCACGGCTTGGGCTCCTTGGGCGAAGGAAAGGGGGGAGAAGGTGCAGGCGAAGAGCGCCGCGAGCAGGGCGCGGCGCCAGGGGTTCATGCGGGAAGCGGTCTGCGGCATGGGAAGGTCCTGTACGAAGACGGCTGGGCAAGGATAGCAGATTCGCGGCGCGCGTCTGGACGAGGGCTAGGGTGATGCGTCCCCTCGGTCGGAGAGGGGGGATCGAAGCCTGCCGCCGCGTCCGTTGTCAGCGCCTCATTGCGTCTCGCCGGTGAAGAACTCGCGCATGCGGTCGAACCAGGATTTGCTGCGCGGGTTGTGGCGCTCGGCATTCTCGCGGGCGATCTCCTCGAATTCGCGCAAGAGTTCTTTCTGCCGCTCGGTGAGATTGACCGGTGTCTCTACCACCACGTGGCAGAGCAGGTCGCCCACGCCCTGGTTGCGCACGTTGCGGATGCCTTTGCCGCGCAGGCGGAAGACCTTGCCCGTCTGTGTGCCCGGCGGGATGCGCAGCTTGGCGATGCCATCGAGCGTGGGGACGTCGATTTCGCCGCCCAGCGCCGCGGTGGTGATGGAGATGGGCATCTCGCAGTGCAGGTCGTCGCCCTCGCGCTGGAAGATGGGGTGGGGCTTGATGCGGATCTCGACGTAGAGATCGCCCGGCGGGCCGCCGTTGATGCCGGCTTCTCCATAGCCGCTCTGGCGCAGACGCATGCCGGTGTCGATGCCGGCGGGAATCTTCACCTCCAGCGTGCGCGTTCGCCGCACGCGTCCGGCGCCGCCGCAGTCGGGACAGGGATCGGCGACGATACTGCCGCTGCCGTGGCATTCGGGGCAGGTCTGCTGAATGGAGAAGAAGCCTTGCTGCATGCGCACCTGGCCGACGCCGCCGCAGGTGGGGCACACCCGTGGCTGCGTGCCGGGGCGCGCGCCGGTGCCGTGGCAGGTGTCGCAGGTCTCGGTGGTGGGGATGCGGAGGGTCTTGGTGGTGCCGTGGGCGGCCTCTTCGAGCGTGATCTCGAGCTGGTAGCGCAGATCGGCGCCACGATAGACCTGGGAGCGGCCGCGCCGGCCGCCGCCGAAGAGGTCACCGAAGATGTCGGAAAAGGCCTCGGCGAAGTCGTCGAATCCGGCCGCCCCAGCGCCCGCGGCCGCGCCATCGACGCCGGCGTGCCCGTAGCGGTCGTAGGCGGCGCGCTTTTGCTCGTCGCTCAGCACGTCGTAGGCGCGCTGGATTTCCTTGAATTTCTCTTCGGCCTCTTTGTTGCCGGGATTGCGGTCCGGGTGGTATTTCATCGCCAGGCGCCGGTAGGCCTTCTTGATCTCGGCCGCCGTCGCTTCGCGGCTCACCTCGAGGATCGCGTAATAGTCTTGTTGTGCCATCGTCTCGCCCGTGTGGAATCATGATGAAGCCGAGCCCGGCCGGAAGGGTCCGACGCGGGCTCGGCTTTCAGGGTGCAGGGCAGGGCCGGTCAGTGTTTCTTGTCGTCCTTGACCTCGGTGAACTCGGCGTCGACCACGTCGCTGTCGCCCGCGCGCTGGCTCGACGAGGCGCCGGCGCTGCCGGTCGCGCCACCCGCTTCGCCGCTACCGTAGAGGTGCTGCGACATCTCGGCGCTCGCCTGCCCGAGCTTGCGCATCGCAGCCTCGATTTTACCCTTGTCGTCGGATTTCATCGCCTCTTCGGCTTCCTTGAGGGCCGCTTCGATTTTCTCCTTGTCGTCGGCCTTCACCTTGTCGCCGAGCTCTTCCAGGCTCTTGCGCACCGAGTGGATGAGCGCGTCGCACTGGTTGCGCGCCTCGATCAGCTCGCGCAGGCGACGGTCTTCCTCGGCGTGCGCTTCGGCGTCGCGGATCATCTGCTTGATCTGCTCTTCGCTGAGGCCGGAGTTCGCCTTGATGGTGATCTTGTTCTCCTTGCCGGTGGCCTTGTCGCGGGCCGACACGTGCAGGATGCCGTTGGCGTCGATGTCGAAAGTGACCTCGATCTGCGGCACCCCACGCGGCGCAGGCGGAATCCCCTCGAGGTTGAATTCCCCGAGCAGCTTGTTGTCGCGCGCGAGTTCCCGCTCGCCCTGGAAGACGCGGATGGTGACGGCCGTTTGGTTGTCCTCGGCGGTGGAGAAGATCTGCGTCGCCTTGGTCGGGATGGTGGTGTTCTTGGGGATGAGCTTGGTCATCACGCCACCGAGCGTCTCGATGCCCAGCGACAGCGGCGTGACGTCCAGAAGCAGCACGTCCTTGACTTCCCCTTGCAGCACGCCCGCCTGAATGGCGGCACCGATGGCGACGGCTTCGTCGGGGTTGACGTCGCGCCGCGGCTCCTTGCCGAAGAATTCCTTGACTTTCTGCTGCACCTTGGGCATGCGGGTCTGACCGCCGACGAGGATGACGTCGTCGATGTCCGAGACCTTGAGCCCGGCATCCTTGAGGGCGATACGGCAGGGTTCGAGCGTCTTCTCGATGAGGTCGTCGACCAGCGCCTCGAACTTCGCCCGGGTGATCTTCATGGCGAGGTGTTTCGGGCCGCTTGCGTCCGCCGTGATGTAGGGGAGGTTCACCTCGGTCTGCTGGCTCGAGGAGAGCTCGATCTTGGCCTTCTCGGCCGCTTCCTTGAGCCGCTGCATGGCCAGCGGATCTTTCTTGAGGTCGACGCCCTGTTCCTTCCTGAACTCGTCGACGATGTAGTCCATCAGCCGGTTGTCGAAGTCTTCGCCGCCGAGGAAGGTGTCGCCGTTGGTGGAGAGCACTTCGAACTGGTGCTCGCCGTCGACTTCGGCGATCTCGATGATGGAGATGTCGAAGGTGCCACCGCCGAGGTCATAGACGGCGATCTTGGAGTCGCCCGGCTTCTTGTCCATGCCGTAGGCGAGCGCCGCGGCGGTGGGTTCGTTGATGATGCGCTTGACGTCGAGCCCGGCGATGCGGCCGGCATCTTTGGTGGCCTGGCGCTGGGCATCGTTGAAGTAGGCCGGCACCGTGATGACGGCTTCGGTCACTTCCTCGCCGAGGTAGTCTTCGGCGGTCTTCTTCATCTTGCGCAGGATTTCGGCCGAGACCTGCTGCGGCGAGATCTTCTTGCCGCGCACTTCGACCCAGGCGTCGCCATTGTCGGCGCGCACGATCTTATAGGGCATCAGTTTGATGTCCTTCTGCACTTCCGGGTCGTCGAACTTGCGGCCGATGAGGCGCTTGACGGCGTAGATGGTGTTGGCGGCGTTGGTGATGGCCTGGCGTTTGGCCGGAGCGCCTACCAGGATCTCGCCGTCTTCGAGATAGGCGACCACCGAGGGGGTGGTGCGCGCGCCCTCGGAGTTTTCGATCACCTTCGGCTTGCCGTTTTCCATCACGGCCACACAGCTATTGGTGGTGCCGAGGTCGATGCCGATGATTTTTCCCATGATGCGTTCCTCTCGTTTGGATTCGGTTGAAGTTCAGATGGCGGCGATGAGCCGGTTTTTCAAGAGGAGGCGCCCTGCTCGCCGCCCTTGGTGCTTTCCGGTTCGGACTTGGGCTTGGCGACCATGACGAGCGCCGGGCGCAGTACCCGCTCGTGCAGCAGATAGCCTTTTTGCAGGACTTGCACGACGGTGTTGGGCTCGGCCTCGCTCTCGATCATGCCCACCGCCTGATGCAGGTGGGGGTCGAATTTTTCGCCCTGCGGATCGATCTGGCGCACGTTGGCGCTCTCGAAGGCGTTTTCGAGCTGGCGCAGGGTGAGTTCCACCCCCTGGCGCAGGGTTTCCAAAGTCTGGTTGGGTGTGCCGAGGGCGGCCTCGAGGCTGTCTTTCACCGGCAGCATGGAGGCGGCGAAGCGCTCGCTGGCGAACTTGCTCGCCTTGGCGACTTCTTCCTGGGCGCGGCGGCGGACGTTTTCCGCCTCGGCCTTGGCCCGCAGCCAGGCATCGTGGTGTTCGGCGGCTTTCTGCTCGGCGATGCGCAGCATCTCTTCGAGGCTGGGCATCACGTCGGTTTTTTCTTCGTTGGCATTGGCCGTGCTTTCGTTCGCACTGGCTGCCTCGGGGGTTTGAGGCTGATCGATCGGTTCGGTGCGTCGGGTTTCTTCGGTCATGCCTGTTTGCTCCGCAGATAGGGGTCGTCGATCCATTATGGGGGCGGGAGCGGGGGATTTCAAGGAGATTTTTCCCATTGCCTCAAGCCGTACAATGGGCGACTGAACCAGGAGAGGAGGGCACATGGGAGAGGGATTCGCGCTGGTCCTGCCGGATTTCGCCTTGATCGTGCTGGGGGCGCTGCTCGCACGCCGGGTGATGGTGCAGCCGGAATTCTGGAACGGGGTGGAGCGGCTGGTGTATTTCGTGCTCTTTCCGGCCATGCTCTTCCGCTCGCTCGTCCATGCGCCGATCTTGGGCGCGGATGCCGTGGCCCTGGTGGGAGCGGCGGCGGTCACGGTGATTGCGGGCTTTGCCCTGGGGTGGATGCTGCGCCGCGCGATCGACCCGGATGCGGTGCGGGCGGCCTCGCAGATCCAGTGCGCCTATCGCTTCAACACCTATATCGGCATGGCGCTCGCGGGGCAACTGGCCGGGGCGAGCGGCTCGGCCCTCATGGGGGCGCTGTGCGGCTCGATGGTGCCGCTGGCGAACGTCTTGGCGGTGGGATCCATGAGCCGGGGAGGGGTTCGGGCCACCGTGCGGGCACTGCTCACCAATCCCCTGGTGTTGGCCACCCTGGCCGGTGCCGCCTATCACGCGGCGGGCCTGCCGTTGCCCGCGCCGGTCGATACGCTGCTGGGGCGCCTGTCATCCGCGGCGGTGGCCATGGGGCTCCTTGGCGTGGGGGCGGCCTTGCGCCTGGATCGTTCCTTCGTCAAGCCAGGGGCGTGGTTCATCGTGTTTATCAAGCTGTTGGCGCTGCCGCTTGTCGCTTGGGGGCTAGCGCAATGGTGGGGGATCGAGGGTTTGGCGCGCCAGATGCTGATCCTCTTTGCGGCGCTGCCTTCTGCGAGTTCGGCCTACATCCTTGCAAGCCGCCTCGGGGGCGACGCGCCGGCCGTGGCACGGCTCATTTCGCTCACCACGCTGGCCTCGGCCTTGACGCTGAGCGTGATCCTGGGGTGGCTGCGATGATTCGGCGCTGACGCTCAGCCGGTGCGCACGAAGTTGTCGCGGTGGATGAGCTCGGGTTCGTCCACGTGGCCGAGGCGCTCGGCGATCTGGTTCGAGGGCAGGCCGAGGATGGCCCGCGCCTCGGCGGCGCTGTAGTTGATGAGACCGCGGCCGATCTCCCGCCCTTCGGGGTCGAGACAGGCGACGGCGGCGCCGCGCACGAATTCGCCTTCCACGCGGGTGACGCCGACCGGCAGCAGGCTCTTGCCCTGGCGCAGCGCCCGGGCGGCCCCCGCGTCGACGTACAGTCTGCCGGCGAGTTTGAGGTGGTCGGCGAGCCACTGCTTGCGCGCCGCGAGCCGGTTGCGCTCGGCGTAGAGGAGCGTTCCCAGCGGTTCGCCATGTGCGAGGCGCACGATCACCTCGGGCTCGCGCCCGGAGGCGATGACGGTGTGCGCTCCGCTCTTGGCGGCGCGGGCGGCGGCGCGGATCTTGGTGATCATGCCGCCCTTGGCGATGCTCGAGCCGGCCCCGCCGGCCATGGCGGCGTAACGCGGGTCTTCGGCGTTGCCCTCGGCCACGAGCTCGGCCTCGGGATGGAGGCGCGGGTCGGCGGTGTAGAGCCCTTGCTGGTCGGTGAGGATGAAGAGGGCGTCGGCATCGATGAGGTTGGTCACCAGCGCGCCGAGCGTGTCGTTGTCGCCGAACTTGATCTCGTCGGTGACGATGGTGTCGTTCTCGTTGATGATGGGTACCACGCCCAGATCGAGCAGGGTCTTGAGGGTGCTGCGGGCGTTGAGATAGCGCGTGCGATCGGCCAGATCGGCGTGGGTGAGGAGGATCTGGGCCGTGTGCCGCCCGTGGGGGCGGAAAGCGTGCTCGTAGGCGTCGACGAGTGCGGCCTGGCCGACGGCGGCGGCCGCCTGCAGCAGGGCCGTCTCTTTGGGGCGCTGTGCCCAGCCCAGGCGCTGCATGCCGGCGGCGATCGCCCCCGAGGAGACGAGGCAGACGCGCCGCCCTTCCTCGAAGAGGCGGGCGATCTGCTCTGCCCAGCCGCGGATCGCCTCGTGATCCAGGCCGCGGCCGTCGGCGGTGACGAGCGCGCTGCCGACCTTGACCACGAGGAGCCTGGCGGTGGCGAGCGCTGCGCGGCGGTCAGGATGCGTCATGCTCGGTCTCGTCGCGGTCGTCCAAGACGTCTTCCGGATCCTGCGGCGCGGGCGCTTCGGCTTTCATCGCCTCGAGCGCTTCCTGCACTGCGTAGACGAGCGCCTGGCAGCCTTCGCCGGTGGCGGCACTGATGGCGAAATGGCGCGGCGCGGGGCCGTAGGTGTCGAGAAACGCGGCGATGCGGGCTTCGCGCTCGTCCTCAGGGATGAGGTCGATCTTGTTGAGCACGAGCCAGCGGGGTTTGGCCGCGAGCGCTTCGTCGTAGCGGCGCAGCTCTTCGACGAGCGCGTGCGCGTCGTGCACCGGGTCGGCCTCCGGGTCGAGCGGGGCGAGGTCGATGAGGTGCAGCAGCAGGCGCGTGCGCTGCAGGTGGCGCAGGAAACGGTGACCGAGCCCGGCGCCTTCGCTCGCCCCTTCGATCAGGCCGGGGATGTCGGCGACGACGAAGCTGCGGTTCACGTCGGTGCGCACCACGCCGAGGTTGGGGTGGAGCGTGGTGAACGGATAGTCGGCTACCTTGGGCCGCGCGGCGGAGACGGCGCGGATGAAGGTGGATTTGCCCGCGTTGGGCAGCCCCAGGAGCCCCACGTCGGCGAGCACGCGCAGTTCGAGGCGCAGCAGGCGGTGTTCGCCCGGCTCGCCGAGCGTGCGCTGGCGCGGGGCGCGGTTGGTGCTCGATTTGAAGTGCAGGTTTCCCAGCCCACCGCGGCCGCCTTTGGCGATGAGCGCCCGCTCGCCCGGCCGGGCGAGGTCGGCGAGGAGCTCGCCGGTCTCGTCGTCGAAAATCAGGGTGCCCACCGGCACGCGCAGCGTCATGTCCTCGCCGGAGGCGCCGTAGCAGTCGCTGCCGCGGCCGTTTTCTCCGCGTTGGGCACGGAAGAGGCGGGTGTAGCGGTAGTCGATGAGGGTATTGAGGTTTTCGTCGGCCTCGAACCAGATGCTGCCGCCGCGTCCGCCGTCACCGCCGTCGGGCCCGCCCTTGGGGATGAATTTCTCCCGGCGGAACGAGGCACAGCCGTCGCCCCCTTTGCCGGCAATGACTTCGATGCGGACTTCGTCGATGAATTTCATGGGTCTTCCAAAGAGGGAAAGCCTCACCCGGTACGCCGGACGAGGCTTTCCTCAGGCCGCAGGAGCGGCGCGGTGAATCAGGCTTCGAGCGGCCGGATGGTGACGTAGCGGCGCTGCTTCGGCCCTTTGACGGTGAATTCGACGATGCCGTCTTTCAGGGCGAAGAGCGTGTAGTCGCGCCCGACGCCGACGTTGTCGCCGGCGTGGAACTGGGTGCCGCGCTGCCGCACGATGATGTTGCCGGCGATCACGAATTGGCCGCCGTAGCGCTTCACGCCGAGCCGTTTCGATTCGGAGTCGCGGCCGTTACGGGAACTGCCGCCCGCTTTTTTGTGTGCCATGGTGGTTGTCCTCGCGCAAGGGGATCAGGCTTCGATCGCCTGGATGTGCAATTCGGTGTAGTTTTGCCGGTGGCCTTGGTGTTTCTGGTAGTGCTTGCGGCGGCGCATCTTGAAGATGCGCACTTTGGGGTGCCGGCCGTGGGCGACGACCGTGGCCTTCACGCGCGCGCCTTCGAGCACGGGCGTGCCGATTTTCACCGAATCACCTTCACCGGCCATCAGGACCTGGTCCAGGGAAATTTCGGCGCCCACTTCAGCAGGTATCTGTTCTACTTTGATCTTTTCGCCGACGGTGACGCGATACTGCTTGCCGCCGGTTTTTATGACCGCGTACATGGCGCTGCTCCGAAAAAGGGTATGAGAGAACATGAAATTATAACGATGGGAGTGCGCACGGTCAAGCAAGGTTTCGTCTGCGTTAGACTATCGCTCGTCGAACCCATGATTCGTGCTTGCGAGGTCTGTCCATGTGCCAGCTGCTCGGCATGAACTGCAACGTTCCCACCGACATCTGCTTTTCCTTCACCGGCTTCCGCGCACGGGGCGGGCGCACCGACCACCACCGCGACGGCTGGGGGATCGCCTTCTTCGAGGGGCGTGGCGTGCGCGTCTTCCTCGATCCGCAGCCGAGCGCCGATTCGCCGATCGCCGAGCTCGTGCGCCACTACCCCATCCGTTCGCTCAACGTGATCGCCCACATCCGCAAGGCCACGCAAGGGGTGGTGCGGCTGGAGAACACGCACCCTTTCGTGCGCGAGCTGTGGGGCCGCTACTGGGTGTTCGCGCACAACGGCAACCTTCTCGACTACGCGCCTCGTTTGAGCGGACGTTTCCTGCCCGTGGGGGATACCGATTCGGAGCGGGCTTTTTGCCACCTGCTCGATACCTTGGCGCGGCGTTTCCCCGATGGGCCGCCGACGCCGGCAGCGCTCTTCGCCACGCTGCGCGAGACGGTGCGGGAGATTGCCGCGCACGGGGAATTCAACTTCCTGCTCTCCAACGGCGAGCGGCTCTATGCGCACGCTTCGACCCGCCTGTGCTACCGGGTGCGCCAGGCGCCCTTTGCCGCGGCGCATCTGTGCGACGAAGACCTGACGATGGACTTCAGCGAGGTGACCACGCCGCAGGACCGCGTGGCGGTGATCGCCACCACGCCGCTCACCGACAACGAAACCTGGACGCCGATTCCGCCGGGGACGCTGGTGGGCTTTTGCGAGGGGGCAGTGGAGGAGAGGGCGCAGTAGCGGCGCCGGAAATGGTACAGTCTGCGCCCGATGAGGGAGGGGGAAGGGCGCCGCGTCAGCGCCGGCGCGAAAACCGAACGTAACGATGATCATCCTGCAATGACGTACAAATCGCATTTGCTCTGGGCCGTGTTGGCCGGCAGCGCCTCGTGGGCGGCAGTGCAGGTGGTGCCGCTGCCAGGGGTGGGGCGGCTGCCGGTGGGCGGGGCGAACGAGTTCATGCTGTGGATGGCGGCGGCGGTGGTCGGAGGGCTCTTCCCTGACGTGGATCACCCGCATTCGCGCATGGGGCGGGCGATGCCGCTCGTGTCGTGGCTGGTGCGCTGCATCGCCGGGCATCGGGGGCTGACGCATTCGCTCGCGTTTCTCGCGCTGGTGGGCGGAGGGCTCTTTTGTTTCGTGTCGATGCCGATCGGCCTGGGGTTCGCGGCGGGCTACGCCTCGCACCTTTTTGGCGATTTCCTCACCGACGGCGGGATCCCCCTATTCTGGCCGTGGCGCCGGCGGGTGGGTTTTCGGCTCTTCGCCAATGGAGGGTTCGCCGAGGCGGCCTTGAACGTGGTGGCGAGCAGTGCGGCCTTCTATGCGTGGTGGCATCTGCATTGACGATTTCGGAGCGAAGAATGGAAGACGAAGGGCGCAAGATCGTGGCCGTGCTCGCGCCGCTGCCACGGCGGCTTGCCGCCGCCCTCTACGAGCTGCTGCTCCTGGGCGGCATCGTGGGGGTCGGATTCATGCTGCCGTGGATCCTGATTGGAACGGTCTGGGGGAGGATCGCTTCTGGCGGTTGGCTTTTCCTGCACCTTTTCATGCTGTTGGGCGCCTATTTCGTCGGTTGCTGGTGGCGCCTGGGGGCGACGCTGGCGATGCAGACCTGGCGCCTGCGGCTGGTCGAGTGCAACGGTGCGCCCCCGGGCCTGCGGCGCTGCCTGTGGCGCTACCTGCTCTGCTGGCCTTCGTGGTTGACGGGGCTTGGGGTGCTATGGGCCTTCGTCGATGCCGAGGGGCAATTCTTGCATGACCGCTTGGCAGGCACGCGAGTCGTGCTGCTGCCACCGAAACGATGAGGAGCAAACCATGACGGAAAACCTGATCCGACGCGAAGATTACCGGCCGCCGCAGTGGTCGGTGCGCGAGGCGTGGCTCTCCTTTGCGCTCGACGAGGAAACGACCGAGGTGCGGGCGCGGCTGCACTGCGTGCGCGGCGAAGGGGTGAGCGAAGAGGAACCGGTCGTACTCGATGCCGAGGAGCTCGAGCTCGTCTCGGTGACGCTCGATGGCGAGCCGCTGTCGCCGCTGGCCGGACCGGGTGAACGCGGGTTCGTGTATGACGCCTCCAGCCTGCGGCTCTACGGCGCACGCGGCCCCGAGGCGTGGGTAGAGACCGTGGTGCGCATCCATCCGGCGCGCAACACGGCGCTCTCGGGGCTGTACCGCTCGGGCACGGGGCTTTTCACGCAGTGCGAGGCGCAGGGCTTTCGCCGCATCACACCGTTTCCCGATCGGCCCGACGTGATGGCGCGTTTCCACGTGACCCTGGAAGCGGACGAGGCGCGCTATCCGGTGTTGCTCAGCAACGGCAATCTGCAGGAGACGGCGCGCTTGCCCGGCGGAAGGCATCGCGCGGTGTGGGTGGATCCTTTCCCCAAGCCGTGCTATCTCTTCGCGCTGGTGGCGGCCGACCTGCAGGCGCTCGAGCGGGAAGTGGCGCTGGCCGACGGGCGCCGGGCCTTGCTGCAGGTGTGGGTCAAGGCCGAACACTTGCCGCGGGCGGATTGGGCGCTGGAGTCGCTCCAGGCGGCGCTGCGCTGGGACGAACGCCGCTTTGGCCGCGTGCTCGATCTGGACCGCTACATGATCGTGGCGGTGTCGGATTTCAACATGGGGGCGATGGAGAACAAGGGGCTCAACATCTTCAACACGAAGTACGTGCTGGCGAGCCCCGAGACGGCCACCGATGCGGACTATGCCGCGGTGCAGGCCGTGGTGGGGCATGAGTACTTCCACAACTGGACGGGCAACCGCATCACCTGCCGCGACTGGTTCCAGCTCACTTTGAAAGAAGGGCTCACGGTGTTCCGCGAGCAGGAATTCAGCGCCGACCAGCTGGCCGAGGCGGCTGGGCCCGAACGGGCGGCGTCGGCCCGGGCGGTGAAACGCATCGAGGACGTGCAGACGCTGCGCACGGCGCAGTTCCCCGAGGACGACGGGCCGATGGCGCATCCCATCCGCCCGCAGGCGTACCGGGCGATCGACAATTTCTACACCGCCACCGTGTATGAAAAGGGCGCCGAGGTGATCCGGCTGCTGCACACCTTGCTGGGAGAAAAAGGCTTTCGCGCCGGGATGGACCGTTACTTCGAGCGCTACGACGGTCGGGCGGTGACCTGCGAGGATTTCGTCGCGGCCATGGCCGAGGCGAACGGCGTGGATCTGACGCCGTTCCTGCGCTGGTACGAACAGGCGGGCACGCCGCGGCTGGTGGTGGAGGAAGACTGGGACGGCCAAGCGGGGCGCTACGGGCTGCGCCTGAGGCAATTCACTCCGCCTACGCCGGGACAGCCGGAGAAAGGGCCGGTGGTGCTGCCCATCCGCCTGGGGCTGCTCGGTGCCGACGGGCGCGACCTGCCGCTCGTGCTCGCCGACGAGCGCGATGCCGTGCCCGAACCCGAGGCGCCGCCAGCCGGAGGGATGCGGCCGATCGCGCCGCGCGACACCGCGGTGGGGGCGAGGACCCGCCTCTTCACCCTGACGGGGGAGACGCTCGCGCTCGAATTCGTCGGTCTGCCGCCAGGGCCGAAGCCGGTGCCTTCGCTGCTGCGCGGGTTTTCGGCACCGGTGCGGCTGATGCTCGATGAGCCGGACGAGGCGCTGCGCCACCGCATGGCCTACGATTCGGACGCCTTCAACCGCTGGGATGCGGCGCAGAGCTGGGCGCAGCGCCAGGTGCTGCGGCTGGCGCGGGGTGAAGCCGAGACGCTGGACGAGGGGTTCGTCGCGTCCTGGAGGCAGCTCCTCGCCGACGAGTCGCTCGATGCGATGTTCCGCGTCAAGGCCGCGGCGCTTCCCAGCGAGCGCTGGTTGCTGGAGGCGATGACGCCGGCCGACCCGGTGCGCCTGCGTGCCGCCCTCGTGCGCGCCTCGCTCGCGCTCGCCCGGGCTGGAGCCGAGCTGTGGCCCCGCTGGCGGGATTCCGGAGCCGCTCGCCCCTACCGCTACGATCCGCTGGAGGCCGGCCGGCGTGCGCTCGCCGCGTTTTCCTGGCGCATGGAGGCGCTGCTGGGTGAGGACGAACGCTGCTCGCGCACGTTTGCCGCCGCCGACAACCTCACCGAGCGGCTGGCGGCGCTCGATGCCGCGCTCGCGCATCCCGACGAGTCGGTGGGCAAGGCGCTGCTCTCCGCCTTCGAGGCGCGCTACGCCGACGACGAGCTGGTGCTCGACAAATGGTTCGCCCGCCAGGCGATGCGCTGGTCGTGGCACGCTGCCCCGGGGGTGGTGCTTGCGCGCGTGCGGCGTCTGACCGAGCATCGGGCGTTTCGCTGGACCAACCCGAACAAGGTGTATGCCCTGGTACTCAATTTCTTCGCCAACAACCTTGCCGAAGCCTGCGCCGCCGGCGAGCCGGCCTGGGCCTTTTGGCAGGAGGCGGTGCTGCGGTTCGATGCGACCAACCCCATCGTGGGATCGCGCCTGGCCCGGACGCTGGAGCGCTGGCGGCGTTGGGCCGAACCCTATCGTGCGTCCTTCGCGCCCGTGCTGGAGGCGACCCGCCGCCAGGTCCGTTCGACCGAGGTGCGCGAGATCCTCGATCGCATGGCCGACGGCGAGGTCGGGGCGCCTTGAGGTAGAATTCGCCCTCACGTTTCTGGTGCCGTGGCCGGGGTTCTCCCGGCGCGGTGAAACGGGAAAGCGGTGCGCCGGAGTGCTTCCGGCAAAGCCGCTGCTGCCCCCGCAACGGTAGGCGAGTGCGGGCGCGCCGAAACGCCACTGGGCTCTTTGGGCCCGGGAAGGCGGCGCGTCAAATCTCGCAAGCCCGGAGACCGGCCAGAAACTCAGGGCGCAGGCGAGATGCTCGCCTGCGGTGGGCTTTCCATTCGGGCCGGCGGGGTGGCCGGCCGAGGGGAATCATGTGAATCGCTTCGTCAAATCTTTGGCGGCCGCGCTGCCGCCGAGCCTGCTTTTGTCGTCTTTTTCTTTTGGAGTCGAGGCCCAGGAGGCGCTGGAGCCGGTGGTGGTCACGGCCACGCGGCAGCAGACGCGGGTCTCCGAGATCCTTGCCGACGTCACGGTGATCGAGCGCGAGGAGATCGAGCGCGCGGGGGGCGAGACCGTGGTCGACCTGCTCGCCCGTCAGCCCGGCATCCAGATGACGCGCAACGGGGGGCCTGGGACGTCGGCCAGCCTCTTCGTGCGCGGGACGCGTCCCGACCAGACCAAGGTGCTGGTCGATGGCGTCCCGATCAACTCGCTCGACCTGGCCGGTTCGCCCCTGCGTTTCCTGTCGCTGGCCGATGTCGATCGCATCGAGATCCTGCGCGGACCGGCTTCGACCTTGTACGGGGCGGATGCCATCGGCGGCGTGATCCAGATCTTCACCCGGCGCGGTGCGCCCGGCCTCTCGGTCGATGCCTTCGCGGGCTATGGCTCGTACGACACGGCGCAGGGCAGCGCCGGGCTGTCGGTGGGCAACGAGCTCGTCCGGCTGCGGGCGGACTTCCAGCAGAGCTATAGCGGTGGCTTCTCCGCCATGAAAAATGCCTCGGGGCAGGACGCGGACGACGATGCCTACCGCAACCGCGGCGGTACCGCCTCGCTCGTGCTCACGCCGCTCGCCGGCCACGAGATGGGCTTCGTGCTGCGACAAAACCAGGGTCGGGCCCACTACGACGAAATCCCGCCGACGAGCCAGTTCAACGACTACGAGGAGTTTCGCACGCAGCAGTGGCAGGTCTATACGCGCAACGCCCTCACCGACGCTTGGACGAGCACCTTGCGCATCGGGCACGCTCTGGATTGGCACAAATACGTCTCCTCCTGGCCCAGCCGGATGCGCACCGAGAACGACGAATACAGCTGGCAGAACGACGTGGCCCTGCCGCTGGGGCGGGCGATGCTCGCGCTGGAGCGCTTCGAGCAGAACGCGCCGTTAGGGGACGAGTCCTCGAGCGAGGAATCCATCGCCATCAACTCGGCCGTGGCCGCCTGGAGCGCCAACCTCGGGCCGCACCGCTGGCAGCTGAGCGCGCGGCATGACCAGCATTCGACTTTTGGTGGCGAGGATACCTACGCGCTCGCCTACGGCTATCAGATCGCCCGCGAATGGCGAGCGCACGCGAGTCTGGGGACGTCCTTCAAGGCGCCTTCGCTCTACCAGCTCTTCGACCCTTATTCCGGCAATCCGCAGCTGGAGCCGGAAAAAGGGCGCAACCGCGAAGTCGCGCTCGTCTGGGAGCGCGGCCAGCAATCCGCCTCGCTCACCTATTATTACAACCGGGTGAGAAATCTGATCGACTGGGTGCCGACCGACACCTGGGGCGGACGCTACATCAACGTCGGCAAAGCGCACTTCGAGGGGGTGACGCTCGCCTGGGAGGGGGCTGCGGGTGCCTGGCAGTGGCGCACGAGCTACGACTGGTTGCAGGCGATCGACGAGACCACCGACAAAGCGCTCGCGCGCCGGGCGCGGCACAGCGCCACCGCGTCGCTGTGGCGCCAATGGGGCGCGTGGGACGCCGGCCTCGAATGGGTGGGGATGGGGCGGCGTCCGGAAGCCGCGACGGCCGGCGGCGGCGAGCTCGGCGCCTATAGCCTCTTCAACCTCGTGGCGAGCTATCGTTTCGCGCCGGATTTGAAGCTGGAGGCGCGCATCGACAACCTCTTCGACAAGGACTACGAGAGCGTGCGCGGCTACAACACACCGGGACTGAGCGCTTTCGTGGGGTTGCGCTACACGCCGCGCTGATGTCGGTTCCCGTCAGATCTCGAGGTTGTCGATGAGCCGCGTGCTGCCCAGGCGCGCGGCGCCGAGCACGACGAGTTCCTGCTCGCCCGGTGCGGGCGGCTGCAGGTCGGCGCGGCGGCGTACCGTGACGTAGTCCGGCTGCCAGCCGTGGGCGGCAAGTTCGGCCATCGCCTCCGTTTCCAGCCGAGCATGGTCGGTGGCCCCGGCGCGCACGGCCTGGGCGATGCGCGTGAGCACGCGGTAGAGGCGCGGGGCTTCGGCACGCTCGGCTTCTGAGAGATAGGTGTTGCGCGAGGAGAGTGCAAGGCCGTCGGGGGCGCGCATCGTCTCGCCGGCGACGATCGTCACCGGCAGGGCGAGCTGGCGCACCAGGTTGCGCAGCACCATGAGCTGCTGGTAGTCCTTCTTGCCGAAGAGAGCGACTTCGGGCTGCACGATGCCGAAGAGCTTGGTGACCACGGTGGCCACACCGCGGAAATGCCCGGGACGCACGGCGCCTTCGAGGATGTCGGTGTGCTCGGGCGGAGGCGCCACGGTGTAGGTTTGCGGTTCGGGGTACATTTCCGTTTCGCTGGGGGCGAAGGCGTGGCGCACGCCTTCGGCGGCGAGCAGCTCCAGGTCGCGCGGCAGGGTGCGCGGGTAGCGCTCGAAATCCTCGTTCGGGCCGAATTGCAGGCGGTTCACGAAGATGCTCACCACCACCGTGTCGGCGAGCGTCTTGGCCTGGCGCACGAGGGCGAGGTGCCCTTCGTGCAGGCAGCCCATGGTCGGCACCAGCACCACGCGTCCCAGGGAGGGCCGCAGGGCGCGGACTTCGGCCACGGTCGTGAGCGGTGCAATCGTGGTCATGGCAAGCCTCTAAAGCCTCTAGTAGCAGTGTTCCGGGGCGGGAAACGTCCCTTCCTTCACTTCGCGCACGTAGGCGCGCACCGCTTCCTCGACCGAATCGCGGCCGGTGAGAAAATTCTTGACGAAGCGCGCCTTGCGCCCGGGGTAGATGCCCAGCATGTCGTGCAGTACCAAGACCTGGCCGTGGCACTCAGGCCCGGCGCCGATGCCGATGGTGGCCGTGCGCGAAAGTTTGGCGCTGATCTCGGCACCCAGGGTACGCGGGGCCATCTCGATGACGAGGAGTGTCGCTCCGGCTTCTTCCAGCGCCAGGGCGTCTTCGAGGAGGCGGCGTGCGTCTTCCTCGCTGCGCCCCTGCACGCGATAGCCGCCGAGCTGGTGCACCGCCTGCGGCGTGAGGCCGATATGCCCGCACACCGGAATGCCGCGTTCGACGAGGAATCGCACCGTCTCGGCCATCACCTGCCCGCCTTCGAGCTTGACCATCTGCGCCCCGGCAGCCATGAGGGCAGCGGCGTTGCGTAGCGCCTGCTGCGGGCTTTCCTGGTAGGAGGCAAACGGCAGGTCGGTGACGACGAAGGCGCGCCGGGCTCCGCGGGCCACGCATTCGGTGTGATAGACCATGTGGGCCATCGTCACCGGCAGGGTGCTCTTTTGTCCCTGTACGACGTTACCGAGCGAATCGCCCACGAGCAGGACGTCGACGCCGGCGCGCTCCAAGAGCGTGGCGAAACTCGCGTCGTAGCAGGTGAGCATGGCGATCTTCTCGCCGGCGGCGCGCATCTCGGCGAGCCGCGTGAGCGTGACGGGCTTGTCGTCCAAGGGTTGGGCGCTCATGACTTCCTCCGTGCAGCGATGGTGCGGGCGATTGTGGCGCATTTCGCCGCGGCGCACAACCCGCGCCGCTCAGGCGTAGCCGAAATACTCGCGGTGGCTGCGCATCTCGCGCAGGCGTTCGAGCACAAGGGCGAAGTCGCCCGATTCGTGGATGGGATCGAGTACCTCCGCGTCCAGGATGAAGAGGGGGGAGGCGTCGTACTCATAGAAGAAGCGGGCGTAGGCGGCGCAGACGTCGGTGAGGTAATCGAGCGAGATGCCGCGCTCGGCCGCCCAGGCGCGGCGCTCGACGCGTTCGGCCAACGTCTCGGGGCGCGCCTGCAGGTAGACGACGAGGTCGGGCTTGGGGAGGTTTGCCGGGACGATCCGCTCCTGGATCCGCCGGTAGAGGGCGTATTCGTCCGCCTCGAGGTTGAGCTCGGCGAAGAGAGTGTCTTTCTGCAGCATGAAGTCGCTCACCACGCGCTGCCCGGCGGCGAGCATCTGGCTCACGCTCGAGAGCGCTTCGAGGCGCTGGAAGAGGAAGTCGAGCTGCAAGGGCAGCGCCCACCGTTCGCGGTGTTGATAGAAGCGGGCGATGAAGGGGTTGCGCTCGGGCGCTTCCAGCGCTGGCTGCAGGGTGAGCGCCTCGGCCAGTTTCTGCGCGAGCCGAGTCTTGCCGCAGCCGATCGGGCCTTCGATGACGAGATAGCGGGCCTTGTCGAGCATGGTCAGGTCGTCCGGAAGGTGAAATAGACGGCGCCGAGCAGACAGCACGCGGCCCAGAGATAGTCGAGCTTGAGCGGTTGCTTCATGTAGAAGACGGCAAACGGCACGAAGACGGCGAGCGTGATGACTTCCTGCATCAGCTTCAGCTGCGGCAGGGCGAGCGCCTGGGCGCCGATGCGGTTGGCCGGCACCTGCAGCAGGTACTCGAAAAAGGCGATGCCCCAGGAGGCGAGCGCGGCGAACCACCACGGCCGGTCGGCCAGATGCTTGAGATGGCCGTACCAGGCAAAAGTCATGAAGAGGTTGGAAGCGGAAAGCAGCAGCGCCGTTTGCAGCCAGAGAGGGGGGTGGGAGAGCGCGTTCATGCGGGATGGGGCAGGAGGCGTTCGACGTCCTGGTCGCTCAGCCGCGCACGCCAGGCCGACAGCGGCCCCAGGCCAGGGGCTTCCAGGAAGGAATCGAGTTCGAGCAGCGGTTCGAGCACGAAGGCGCGCCGATGCAGCCGCGGATGGGGCAGGGTGAGGCGGGGGGTGTCGAGTACGACGTCGCCATAGAGCAGCAGGTCGAGATCGAGCGCACGCGGCGCCCAGCGGTAGGGACGGACGCGGCCGAAGCGCGCTTCCAGCGCGAGGAGTTCGTCGAGCAAGGCATGCGGCGTCAGCGTCGTAGCCAGGCGCGCTACGGCGTTGATGTAGTCCGGCTGCGGCTCGGGGACTTCGAGCGGCGCGGTGCGGTAGAGCGAGGAGGCGGCAACGAGCTGCGTGCCGGGCAATCGCCCCAGGGCGGCGATCGCCGCCCGTACCGTGGTTTCGGCTTCGCCGAGATTGGCTCCGAGCGCGACGTAGGCAAGCACGGGGGTCATGGCGCGTCCGGCGTGGGAGTGACTGCGATCGTCCCGGGTTCGACCGCGTTTGCCTTGCGCGGACGGCGGCGGCGCTTGCGTTTGGCCGGCGGTTCACCGGCACTTCGCGCTTCGCGCAGCAGCGCCGCGCGTTCGGCCTCGTCGCCGTGGGCGAAGCGCTGCCACCAGCGCGGCAATTCTTCCGGCACTTCCCCTGCCTTGGCACGCAGCGAGAGAAAATCCCAACCGGCACGGTAGCGCGGCTGCTCGACGAGGCGGTAGGGGGCCTTACCGGCACGCCGCTCGAAGCGCGGTTGCATCATCCACAGCTCACGGATGTCGCCGGCGAGCTTGCGCGTGATCGCGAGCGACTCGGCCTGCGTCTCCAGTACGGTGTCCATTGCGGCTTCCAGCGCCGGGAAGACCGGTTCGCCCTGGGCCTGACGCCGGCGCCATTCGTCGAGCACGCGCGGCCACAGCAAGGCGGCGAAGCTGAAGGCGGGCGAGGCGCTCTTGCCCTCGCGGATGCGTCGGTCGCTGTCTTCCAGGGCAAGGCGCACGAAGCGCTCGCCGCTCGGATGCGCGAAGACGAGATCGAGCACCGGCAGCAAACCTCCGTGCAAGCCCTCCTCGCGCAGCCGCTCGAGGCAGGCGAGTGCGTAACCCGAGGTGAGGATCTTCACGATCTCGTCGAAGAGCCGCGCCGGCGGAACGTTCTCCAGGAGCGGCGCGAGCCGCCGGATGGGGGCGCGGGCCGCCGGGTCGATCAGGAGGTCGAGCTTGGCGGCGAGCCGTACGGCACGCAGCATGCGCACCGGATCTTCGCGGTAGCGCTGCTCCGGGTCGCCGATCACGCGCAGGGTACGCGCCTCGATGTCGCCCACGCCGTGATGGAAGTCGTGCAGCACGCCGGCCACCGGATCGTAGTAGAGGGCGTTGATGGTGAAGTCGCGCCGCTGGGCGTCTTCGGCGTGCGTGCCGAAGACGTTGTCGTCGAGCAGCCTGCCGTGTGCATCCACGGGGGCGCGCTCGGGATCGACCAGGCCGCGGAAAGTGGTGACTTCCACCGTTTCCTTGCCGTGATAGACGTGCACGATCTTGAAGCGGCGTCCGATGATATGGGCGCGGCGAAAAAGGGCACGCACCTGCTCGGGATGGGCGTCGGTGGCGACGTCGAAGTCTTTGGGCGTGCGCGACAAGAGCAGGTCACGCACCGCGCCACCCACCACGTACGCCTGATGGCCGTGGCGCTGCAGCGTCTCGCACACGAGGCGGGCGCCGGGAGAAATGTGCTCGGGCGTGATGCCGTAGCGCGCGGCCGGCAAGACGGCCGGCACCGAAGCGCTCGGTTTGGTGACTTTGGCGATGACTTTTTTGATGAGTTTGCGGATCATGGGTTTCTCAGCACGTCGCGGGCGAGGCTTCGCGCAGCGACAAGATGCGCCAGCCGTGGGTAAGGGCGTGCATGCGCAGCCGCTCGTCCGGATCGACTGCGACGGGCTCGTCGACGCGTTCGAGCAAGGGAAGGTCGTTGTGCGAGTCGCTGTAGAAGGTGGTGCGGGAAAAGCTCGTCCACCATAGGCCCAGCGATTCGAGCCAGGATTCGACGCGCGCGATCTTGCCCGCCTGGAAGGCCGGCGTGCCGCGGCAGCGGCCGGTAAACCGTCCGTCTTGCTGCTCGGGGATGGTGGCGATGAGGTGGCAGATGCCGAAGGCGCGCGCGATCGGTCCGGTGACGAAGGCGTTGGTGGCGGTGACGATCGCCGCCACGTCGCCCGCGGCCAGATGCTCGCGTACCAAGGCTTTGGCCGCCGGCGTCATCATGGGTTCGATGACTTCCCGCATGAATTCGGCGTGCAGCGCCTCCAGTGTGCGGCGCTCGTGGCGCGCGAGCGGGGCGAGCTGGAAATCGAGGAAAGCGTGGATGTCGAGCGTGCCGGCCTGATACTGGGCGTAGAACTCGGCGTTCTTTGCTTCATAGAGCTCGGCGTCGACCAGTCCTTTGCGGATCAGGAACTGCGCCCACTCGAAATCCGAGTCGCCGGCAAGCAGGGTGTTGTCCAGATCGAAGAGCGAGAGGTTCACCATCATTCCTTGTTTGATAGACCAGATTCATCCCGAAGCGGTTCCGCCTCCAGCTCGGCGAGCACCTCGCGCGCGAGCGCCACGGTCACGGGACGCTGGCGCTCGAGCGATCGCCGGTCGAGCGCGGCGACGAAAGCGGCCAGGCGCCGCGGGTCGCGTTCGATGCGGTGCAGCACGTAGGTGGCTACGTCGCGTTCCAGCCGCATGCCGCGTGCCTGGGCCCACTGCTGCAGGAAGCCGAGCCGCTGCGCATCGTCGAGTGGCTCGACGTGGAACACCAGGCTCTGGCCGATGCGGGTGCGCAGATCCTCGCGCAGCGCCAGTCGCAGCGGCGGGGCGTCACCGCTCACCACCAGCCGTTGCTTGAGTTCGCGTGCGCGATTGTAGGCGTTGAAGAGCGCATGTTGCAGCCCAGGGGGGGCGCGCTGCACGTCGTCGAGGAGAAGGATCGCCTCAGGCGTCTCCGGCAGCGCTTCGCCGGCGAAATGCTCTGCGGCGAAGTAGTGTACGGGGCGAGCGTGGCGTTGGGCGAACTCGGCGGTGGCGATCAGAAGGTGCGTGCGACCGCTGCCTGAGTCGCCCCAGAGGTAGAGATGGGCGGCGGGCAGGGGA
The DNA here is from genome assembly GCF_001418245.1 of Tepidiphilus thermophilus. Lineage (NCBI taxonomy): Bacteria > Pseudomonadati > Pseudomonadota > Hydrogenophilia > Hydrogenophilales > Hydrogenophilaceae > Tepidiphilus > Tepidiphilus thermophilus. The sequence continues at coordinate 328,338 of NZ_LIPU01000001.1, forward strand.
TTGCCGTCTCGCGTCTGCACCAGGCACTGCAGCGCCGCTACCAGCTCCGCGTTGTGCCCGATGACCGTGCGCTCGAAGGTCGGCACGGTGTCGTCGAAGAAATCGAACACGAGCTGGGTGCTCAAGGGCCTTTCCCCCGACGTCCACGGTAGAGGGTGCTGCGCTTCCATGCCGCGAGAAGATCGCGCAACACCACGAGCAGCACCGCGCCGGTGGGCAGCGCGATCAGCATACCGACGAAGCCGAACCAGTGGGCGAAGGCCATGAGCACGAAGATCACCGCCAAGGGATGCAGCCCGATGCGCTCGCCCACCAGATAGGGGGTGAGCACATAGGTCTCGAGGGCCTGACCGAGGGCGAAGATGATGACCACGGGCAGCACGAGCCCGAGCTCCGGCCCTTGCAGCAGGGTGGCCAAGGTGGCCAGGACCACTCCCGTGCCGTAGCCCACGTAGGGAATGAAGGCGACGAGTCCCGTGATGACGCCGATCGGCAGGGCGAAATTGAGCCCCGCCAGACTCAGGCTGATGCTGTAGTAAAAAGCGAGCGCGATCATCACCGACAGCTGCCCGCGCAGGAATTCGGCCAGCACCTGGTCGATGCCGCGCATCTTCCTTGCCACCGGCTGCTGGCAGTCGCGCGGCAGCAGGCGCAACAACGCGCGGCGCAGGCGCGGCGATTCCACCAGCAGATAGAACATCACCAGCGGGATGAGGGCGAGGTCGATGAGCGTTCCCACGAGCACGGCGCCGCCGCTCTTGAGCTTGCCCAGCAGCACCAGCAGCCAGCTCTGGGCGCTCGCCCAGTGTTCCTTGAGCCAGTCGCGCACGAACTCCGGGTCGATGCGATCGATGTCGACCCCGATGCGCCGCCCCAGGTCCTGCAAGAGCGTGTCGAGCCGGCCCAGCAGGTCGGGCAGCTGCTGGATGAAGACGGCGATCTGGCGCCAGAAAATGGGCAGCACGAGCAGGACGAGGGTCACCAGCACCAGCCCGACGGCCATGATGGTGAGCCAGGCCGCCAAGGATCGCGGCAGGCCCAGGGCGGAGAGCCGGTCGGTGATGGGGCCGCAGATGTAGGCGAGCACCGCGCCGACGATGAACGGCGTGAGCACCGGCAGCAGGGAGTAGAAGAGCAGCGCGAAGAGCGCCGCACATCCGCCCCACAGCCAAAATTCTGCGCGGGAGGAGGGTGCGCCGTTCATGCGGTATCGTACAATTTTGCGTCGTGCGCCATGTGCGAGGGTTCGGTCGGAACGACCGCCTTGTGATATATAGGTGCCAATTATCGCCGGGGAACCGGAAGCTGAGCAAGAGGAGTCGCTGTGACGGGACTGACGTATCGGGATGCCGGAGTGGATATCGACGCGGGCGATGCCCTGGTCGAACGCATCAAACCCTTGGCGGCGCGCACCATGCGCCCGGAAGTGCTCGCTGGCATCGGCGGCTTCGGCGCGCTCTTCGCGCTGGGTGGGCGCTATCGCGATCCGGTGCTCGTCTCCGGCACCGATGGGGTGGGTACCAAGCTCAAACTCGCCTTTGCATGGGGGATGCACGACGGGGTGGGGCAGGATCTGGTGGCGATGAGTGTGAACGACATCCTCGTGCAAGGCGCCGAGCCACTCTTTTTTCTCGATTATTTCGCCTGCGGCAAGCTCGACGTCGAGGTGGCGGCGCGGGTAGTGGGCGGAATCGCGCGCGGCTGCGAACTCGCCGGCTGTGCGCTGATTGGCGGCGAGACGGCCGAGATGCCCGACATGTATCCGGAAGGCGAATACGACTTGGCCGGGTTCGCGGTCGGGGCCGTGGAGCGCGAAGCCATCCTCGACGGTTCGCGCATCGCCGCCGGCGACGTGCTCTTGGGGCTCGCGTCCAGCGGGGCGCATTCGAACGGCTATTCCCTCGTCCGCCGCGTGCTCGCCAAGGCGGGCCATGGGGTGGATGCGGCGCGCGATGCCGAACTCGTGCTCGACGGCAAGCCGCTGCGTGAGGCGCTGATGAAACCCACCCGTATCTACGTGCGCAGTATCCTGGCGCTGTTGCGCGAGCTGCCCGAGGCCGTCAAGGGGCTTGCGCACATCACCGGCGGTGGGCTCAGGGAGAACGTGCCGCGTATCCTGCCAGAACCGCTCGCCGCGCACATCGATCTGGGCAGTTGGCCCCGGCCGGCGCTCTTTCGCTGGCTGCAGGAGCAGGGCGAGGTGGCCGAGGCCGAGATGACGCGCGTCTTCAACTGCGGCATTGGCATGGTGCTCGTGGTCGCGCCCGAGAAGGCCGGGGCGGCAGAAGGACTGCTGCGGGCGCAGGGCGAGACGGTCTATCGCATCGGCGAGGTGGTGCCGCGGGTAGGGGATGAGCCGCAGGCGCGCATCGTGGGCTCGCCAGCCTAAAACGCCTCCTCCAGCGCCGCAGCCAAGCGCTGCGGCGTGTCCGGCGCAAAGGGGTCGAAGCGGCGCAGCTCGGGCCAGGTTTCGCCGAACTGGCGCAGCCACGTGAGCTGGCGTTTGGCCAGTTGCCGCGTGGCGGCGATCCCGGCGTCGATCATGGCTTCGCGCCTGATCGTGCCTTCGAGGTAGTGCCAGACCTGGCGATAGCCCACGGCGCGCATGGAAGGGTGGGAAAGGGTGAGGTTCGGGCGCTGCCGTAGCCGCATCACTTCCTCGATGAATCCTGCTTGCAGCATTGCGCGGAAGCGCTCGGCGATGCGCTCGTGCAGCCGTGCGCGATCCGTCGGCACGAGCGCGAGCGGCAGCCAGCGGTAACCGTGGGCGGCAGGGGTGCGGCGGGCGTAGCGTGCAGCGAGCGGTTCGCCCGTGAGAAGGACGATCTCGAGTGCGCGCTGGATGCGCTGCGCGTCGGTGGGAGCGAGCCGGGCAGCAGCCTGCGGGTCGAGGCGGGCGAGTTCGGCGTGTAGCACCGGCCAGCCCTCGCGTGCCGCGCGTGCGTCGAGCTCGGCGCGCAGGCGCGGATCGGCTGGAGGAAGGTCGGAGAGGCCCTCCCTTAGCGCCTTGAAGTAGAGCATGGTGCCGCCCGCGAGCAGCGGCAGCCGCCCGCGCGCGAGGATTTCCTCGATGGCGGCGAGCGCATCGGCAAGGAAACGCGCCGCGCCGTAGGCTTCTTCCGGTTCGACGAGATCGATGAGATGGTGCGGCACGCGCGCCCGTTCCTGGGCTGTGGGCTTGGCGGTACCGATGTCCATGCCGCGATAGACCAGCGCCGAGTCGACGCTGACGATCTCCAGCGGAAAACGCTCGGCGAGCCTGAGCGCGAGCGCCGTCTTGCCGCCGGCGGTAGGGCCGAGCAGCCAGGGGATAAGGGGACGGTTGGTGACCTCGCCCTTTGGGGGTGGCGGTATGTGCATTTTCTTTTCTATAGCATAGAATCCGGCCGATTCTCATCCCGCCAGGCCATTTTCGTCGATGAAGATCTTTTCTTCGCTGTTCGCGCGCACCATGCGCTGGTCGCGCCATCCACACGCGCCGTGGTATCTGGCGCTGCTGTCGTTTGCCGAATCCTCGTTTTTTCCGGTGCCGCCGGATGTGATGCTCGCGCCGATGGCCATGGCCGCGCCGCGCCGCGCCTGGGCTTTGGCCTTGCTCACCACCGTGGCTTCGGTGTTGGGAGGGCTTTTCGGCTACGCCATCGGCTATTTCGCGTTCGCGGGGATCCGGCCCTGGCTGGAGGGTTCTTCGTACTGGGAGCCTTATCTGCAGGCAAGGGCATGGTTCGACGCCTGGGGAGCGTGGGCGGTGTTCATCGCCGGCTTCTCGCCGATCCCGTACAAGGTCTTTACCATCGCCGCCGGGGTGGCGCAGATGGCGCTGCTGCCGTTTACGCTCGCCTCGCTCGTGGGGCGCGGCGCGCGCTTTTTTCTCGTGGCGGCGCTGATGCGCTGGGGCGGCGAGCGCATGGAGGCGAGGCTGCACCGCATCATCGACCGGCTCGGCTGGGCGAGCGTGGCGGCACTGCTCCTTGCCTATGCGCTCTACCGCTGGGGGTGGGGCTGAGCGGCCAGAAGAGCTGCGGGCGTTCAGCGTCCGCGCAGGAAGAGGCGGTCGAGCTCGGTGAGGCTCAGTTGCACCCAGGTGGGGCGACCATGATTGCACTGGTCGCTGCGTTCGGTGCGCTCCATGGCACGCAGGAGCGCGTTCATTTCGGGGAGCGTGAGCGGGCGGTGGGCCCGTACGGCTCCATGACAGGCCATCGTGGCTAAAATCTTATCACGGAAGGATTCGACGGCAAGGCTTTGCGGCAGCTCGGAAAGTTCGTGCAGCAGGGCGCGTACCAAGGGTTCCAGCGCACCTTGGGCGAGGAGCGAGGGAGCCGAGCGCACGGCCAGTTGCCCGGGGCCCAGGGCGCCGACGTCGAACCCCAGCCGTTCGAGCGTTTCACGGTGTTCTTCCCATGCAGCATATTCTCGGGCATCGACCGCGAGCACGAGCGGCACGAGCAGGCGTTGCACGCTCGGGGTGCGATCCCATGCCTCCTTGAGCCCTTCGTAGAGGATACGCTCGTGTGCGGCGTGGATGTCGACGAGCACGAGTCCGGCGGCGTTTTGCGCGAGCAGGTAGATGCCGTGCAGTTGCGCCAGCGCGTAGCCCAGCGGCGGGGGGGCGAGGGCGTCGTCGGTGCTGGTGGCAGCCGGCAGGGCGGGAATTTCCGGCGAGCCCTTTTCGGTGCTTTCTGCGACCGGTCGCACGGCCGAGGTGCCGTCCGCTTCCCTCGTTGGGGCAAGGGCCGAGCGGGCGAAGGCGAGATAGGCAGTCTCGGCGGCGGCGTCGTGCAGGCGCGAACCGGCGGGGGCGCGGGGAGGCGAGGCGGGATAGGGGGCCGGGCGCGAGGCCGGTGCGCCGCTCCGGGAAGAGTAGGGTAGGCTTGGCTGTTGCGGCAGGGGCGCCGTGCCGAGAGATTCGGGGCTCCCTCGCCGATCGGTTTCTTCAAGCGCTTCGAGCGCGATGCGGCTCGGCGCCAGCGCCCGGCGCACCGCGTCGAGCACGAAGCGAAACACCGCCTGCGAATCGCGGAAGCGCACCTCGATCTTGGCCGGATGGACGTTGACGTCGACGAGCGCGGGGTCGATGGTGAGGAAGAGGGCGAAGGCGGGCTGGCGTGATCCGTGCAGGACGTCGGCGTAGGCCTGGCGCAGTGCCTGGGTCAGCATGCGATCGCGCACGAAGCGGCCGTTGACGAACCAGTATTGCGGCGGTCGACTTTGATCGGCGTGGCGCGGTTCGATCACCCGGCCGAAGAGCCGAGCCGGACCGGCCTCGGCCTCCACGGCCCGGCTGCGTTCGATGAACGTTTCCCCCAGCAGGGCGGCGAGCCGCTCCTCGGGGGTGCCTGGCTTGAGATGCAGCACGCTGCGGGCGTTGTGGCTGAGCGCAAAGGCTACTTCTGGGCGCGACAAGGCCACGCGGCGCAGGGCCTCTTCGCAGTGGGCGTATTCGGTGGATTCGCTTTTGAGGAACTTGCGCCGCGCCGGCGTGTTGTAATAAAGGTCGGCGCAGTCGATCACCGTGCCGGATTCCAGAGCCGCCGGGGCGAGTTCGCCGCTTACGGCGTCGAACCGCCAGGCGTGCTCGCTTCCCTGAGCGCGCGAGGTGATCGTCAGGCGGCAGACGGAGGCGATCGCCGCGAGCGCTTCGCCGCGAAAACCCATCGTGGCAATGCGCTCCAGGTCTTCCGCGGTGTGCAGCTTGCTCGTGGCGTGGCGCATGACCGCGAGCGCGAGCTCCTCGCGCGCTATGCCGTGGCCATCGTCCTGGACGCGGACGCGGCGCACGCCGCCCTGCTCGAGCGTCACCGCCACGGCACGGGCGCCGGCGTCGAGCGCATTCTCGACCAGTTCCTTGACGAGGGAGGCAGGGCGCTCGACGACTTCGCCGGCAGCGATCTGGTTGATCAGGGCGTCGGGCAGCAGGTGGATACGGGGCATGGGGCTTGGCGGTAGACGCTACAATCCAAGTTTATCGTGAAGCCGGCGTGAAAGGAGCGGGTGTGCGCAATCTGGTGATCCTCATTTCCGGCCGCGGCAGCAACATGGAGGCGATCGTGCGCGCTGCGATTCCAGGGGCGCGCGTCGCGGCGGTGATCAGCAACCGTCCCGAAGCCGCCGGCCTCGAATTCGCCCGGCGCCACGGCATCGCCACGGCCGTGGTCGATCACAAGGCCCATTCCTCGCGCGAGGCGTTCGAGGTGGCGCTCGCCGCGGCGATCGATGCGTTCGCGCCCGATCTGGTGGTGCTCGCCGGGTTCATGCGCGTGCTGGGAGAGGCGTTCGTGCGCCGCTACGAGGGGCGGATGCTGAACATCCATCCGTCGCTGCTGCCCGCCTTCCCCGGACTACACACGCACGAGCGGGCGCTGCAGGAAGGGTGCCGCGTGCACGGGGCCACGGTGCATTTCGTCACTCCGGCGCTCGATCACGGGCCCATCGTCGTGCAGGCGGCAGTGCCGGTGCTGCCCGACGACACCCCCGAGACGCTGGCTGCGCGCGTGCTCGCGCAGGAGCACCGCATCTATCCGCAGGCGGTGCGCTGGTTCGTCGAGGATCGCCTGCGGCTCACGGCCGACGGGCGCGTCGTGCTGCAGGGAGTGTCGGCCAGTGCGCAGGAATCGGCCTTCGTCTGGCCGCCGTTGGAGGCATGATGCTGAAAAAAATTCTCTTCTTCATGGGAGTGTTCGCTGCGGCATCCGCTTTCGCTGCCGAGTCGCAACGGCTCGTCTATCGCGTGCTGAGCGGCGCGGAGGGGATACAGATCGGACAGGCCGATCTGAGCTGGACGCTGAGCGACGACGGGCGCTACACCATGACCCTGCAATTGCAGAGCACCGGTCTGGTGGCGCTGGTCGCCCAGGTCAACGAGAAACGCACGAGCAACGGCACCTGGGATGCGAAGACGGGTTTTCATCCGCTGCACTACGAGCGCCTGCGCTCCGGCAAGCCGCCCGAGATGCTCGACTTCGATTGGAAAGCCCGCACGGTACGGAGCACACGCAAAGGGAAGACGGTGGATCTGCCGCTCACCGACCATGAGCAGGACTATCTTTCCTTGATGCACCAGCTCGGATTCCTGCGGCAGAAAGGGCCGCGGGAAGGAAAACTCGCCGTGGTCACCGGCAAGCGCATCAAGCAGGCTACCTACCGCGTCGAGCCGCAGCCGGAGCGCCTCAAACTCGACGGGTTGGGCGAGATTCCGGTGCAGCGCATCACGGCGCGCACCGTCGAGGGCGACTTCGCCATGACCGTATGGTGGCAGTCCGAACCGGCCTCGCGCCCGGTGCGCCTGCTCATCGAGGCCGAAGACGGCGTGTTCGACCATTGGTTGCAGCCGTGAGCGCTTCCCGTCGCCGTAAGATCCCCTCGCGCGAAACCGCGCCGCGTGCCCCTTGGCTGACCGAGGCGGTGGCAGCACTCGCCGAGGCGCTGCGCTTCGAGCGGCCGGCCGACGCCGTGTTGTCGCGCTTCTTCCGCGAGCGGCCCCACTTGGGGCAGCGCGATCGCGGCGAGATCGCCGAGCGCGTCTATGCCGTATTGCGGCATCGACGCAGTCTGGAAACCTGGGCCGGGCGTACGAATCCGCGCGCGCTGCTGCTCGCCTGGCTCATGCGCGGCGAAGGCTGGTCGCTCGCTCGCCTCGAGCCCTGGTTGGAGAAAGGGGAACGCGCCTGGCTCGCCGAACGCAAGGCGGCCGCGCCCGTGCTCTCGCGCGCCGAGCGGCTCGATGCGCCCGACTGGCTCATCGAGCGGCTCGATGCCGCCTATGGCCCGGCAGAGACCGAAGCGCTGCTCGCGGCTTCGAACCGACCGGCCCCGCTCGATCTGCGCGTCAACTCGTGGCGGACGACGCGCGAGGCGGTGCTCGCTCGGCTTCAGGCCGACGGCATCGACTGCGCGCCAACCCCTTTCTCGCCCTTGGGTATCCGCGTGCAAGGGAAACCGGCACTGCATGCCCATCCCCTCTTTCAGGAAGGGATGTTCGAAGTACAGGACGAGGGAAGCCAGCTGGTGACCCTGCTCGTAGCCCCCCGTCGCGGGCAGACGGTGGTCGACTTCTGCGCCGGAGCGGGCGGCAAGACGCTGCAACTCGCCGCGGCGCTGCGCAACACCGGTCAGGTCTACGCCTTCGATGTCTCGGCCGGGCGGCTTGCCAAACTCAAGCCGCGGCTCGTGCGCTCCGGACTCACCAACGTACAGCCCATGGTGCTTGCGCATGAGCGCGACGAGCGCCTCGCACGGCTCGAAGGCAAGGCCGATCGCGTGCTGGTCGATGCGCCCTGTTCCGGCCTCGGGACACTGCGGCGCAATCCGGATCTCAAGTGGCGTCAGCACCCGGCGCTGATCGCCGAGCTGCAGGAAAAACAGTGCGCCATCCTCGCGGCCGCGGCGCGCCTGGTGCGCCCCGGCGGCCGTTTGGTCTACGTCACCTGCAGCCTCTTGCCCGAGGAGAACGAGGCCGTGCTCGAAGCCTTCCTCGCGCAGGAGCCGCGGTTCTCCCTGCTCGATCCCTTGCCGCTGCTCTTCAAGGCGGGGGTGCCCGAGCAGATTCCCCGATGGGAGAGTCCGACGGCCGAGGTGCTGGTCGATCGCTTCAGCCCGACGGTGCTGCGCCTGGCGCCGCACGTGCATGGCACCGACGGCTTTTTCGCTGCCGTGCTCGAGCGCGGCACTTCACCCTGATTGCGGTTTCATTCACGAAGGAGGAGTCGCCATGACGCAAGAACGACAATTACCCGCAAAATTCAAATGCCTCATGATCCGCGAAGAGGGCGGGGCGGTGCGCTCCGGCATCGAAGAGGTCGGGTTCGACGTCCTCGATCCGGGCGAAGTGCTCATCCGGGTGGCGTACTCCAGCATCAACTTCAAGGATGCGCTCGCCGCTACCGGCAAGGGCAAGATCATCCGGCGCTTTCCCTGCATCGGCGGCATCGACCTTTCGGGTACGGTGGTCGAGTCGAGCGATCCGCGTTTTCGTCCCGGCGACAAGGTCATCGCCACCAGCTACGACATCGGCGTGTCGCACCACGGCGGCTATGCCGAATACGCCCGCATCCCTGCCGGCTGGGTGATTCCTCTGCCGCAGGGTCTGGATCTGTTCGAGGCCATGGCGCTGGGTACGGCCGGCTTCACCGCCGCGCTCGGCATCCAACGCATGGAAGACAATGGCCTCGAGCCGGAAAAAGGTCCGGTGGTGGTGAGCGGCGCCACCGGCGGGGTAGGGGGCTTTGCCATCCAGATGCTCGCCGGACGCGGCTATCGCGTGACGGCGCTCACCGGCAAGGCACAGGAGAGCGGTTATCTTCAGGGGCTAGGGGCAGCCGAGATCCTGCTGCGCGATACCATCGATTTTGCCGCCACCCGCCCCCTGGAGAAATCCCGCTGGGCCGGCGCCGTGGATAACGTCGGCGGCCCCATCCTGCACTGGATGCTCGCCACCATGCAGCAAGCCGGTACGGTGGCCTCCATCGGCAATGCCGCCTCGCCCAAGCTCGAGACCACGGTCTTTCCCTTCATCCTGCGCGGCGTGAGCCTGCTGGGGGTCGATTCCGGCTACATCGGCTTTCCCACCCGCGGCATCGTCTGGCAGCGGCTCGCCACGGATCTCAAACCGAAGAAGCTGACCGAGATCACGCGCGTCATCACGCTCGACGAACTGCCCGCTGCCTTCGACGACTTCATCGCCGGCCGCGCCAAAGGGCGCACGGTGGTGCGCATCGGCGGCGAGTAAGCCGAGCCCTTTTTGGCCAGAACTCCCTGGTTTCGCCGTTCTGCCGCGAGACCGGGGATTTCCCCTTTGGTACCATGTCTTATAATAGACAACTTTCGCAAGACCGGACGGCATCGCTCCGGAATTTCTTTGTCATCGGGGAGAGGACATGGGCAAGTACCAGGATTTCTACCGTCGCTCGATCGAGGATCGCGACGCCTTCTGGGCCGAACAGGCGCAGTTCATCCACTGGGAGAAAGCGCCCGAGCTCATCTGCGACTACAGCAATCCGCCTTTCGTCAAATGGTTCAAGGGCGGGCTCACCAACCTCTGCTACAACGCCGTCGATCGCCATGCCGCCAAGCGCCCCGACGCGCCGGCGCTCATCTACGTCTCCACCGAGACGGGCGAGGAGAAGACTTACTCCTACGGCGAGCTGCAGCGCGAAGTCGAGCGCATGGCGGCGATCTACCGCCGGCTCGGCGTGGAGAAAGGCGACCGGGTGCTCATCTACATGCCCATGATCCCGCAGGCGGCGTTTGCCATGCTCGCCTGCGTGCGCATCGGTGCCATCCATTCGGTGGTCTTCGGCGGCTTTGCCGCCGCCTCGCTCGCCACCCGCATCGACGATGCCCAACCCAAGCTCGTCGTCACCGCCGAAGCGGGCATGCGCAACGGCAACGTCATCCCCTACAAACACCTGCTCGACGAAGCCTGCCGGCTCGCCCAGTTCCCGCCGGAGAAGGTGCTCATCGTCGATCGCGGGCTCGACCCCAACTTCGCCCGCGTCGAGGGGCGCGACCTCGACTATGCGACGCTGCGCGACGAAGTGGGCGAGGCGCGCGTGCCGGTCGAGTGGGTCGATGCCACCCATCCGAGCTACATCCTCTACACCTCCGGCACCACCGGCAAGCCCAAGGGGGTGCAGCGCGACACCGGCGGCTACGCCGTGGCGCTCGCGAGCTCCATGAAGCACATCTTCTGCGGCGGCGAAGGCGAGACGATGTTCTGCACCTCCGACATCGGCTGGGTGGTCGGGCACGGCTACATCATCTACGGGCCGCTGCTCGCCGGCATGGCCACGGTGATGTACGAGGGTACGCCGCTTCGCCCCGACCCGGGCATCTGGTGGCGCATCGTCGAGAAGTACCGCGTCAACGTCATGTTCTCGGCGCCTACTGCCGTGCGGGTGCTCAAGAAGCAGGACCCTTCCTACATGAAGCGGGACCTCTCCTCGCTCAAGCACCTCTTCCTTGCCGGCGAACCGCTCGACGAGACCACCCATCGCTGGATCCACGAAGCCTTGGGCGTGCCGGTGATCGACAACTACTGGCAGACCGAGAGCGGCTGGCCGATCCTCGCCCTGTGCCGCGGGGTGCAGGAAGATCTGCCCATCAAGTACGGCTCGCCGGGTCTGCCGGTCTACGGCTACGACCTGCACGTCTATCGCGAAGACGGCACCGAGTGCGGCCCCAACGAAAAAGGCATCGTCGGCATCGTGCCGCCGCTGCCTCCCGGCTGTCTGGCCACCGTCTGGGGGCAGGACGAGCGCTTCGTGTCGACCTATTTCAGCCTCTTCCGCGAGCCGCTCGTCTATTCCACCGCCGACTGGGGCATCAAGGACGAGAACGGCTACCTCACCATTCTCGGGCGCATCGACGACGTCATCAACGTCGCGGGGCACCGTCTGGGGACGCGCGAGATCGAGGAGGCGATCCAGGCCAATCCGGCGATCGCCGAAGTGGCGGTGGTCGGGGTGCACGACGAGGTGAAGGGGCAGGTGCCGGTGGCCTTCACCGTGGTCAAGGATCCTTCGCGCATCGCCACGCGCGAGGCGCGCCGGGCGCTGGAAGAAGAGGTCAAGAAGACGGTCGATGAGCTCCTCGGCGCGATCGCGCGTCCACACCGCGTCTATTTCGTGCAGGGGCTGCCCAAGACGCGTTCGGGCAAGATGCTGCGCCGCTCGCTGCAGGCGCTCGCCGAAGGGCGCGACCCCGGCGATCTTCCCACCATCGAGGACGCCCATACCCTCGAGATGGTCGCCGAGGCCATCCGCGAGAGCTGAGCGCCCTGATCGTGCAAGAAAGACGGCGGCGCCGCGTGGCGCCGCTTTTTGCTATGGGTGCTCTTTCAAAAAAAGCGCCTTTCCCGTAAGATCATAGACTTTTCCTGATCCGGACCCCTTTCTTACTGCACGGGAAAACCGGATTTCGCGGGAGCGTCGCACATGTCGCATCTGATGAACACCTACGCCCGTCTGCCCGTGGCTTTCGTGCGCGGCGAGGGCGTCTGGCTCTACGACGAACAAGGCAAACCCTACCTCGATGCGCTCGCCGGCATCGCCGTCTCCACCCTGGGGCACGGCCATCCGCGCCTGGTCGAGGCGATCGCCCGCCAGGCGAAGGCCGTGATCCATACCTCCAACCTCTACCGCATCCCGGCCCAGGAGCGCCTGGCCGACCGCCTGTGCGAGCTCTCCGGCATGGACGAGGTCTTCTTCGGCAACTCGGGGGCGGAGGCCAACGAATGCGCCATCAAACTGGCGCGCTTCTACGGCCACAAGGTGAAGAAGGTCGAAGCGCCAAAAATTGCCGTGATGGAACACGCCTTCCATGGGCGCACGCTCGCCACCCTTTCGGCCACCGGCAACGTCAAGACTCAGCTCGGCTTCGAACCGCTCGTGCCGGGATTCCTGCGCGTGCCCTTCGGCGACGTTGCCGCGCTCACCCGGCTCATCGCCGAGACGCCGGATCTGGTGGCCGTGATGTTCGAGGTCATCCAGGGTGAGGGCGGTATCCGGCTCGCCGATTCCGAATACCTGCGCGCCGTGCGTTCCTTGTGTGACGCGCATGGACTGCTGATGATCTGCGACGAGGTGCAATGTGGCCTCGGGCGTACCGGCAAATGGTTTGGCTGGCAATGGAGCGAGGTGCGCCCCGACGTGATGACGCTCGCCAAGGGGCTGGGCTCGGGCGTGCCCATCGGCGCCTGTCTCGCCGCCGGGCCGGCAGCGGGGCTCTTCGGCCCGGGCAACCACGGCTCCACCTTCGGCGGCAATCCGCTCGCCTGCACTGCCGGGCTCACCACGCTCGACGTGATCGAGACCGACGCCCTGCTCGACAACGCTGCCCGGGTCGGCGGCTACCTCAAGGCGACGCTCGCTGCGCGCCTGGCGCATCTTCCTCAGGTCAAGGGTGTGCGCGGTCAGGGGCTCATGCTCGGCGTCGAGCTCGACCGCCCTTGTGGGGCGCTGGTGCTCGATGCGCTGGAAGCGGGTTTGCTCATCAACGTCACCGCCGAGCGCGTCATCCGCCTGCTCCCGCCCTTGATCCTTGCCATCGAGGAGGCGCAGCAGATCGTCGAGCGCCTGGTGCCGCTCGTCGAGCGCTTCGTCGCGCGCCACTGAGGGGTCGCCATGCCGCCGAAACATTATCTCCAGTTCAAGGATTTCAGCGCCGACGAATACGCCTACCTCTTCGAGCGTACGGCCTGGATCAAGCGCAAGTTCAAAAACTACGAACCCTGGCATCCTCTATTCGACCGCACGCTCGTCATGATCTTCGAGAAGGCGAGCACGCGTACGCGCCTCTCGTTCGAAGCCGGCATCCAGCAGCTCGGCGGTTTCGCGGTCTATCTCAACACGCGCGATTCCCAGCTGGGGCGGGGCGAGCCGGTGGAAGACGCCGCCGAGGTGATTTCGCGCATGAGCGACCTGGTGATGATCCGCACCTTCGAGCAGGAAATCGTCGAGCGCTTCGCCGCCCGTTCGCGCGTGCCGGTGATCAACGGGCTCACCAACGAGTTCCACCCCTGCCAGGTGCTCGCCGACGTCTACACCTACATCGAACACCGCGGCTCCATCCGCGGCAAGACCGTCGCCTGGATCGGGGACGCGAACAACATGTGCCACACCTGGCTGCAGGCAGCCGAAGTGCTCGACTTCACGGTGCACGTGTCCACACCGCCCGGCTACGCGATCGACCCGCAGCTTGCAGGCGTCACCCCCAATGGGCACTACCGCTGCTTCGACGACCCGATGGAGGCTGCGCGCGGGGCGGATCTCGTCACCACCGACGTATGGACCTCCATGGGCTTCGAGCACGAGACCGACGACCGTCTCTGCGCTTTCGCCGACTGGCAGGTCGACGCGGCGATGATGGCCCAGGCCAAGCCCGATGCGCTTTTCATGCACTGCCTGCCGGCGCATCGCGGCGAGGAAGTCTCGGCCGATGTGATCGACGGGCCGCAGTCCGTGGTCTGGGACGAGGCGGAAAACCGCCTGCACGCGCAGAAGGCGCTGATGGAATATCTCGTGCTCGGCCGGATGGACGGTTGAGGCAGATTTTGGGGATCCGGCGCACCCCGCGTCCGGATCGTGTGCGAACGCTCGATGGGAAAGGACGATGAGCGAAGTCAAGAAAGTGGTACTGGCCTATTCCGGGGGGCTCGATACCTCCGTGATCCTGAAGTGGCTGCAGGACACCTACCGCTGCGAGGTGGTCACCTTCACCGCCGACCTGGGGCAGGGCGAGGAGCTCGAACCGGCGCGGCAAAAGGCGCTCAAGCTCGGCATCAAGCCCGAGAACATCTACATCGACGATCTGCGCGAGGAATTCGTGCGCGACTTCGTCTTCCCCATGTTCCGTGCCAACACGATCTATGAAGGGGAATACCTGCTGGGCACCTCCATCGCCCGTCCTTTGATCGCCAAGCGCCAGATCGAGATCGCCAAACTCACCGGGGCCGATGCGGTGGCCCACGGTGCCACCGGCAAGGGCAACGACCAGGTGCGCTTCGAGCTCGGCTACTACGCCCTCATGCCCGAGATCAAAGTGATCGCCCCCTGGCGCGAATGGGACCTCACCTCGCGCGAGAAGCTGCTCGCCTACGCCGAGAAGGCCGGCATTCCCATCGAGATGAAGCACCGCGAAGGCGGCTCGCCCTACTCGATGGACGCCAACCTCCTGCACATCAGCTACGAGGGGCGGCACCTGGAAAACCCGGCTGCCGAGCCGGAAGAATCCATGTGGCGCTGGACGACGGCTCCCGAGAAGGCCCCGGATGCGCCGCAGTACGTCGAGCTGCAGTTCGAGAAGGGCGATCTCGTGGCCATCGACGGCGTGCGCCTGCGGCCGCACGAGCTGCTTGCCAAGCTCAACGAACTCGGCTCCAGGCACGGCATCGGCCGGCTCGACCTGGTGGAGAACCGCTACGTCGGCATGAAGAGCCGCGGCTGCTACGAAACGCCGGGCGGTACGATTCTGCTGAAAGCGCACCGTGCCATCGAGTCGATCACCCTCGATCGGGAAGTCGCGCACCTGAAAGACCAGCTCATGCCGCGCTACGCCGAGATGATCTACAACGGCTACTGGTGGAGCCCCGAGCGCCGCGCGCTCCAAGCCCTCATCGACGCCACCCAGCAGACGGTCAACGGCTGGGTACGCGTCAAGCTCTACAAGGGCAGCGTCATGGTGGTGGGACGCGACTCGCCCACCGACTCCCTCTTCGACCCGACGATCGCCACCTTCGAGGACGACCGCGGCGCCTACAACCAGAAAGACGCCGAAGGGTTCATTCGTCTCAATGCCCTGCGCTTGCGCATCGCGGCGAAACTCGAAAAGAAACGCGGCGTCTAATTAATATTTAATTTATTTAATTTAACCTATAAATTGGCCGGATCGATGAATCCGGCCAAGCGAGCCTCCCCATGGAAGACACGGTACTTTTTGGACTCACCTTTCCCCAGCTCGAAGACCTGGCCTTCAAGATCCTCGTGCCGGCCTTCATCCTCTACATGATTTTCATCATCGCCAACCTGGCGTGGAAGTCCAAGGCCGGCAAGTACGGTACCCTGTGGCTCTTTCTCGCCCTGGGAATAGGATTCATCGGCTTCATCGCCAAGGGACTGATCCAGTATCTGCTCGGGATCGAGTGATCCCGGGCAGGTCATGCAGCATCACGCACTCATGAGCTGTTCGGCCGGCGCCACCGAGGGTTGCGCCTGGCCGAAATAGCCTTCGGTGTGGATCATCGTTTCCTCTGCACCCAAGGCTTGCACCGCCGCGCTGCAGTCGGCCACGAAGGCCGGGCTGCCGGCGATGAATACGTTGTAGCCAGCCAGCGTCGGAAAAAGCTCGGGCAGGATCTGCGGGATACGCCCGTGCAGCCACTGAGGATCGCGTTCCTGCGTGAGCGTGGCCTTGAAGGTGAAATTGCGGTGCTTGGTCTCCCAATAGCGCATCAGGCCAAGCTCGTAAATGTCCTCTTTCGTCTTTCCTGAATAGAGGAGCGTGACGGGCTTGCGGTAGCCCCGGCGCAGGGCCGCTTCGGTGAGCGCGCGGATCGGCGCCAGGCCCGAGCCGGCTGCCAGGCACAGGACGGGTGTATCCAGCGACAGGTCGCCGATGAAGGTCCCGTAAGGGCCGTTGATGCGCACCATGTCGCCGATCTGCAGGTGATCGTGGATCCAGACGCTGGTCACACCTCCTTCGATGCGCGTGATCTGCAGGGTGATCTCGCCGTCGGGGCGCGGTGCGTTGGCGATCGAATAGCAGCGTGCCGGGATCTTGCCCTCGACATCGCTCAGGGTCACGTATTGCCCTGGCCAGTAGCGCATCGGCTGTCCCAATGGCCGCAAGCGGAATTCGGTGATGCGAGGAGTACGCGGCACGCGGTCGATCACGACGTAGCGCTGGTTCTCCCGCGGCGGAAAGAGTTTGGGTTTTGCGTCGGCCGTGCCCCATTCGATCACCAGCTCGGGCGAGAGGGGCTTGGCCATGCACATGAGGCCGAATCCCTGCTTGCGTTCCTCGGCCGACAGGGCCATGTCGAGCACGACCCCCTGGTCGAAGTGCCCGGAGAGGACCTTGACCTTGCATTCGCCGCAGGCGCCGGCCCGGCAATTGTTCGGCAGCGCATAGCCCGCCCGTTCGAGGGATTCCAGCACGGTCTCGCCGGGGCGGGATTCGATCTGGCGGCCGGAAGGGTGCAGTTTGATGAGAGTACTCATTCGGGTTCGCTCTCTTGAGGGGTGATGGGGTGCCTGGTCGACGAAACCGCCGGTGTCCTTCCCGGACCCCGGCGGTCGGTGTGCCTTGGCGCGACCGCCCCTGCAGGCGGCCGCCGAAGCTCAGAAGACCGGGATGATCGAGTCCATGTCGACTTCCGTCACTTCCTGACCTTCGATCCCGACTTCCGGAATGGCAGGGAAGGGGATGCCGTAACGATCCAGCACGCCCTTGAGGTTGAGCATGGCGTTGCGCCAGTTCTCCTTCTTCGCCTCGTAGGTGGGGATGCCGAAGCCGGCGCCGCGCGCCACTTCTTCGCCCTCACGCTGGTTCTTGATGAAGTCGGCGGGCAGGTCCCAGAATTCTTCCGGCGGTTCGAAGAGTACCGCCGAGAGGAAGAGGTAACCGGCGCGGATTTGCTTGGTGACGAGTGCCTTGTCTTCGGCGGCGAGCCGGGGATAGTCGCGCTCCATCAGCGCCATGCAGATCGCCATGTGGCGACCCTCGTCGCGACCGATATTGCGGAACGCCTCTTTGAACACCAGCTCCCGGCTGTTGTCATGCATCTGCTTGAAAATGGTGGCCGCGGCGATCTCGCCCATGAGGAAGGAGGAGAAGAGCACGGCAAGCGAGTACTTCGGCACGGCATTCTTGTAGCCGTTCCAGTAGCGTCCGCCGTTGTAGTAGAGCCACATGGCGTTTTTCTGCAGGCGCTTGCCCAGGTCGGTTTTGGGCTGGTAGGTGAGCGGATCGTCGTGTCCCAGGAACTTGGTGATCGCCAGGCCGCACATCTGTTCGTGGTTCTGCTCGTCGCGCGTCACCGAGAAGAAGCAGCGGCGTACCGGGTCTTCTTCGTGGTCTTCGTAGGTCTTGATCAGCGCCGAGGCGAAGACGGGAGGCGCGGAAGCGTCGAAGACGGACAGAAGCGTCCACCAATAGGCGATCGCCTCGCGTTCTTCCCAAGAATAGGACTCGACGTCGAGCGTGTCCCAGGGAAGTTTCTTCGGATCCCAAAACTCGCGCTGCGCCGCATCCCAGATTTCCTCCATCTTCTGCGTCTTGGCGTGCCAAGACAGGGGAAAGACGTTCGGCTGCGGGATCTGCGGCGGAAGGTCCATTTGTAGGGCGAGTTTGTCGTGATGAGCCATGGTGTTGCCTCCTCTAGGGTGGATAAAACGTCCATCCGGATCGTTCGCGGATCGGCTTCAACATGATCGAAGCCGTTCGCGTACCGTGAATGTACTGCAGCTTCTCACGGCAGAGTTTGATCTGGATCAAGGAATAATAAAATAAACCGACCGGTTGGTCAAATAATTTTTGCTGAAGTCGCTGCCGAACCTCCCGCTTTTTTGTGCCACAATGAACTGATGCGCGATGACGAACTCTTGGATCTGCTTTCCTCGCCCGAACGGCTGCGCGAGCGCATCGCCGAGCGTCTGCAGCGGACGGCGAATCGGCCTCTTGATCTTGCTGCAGGCGACGAAGGGGCTCGCGAGGTCCGCTGGCCGGCGGCGGTACTCGCCCCCTTGGTGCCCGGCGAAGAAGGACCTCGAGTGTTGCTCACGCGCCGCACGCCGCATCTCGCCCATCACCCGGGACAGATCAGTTTTCCCGGCGGGCGGGTGGAGCCCGAAGATCCCGGTCCGGTGGAGGCAGCTTTGCGCGAAACCGAGGAAGAGATCGGGCTCGCGCCGCAGCGGGTGCAAGTGTTGGGCGCGATGCCGCCTTACGTCACCATCACGGGCTATCGCATCACCCCCCTCGTCGGCTGGGTAGAGGATCCGGGCGAGCTGCGCCCCGATCCGTTCGAGGTTGCCGAGGTGTTCACCGTACCTTTGTCGCACGTGCTCGATCCGCGCCGCTACGTGCGTCACTCGCTGGAATACGGAGCAGGCCGTCGCCACTATTGGGCCGTTCCCTGGCGGCAGTATTTCATTTGGGGGGCAACAGCGGCCATGCTGCGTATGTTCCTCGAACTAATTCGTGGTAAAGAAGAATGAGCACGACCTCCCAGGTGACAATCGTCACAATTTCGTCGTATGATGAATCCAGTCGCATGGAACCGTTTCACTGACCAGCAAGGAGAGAGGATATGCCGAACAAAGACGTCGTGGTACTGAGCGCCGTGCGTTCCGCCATTGGAACCTTCGGGGGGACTCTGTCGCAGATCGAACCGGCCGAGCTCGCCGGCCAGGTCATGAAGGCGGCGATCGAACGCTCGGGCGTCGATCCCAACGAAGTCGAATACGTCACGGTTGGCAACTGCATCCCGACCGATTCGCGCTATGCCTACGTGCCGCGCGTGGCGTCCATCCAGGCGGGGCTGCCGATGAGCTCGGTGGCGATGCAGGTCAACCGCCTGTGTTCTTCCGGTCTGCAGGGGATCGTCACCACGGCCCAGAACATCATGCTCGGAGACGCGGTCATGGGCGTGGGCGGCGGCGTGGAAGTGATGTCGCGCGGAGCCTATCTCTCACCGACGATGCGCAACGGCGCCCGCATGGGCGACACGACCATGATCGATGCCATGGTGGCGGTGCTCACCGATCCCTTCGGCGTCGGCCACATGGGCATCACGGCCGAGAACCTCGCTGTCAAGTGGGGCATCAGCCGCGAAGAGCAGGACGCCTTCGCGCTGGAGTCGCAGCGCCGCGCCGCGCGTGCGATCGAAGAAGGGCGCTTCCGCTCGCAGATCGTGCCGGTGACGATCAAGACGCGCAAGGGCGACGTGGTGTTCGAAGTCGATGAGCATCCCAAGCCCAATACGACGATGGAGAGCCTTGCCAAGCTCAAGCCGGCGTTCAAGAAAGACGGCACGGTGACGGCCGGCAACGCTTCCGGCATCAACGACGCCGCTTCTTTCCTCGTGCTCGCCGACGCCAAGACGGCCGAGCAGAAAAACCTGAAACCGCTCGCCCGCATCGTCGGCTACGCCGTGGCGGGAGTGCCCAACGACATCATGGGCGAGGGCCCCATCCCGGCCACCAAGAAAGCGTTGGAGAAGACTGGCCTCAAGCTCGAAGACATGGACGTGATCGAATCGAACGAGGCCTTCGCCGCCCAGTCGCTGGCGGTGATGAAGGGGCTCGGGCTCGATCCGGTCAAGACCAACCCCAACGGCGGGGCCATCGCCCTGGGGCACCCGGTGGGCGCGACCGGCGCGATCATCGCCACCAAGGCGATCCATGAGCTGCACCGCATCGGCGGGCGCTATGCCCTGGTGACCCTGTGCATCGGCGGCGGTCAGGGCCTGACGGTGATCTTCGAGCGTCTCTGAGTCCCGAGGGCGGGGATAGGGTGGTTCCTGCCCTACCTCCCCGTCGCGGACCGCCGCGCTAGCGCCTCGAGTTCGGCGCGGATGCGGCGGTACTGCTGCCAGCGCTCGGGGCTGATCGCGCCGCGCTCTGCCAGCGCGCGCAGGGCGCATCCCGGCTCGGCATCGTGGCGGCAATCGCGGAAACGGCATTCACCCAGCGCCGGACGCAGTTCGGGGAAACAGGCTTCCAGCGCCTCCAGTGGCACGTGGGCCAAGCCGAAGGTCTGCAGGCCGGGGCTGTCGATGATCCACCCTTGCCGGTAGGGATAGAGCCGCGCCTCGGTGGTGGTATGCCGTCCTGATTCCAGCGCACGCGAGATTTCGCCCGTGCGCGCTCGGGCTTCTGGCACCAGGGCATTGATGATCGTCGATTTTCCCATGCCTGATTGTCCGACGAGTAGCGATCGCTTCCCTGCGAAGAGCGGTTCGAGCGGGGCGACGTCCCGTTTGGCCGAGAGGCCGAGCACCCGATAGCCCGCAGCGAGAAATGGCTTTAGCCGTGCGCGCGCCGCATCCAGGCCGTCCTTGAGGTCGCACTTGTTGAGCACGATGAGGGCTTCGATCCCCTGATGTTCGGCGGCCACGAGGCAGCGCGTCACCAGTTCGGACGAGAAGGGCGGCTCGACCGCAGTGACGATGACGACCTGATCGACGTTGGCGGCGATGAGCTTTTGCCGTACGCCGTCCGCCCGCCAGAAGAGCGAGGAGCGCGGCTGGTGCCGCTCGATCACCGCCTGGCCGGGGGCCGTGGCGCGCGCCTCGACCACATCGCCGCAGGCATAGTCGTGGCGTTTGCCGCGGGTGACGGCGTGCCAGGGCGGCTCGTGCCACGGAATCGTCCGGGAAATCTCGTAGCTGCGGCCGTGGGCGGCGACGACGGTGGCGAGGAAGGTTTCATCCATGGGCAGGATACGAAAAAATACGGGTGAGGATCGCGCCGTCCGGCACGCGGCCGTGGCAGTATAGCGCACCCATTCCCCCAAGAAAGGAAAACCGCATGAGTGAGAACAACGCGCCTTCCGACAAGCTGGTCTGGCTCGACCTGGAGATGACCGGGCTCGATCCCGATCGCGACCGCATCCTCGAGATCGCCATGGTGGTCACCGACAATGACCTGAACGTGCTCGCCGAAGCGCCGGTGATCGCGGTGCACCAAAGCGACGAGGTGCTCGCCGCGATGGACGACTGGAACCAGAAGACGCACGGCGCTTCCGGCCTGATCGAGCGGGTGCGTGCCTCACGCATCGACGAAGCCCAGGCCGAGGCGATGCTGCTCGAATTCCTGAGTCCTTGGCTGCCGCCGCGCTCGAGCCCCATGTGCGGCAACACCATCTGCCAGGATCGGCGTTTCCTCTACCGCTACATGCCGCGGCTCGAGGCTTGGTTCCACTACCGCAACCTGGATGTTTCCACCCTCAAGGAACTCGCGCGCCGCTGGGCCCCCGCCATCCTGCAGGGCTGGGAGAAGGAAAGCAAGCATACGGCACTCGCCGACGTCCATGAGTCGATCGAAGAGCTGCGCCGCTACCGCGCTGCTTTCCTGCGTTTGCCTGAAGGCTGAGCGTTTTGGTGCCTCGCGACTTTTCCGCTCGCGGCGTTTTTCGGGGTGCCCCGTTTCAGCGGTGCGCATCCAGCCGGGCGGCGAGGGCGCGTGTGGAGGGGTCGAAACCGGCGAGCGTTCCGCCCGCGGCGAGCGTGCGCGCCAGTTCCTTTCCCAGCTCCACGCCGTACTGGTCGAACGGATCGATCCCCCAGATCCAACCGCGCACGAACGTGGCGTGTTCGTAGGCGGCGAGCAGCTCCCCGAGCACGCTGGCGTCCCAGCCCTCGGTGAGTAGCACGGAGCTGGGGCGGTTGCCGGGAATCTCATGGTGCGGCGCGAGCGCTTCGATCTCTTCGGGTGCCAGGCCCTGCGTCCGAAGCGCCGCGCGCACCTCGTCGCGCGTGCGACCGGCAAGCAAGGCGCCTGCCTGCGCAAGCGCATGTTGCGCCAAGGCCCGACGCCCGGCATCGAGCGGACGGGGGAGGGGGACGATGAAGTCCAGCGTGAGGCGCCGCGTTCCTTGGTAGAAAAGCTGATGGAAGGCGTGTTGTCCCAGGGTACCGCTCATGCCCCAGACGACGGCCGCGGTGGGATAGGGCACGAGCGAACCGTCGCGCCGGCAGCGCTTGCCGTTACTCTCCATTTCGAGCTGCTGCAGCCAGGCCGGAAACCAGGAAAGCCCCTGATCGTAGGGGAGCACGGCCCAGGAAGGAACATCGAGCAGGTTCGCGTTCCACAGACCAAGCAACCCAAGCCACACCGGCAGGTTGCGTTCGAGCGGCTCCGTGCGGAAATGTTGGTCCATGCGGCGCGCGCCGGCACGCAGTTCGAGGAACCGTTCCCAGCCGAAAGCGAGCGCCACCGGCAAGCCCACGGCCGACCACAGCGAATAGCGTCCACCTACCCAAGGCGGCAGCCAGAGGATGCGATCCGGCGCAAATCCTAGCGCCTGCGCCTTGTCCGGGTTGGAGGTGACGGCGAGGAAATGTGCCGCCGTTTCGTGCGTTCCCAGTTCCCGGGAAAGCCACGCCCGCGCGCGTTCGAGGTTGGCGAGCGTCTCGGCGGTGCCGAAACTCTTGGAAGAGACGACGAAGAGCGTACGCGCCGCCTCGAGCCCGCGTATCGTTGCGCTGAAATCGCTCGGGTCGAGATTGGCGACGAAGCGCACATTCCGCTGCGGCGCTTCCTGATGCGAGAGCGCCTCGCAGGCGAGCCGTGGGCCGAGGTCGGAGCCGCCGATGCCGAGGTTGACGGCATGATCGAGCCGCTCGCCTGTGGCACCGCGCAGCTCGCCGCGGTGAAAGGCGGTGACGAACGCTTGCAGTCGGCTTTCCGTTGCGGCGAAGCGCTCGCGATCGGCCGGCGGTACGTCCGCTCCGCCGCGGCAGGCCATGTGCAGTGCCGGGCGACGCTCGGTGAAGTTGACTTCCGCCCCGGCAAAGAGCGCTTCGATTCCCTCCGGCAGCCGCACCGCCCGGGCAAGGGCGAGGAGCTGCGCGAGCACTCCGGCGTCCCATGCCTGCTTGCTCGCGTCGAGCCACAAGGCGCCTGCCGGCAGCGAGAGCGCATCGACCCGAGCGGCATCGGCGGAAAACGCATCCGTAATGCGGCGCGCCAGCCAGAGATCGGCCAAGGCGAGCAGTTCGGCCCATGCAGGGGTCTGCTCGGGCGCGACGAAAGGGGGAAGAGAATCAGTCATGGGTGGGCCTCGCTCGTTCGTTGTCCAGCAGAAGCCAGTATTCTAGGCGTTTGCCTTGGCCACGCGTCATCGACCAGAGCACGCTGCCGTCCGACGGCAAGGGCTGCTGGCCGCGCAGTCGGGCGAAACGGACGGGGCAGCCGTCTTCCAGGGTCGCAGGGATGCCGCCGAAATAGACGAGCGCCGCCCGCACGTCGGCCTCTCGACCGGGCACGGAAACGCAGGAAGGAGCGCGTTCGCGCAGCGTTCCCTGCATCTGCTCGACGATCGGCCGCAGATTGCGCGTATGCTCGAACCAGGGCTCGAGCAGCAGCACCAGCACCACCCAGGCGAGCGTGACGCCGAGCGCCCAATGGATTGCCGGGCGCAGCGGCGAAGGCGGGGTCGTCACGGCGAGGACGAACCAGGTGAGCAGCACCGCCGTGGCCGCACCGAGGCGCCACAAAGACCCGCTCATTTCAAACTCGGGCGCGACGCGCACCATGTGGCGCGCAAGCCCCGGCGGCCAGTCGAGGTTCCATGCGCTCCACGAGAGGCCGGCGAAGACGACGAGGCTCAGCACCGTTGCCGCAGAGAACCACGAGAACGCCGCGCGGGCGCCGGAAGGCATGCGCCGCAGCCGCTCCGTCGCCAAGAGGGTGAGCGGCGGCAAGAGGATGAGGAGGTCGCTGGGATTGCTGGGAGGCCAGGCGGTTACCACGACCAGTCCCATGGCGATCATGGCCCAAGCCACGGCAAGAAGCCGGAGATTCGACCCATCGCCGTTGACAGCCCGGCGCAGTGGCCACAATGCCAGCAGCCACAAAGGCCAGGCCACCCAGGCTGCGTCACGCCAGGCGTCATCGAGGTTGGAGGCGATGAATTCCTGTGAGAGCTGCGGTGCTTGCAGCGCAAACCAAGCCTCGCCTTCGGCAGTGCGCCAGACGGTGACGAACCAGATCGCAGGGAGAGCAAAGATCAGCGCCGTGGCCATGAGAAGCGACAGACGCCGCGCTGCCTCGATCCGAGGCCAGGGCCAGGTCGCCAGCCAGGGGATGCTCAGCACGAGCAGGAGAGCAAACCCCTGTGCGAGAAAGCCGGCTGCCATGGCAATACAGGCAGCGATCCATGCCTTTGCCGGCTGCGCCTCTCGTCGGCTCACGGCGGCAAGGGCAAGGCCGATCGCGGCGGCAGAAGCGAGCAGGGCCTGATGCTGGTGCGCGTCGAGCACCCAGCCGAGGGTTCCCAGTCCCACGAGCATCGCGCCCGCCTGCCAGGGTTTGCCGCACCAGGGGAGCGCCGCTGCGCCCAGGCTCAGCAGCGTGCAGAGCAGCAGAAGCGGAGAAGCGAAGCGGGTTGCGTCGTGCAACGCCAAGCCCAAGGGTTCGAGCAGCAGACCCAGGAGCGCCGCCACCCAGTAATAGAGCGGACCGGCTGCAGGGACGGTGCCGTCGATGAGCGCGGAAGGCAGCAGCCATTCGCCTTGGAGCACCTGCCAGACGGCAAAGAAATGGCGCAAATCGGCGCCGCGCCAAGGGTCGTGTCCTGTGGTGCCGACCAAGAGAAAGGCGGCCAGTAGCGCCACCAATCCCCATTTTCCGTAGAGTCGTCGTTGCCACGGCGGAACCGGACGCGGGTCGAAAAACATGCCATTGCCACTCGTTGCGGAAGAGGCGATTATAGTCGCTCCCCGTCGTCGGGCGGGACGGAGTCAATGAAAAAGGGCGGCAAGGCCGCCCTTTCGCTGAAACCCGGCGTGACGAACTCAGCCGCGGTTGGCGAGATTGCCGTATTTCTGGCGGAAACGCTCGACACGGCCGGCCGTGTCGACGATCTTCTGCTTGCCGGTGTAGAAGGGATGGCACTCGGAGCACACTTCCACGTGCAGCGCCGGCTTGCCGATGGTGGAGCGCGTCACGAAGGAATTGCCGCAGGAGCAGGTCACCTGGACTTCGGCGTAATTCGGATGGATGTTCTCTTTCATGGGGCACCTCGGGATCGGGCGGATGGCGGATTTGGCCATCCTTTTGCTTGGAGAAAACGCAAATTATCGCCGATCGATCCAGTCGGGGCAAGGGGTTTTCGTTAAAATTCCCCTTTCTTTCCTCTGAGCGATCATGAGTTACGGCATCTCCCGCATCCCGACGAGCGCCCAGGGCGAGGTGCACGAGCGCCTGCCCGAACTCGTGCGCCGCCATCTCGCTCAGCCCTTCCGCAAACCCTACGCGCCCTATAACCTCGCCGCCTTCGAAGAGACGCTCGCCGCATGGGACGGGCGCTCGCCGTGGATC
Source organism: Tepidiphilus thermophilus (assembly GCF_001418245.1). Lineage (NCBI taxonomy): Bacteria > Pseudomonadati > Pseudomonadota > Hydrogenophilia > Hydrogenophilales > Hydrogenophilaceae > Tepidiphilus > Tepidiphilus thermophilus. Next base: position 353,879 of record NZ_LIPU01000001.1, read on the forward strand.
CTCGATTCCGGCTGCGGCGTGGGTTGGTCGACGATCCTGCTGGCGCGGCGCAGCCCTGAGGCCTTCGTCGTCGGTGTGGACCAATCGCAAGAGCGGCTCTCGCGGCAGAAACCCTATCCGCGCGCGACCTGGCCCGAGAACCTGCGTTTCGTGCGCGCCGACGTGATCGACTTCTGGCGCCTGGCGCTGGAAGCCAGCGTTCCGGTGCGCGAGCATTGGTGGCTCTATCCCAACCCATGGCCCAAGATCGGGCACCTTGGGCGGCGCTGGTATGCGCATCCCGTTTGGCCTACCGTGCTGCAACTCGGCGGACGCTTCGAGTGCCGTACCAACTGGTCGGTCTATGCCCGCGAGCTCGTCGCCGCGCTGGCCCTTTCGGGGATACGGGGCAAATGTACCTCGTTCGTGCCCGAGGAACCCATGACGCCCTTCGAGCGCAAGTACCGTGACTCCGGTCAGACGCTGTGGCGTGTCACGGCCGATCTCTCAGCTTTTGCCCGCGAGCTCGGCGCGGGGCCAGCCGAGGGTGCATAGCCCTGCGACCAGGTCGAGCGCGGCGAGCGCGCGCAGTTTTTCTGGGGAGGCGGCAAAGAGCGAACCGGCATAGCCCAGCGCGTTGACCGACACGCCCGCGAGCCGCTCGACCAGGCGCGGGATGAAAAACAGGCGATCGAGCCGCAGCAGGAGGTCGTAAGGCGGCAGCTGCGGCGCCTCGTCATGCCAGCCCATTGAGGCGAGCGCGGCGCGGTAGGCGCGGCGGGCCGCTGCAGCCCAGGCGGCGCTTTCGGTATGCATGGGTAACGGCTCGCGCCAGGCCGCCCACGGCAGTTCCGCCCAACCGGTTTCGCCGGGAGGCAGGAAGGCGCGGAGTTGGTTTTCGCCCAGATGACCCTCCGGGAGCCACTGCAGATGACGGTGCGGCTGGCTCGCTCCGGCGATCTCTCCGCCGTTGTAGAACCCCAGCCCCCCTTCGGCGAGCAGCGCATGCCAGGCAAGAAAATCGTCGCCGGAAAGCGGCGCCGTCTGCGGCTCGAACTCGCGCGTGACGATGAGGGTATGGCCGGCAAAGACGGGGTACTTGTTGAGTACCACCAGGTGCCGCTTGCCGAGCGCGCCGACCGTGAGTTCCGGCTCGGGCGGCAGGAAGGGGTTGCGCCCTGCATCGTTTCTGGGGTGCGGTTTGTGCGCCAGCGTCGAGACCCAGCGCAGCACGAAGGGGAACCCCTGTTCATGGCGCTCGAGCGCCTCGGTGGCGATCGGCTCCAGAGCGCCGCAGGCGAGTGCCCGTTCGGCAACGGCACGGATGCGTTCACTCCAGGGTGCCATGCTCATCCCTCCGGGGCGCGTTTCGCCCACCATCGTCCCAGCCAAGTCTGCGGTCGCTCGCGGCCTTCGAGCACGTAGTAGAGGGTCGGCTCATAGCCGCAGATTTCTTTCAGGTCGGCAAGCGCCGCGGCGGTACCGCTTACCAGCAATACGTCGCCCCGCCGCAAGAGGGTCGACGGCTCCGGCAAGGGCTGCCAATGCCCTTCGCGCTCCAGCGCCAGTACCCGCAATGCCAACGGTTCTGGCCGCAGGGAAGGCGAGCGCAGCAGCCGCTCGAGCGTGACCCCGGAATCATCGGCCAGCGCGTGCCACAACGCAGGAGCGGTTTGCGGCAGAATCGCGATCTTCAGGTTGCGCAAGGGGCCATGCCGTCGCAGGCGCAGCAGCGTTTCCTGCAGATCATGGGCGAGTTCTTGCGGGGCGTTCGCGAGCCAGGCAAGGAAGGCGGGAATCTCCGGCAGACGCAACCACGCGAGCGCCTCGGCAGCGACGAGGTGGCGTGGCACCACGCGCAGGTCGTAGTGGAAAGCGGCAAAGAGCGCTTCGTTGCGTCTGCGGTTCTGCCGCACGATGGTGTAGAGCGAGGGGTTGAGGCGGCGGGCGGCGACGAGGATCGAAATGTTGTCGATGTCATTGGATGTGGCTGCGACGATACCGACCGCTTTCTCGATTCCTGCTCGCCGCAAGACTTCCGCCTGGGTGGCATCGCCCGTGATCCATTCTGAATGCTTGCCCCCGTCCGTGGCGGCGCGGTCGATCACCACCAGTTCGAGCTCACTGCCGCGCAGCGCCGCCTCTGCCGCCAGACCCAGGCGCCCCGCGCCGCAGATGATCCATCTGCCCCGTGGAGGCGGTCGGTCGGTGCGAATCTCGTCCATCGGCATGTCGAGCAATATCTGGCGCACCCGCCAGGCGGCCGGATGTTCGAGCGCGAGCGCCAGGTCGTTTTGAAAGACGTGGAAGGGATCGATGATCGCCGTCGTGGCGAATTCGGCCATATTGGCCACCGTGGCGTCGTGCTCGGCGCGGCAAACGGTGGGCAGGCGTGGCGCGAGCAGACCCTGGGTTACCGTCACCGCCAGGTTGGCCGCGTCGTCGTCGGTCATCGCCGCCACGGCAGCGCAGCGCGGCTGGCGCAAGCCGGCGGCAAGCAGCACGTTCGGGTCGCTTGCATCCGCCGCCAGGGTGACGGGTGGGTGGACGAATTCCATCATTTCCGCGCGCTCGATCTTCTTCGGGTCGAGATCGAGCGCCACCGTCGCGATGCCTTCACGATCCAGGGCCAATGCAAGCTGCGCCCCCGTTTCGCCGAAACCGGCGATCAGGACGAAAGGATGGTGTAAGCGCCGGACCCGGCGTGCGAAGCCGAGCGCCGCCACCGCCCGACGCAGCGCTTCGTCCTGCATCAAGGTGACCGCCTGCTTGAGCAGGTAGGCCCAGGCAAGCACGCTCAGGTAAATCACGACGATCGCCCACAGGCGCTGCGCATCGGAGAACGCCTCGGGGACTTCGCCGAACCCGATAGTCGTGGCGGTGTAACTCACGAAGTAGAAGGCGTGAAAGAGGCTCAGATGCGTCGGTCGACCTTCGGCATCGGGCGGGCCGGGGGCGAGCGCCATACCCAATACCGATAGCGTGAAGAGGGTCACCATCAGGATCAGGGGACCGCGCAGCCGCCGTAAAACCAGCAGGATGACGCTGAAATTGCGGTCTAGCCCTTCGACGTTCATGGGGGAGGGCTCAGCGGCGTTGCATCAGCGTCTCGGCCACGAGAATGGTGACCGACACGAGGTTGGCGAGCAAGGCCCCGCCCGAGAGCGAGACGATACGCGCAACCATCTCCGGCGTGAGGCCGGCCGCGGTGGCATGTTCGGCATAGGCCCAGACGATGGCGGCGGTGATCAGCTGCAGGTCGGCCACGAGCGAGGTGGCCAGGTGCACTGCCCCGATCTGGGTGCGATCGCCCAGCTTCAGGATGGTGGCGATCAGGCTCACGACCAGCGCGGCGAAGAGTTCATAGACGTCGTGGTAGGCGGCCACCCCGATATCGCCGATGAAAAAGCCGAAGTTGAGCGTGGCCGCCAGTAGGATGAAGAAACCGAAGACGACTTTTTCCGGGTTCACGACGGCTCCTAGCCAAGGAGGCACCCCCACCCGAAGGCGGGGGCGGATCGATCAAACGCGCGCCAGGATCTGGCGCAGCACGTAGGGGAGGATCCCGCCGTGGCGGTAGTATTCCACCTCGATGGGCGTGTCGATGCGCGAGAGCACCGGAACCTCTTGCGTGCTGCCGTCGGCGCGGCGGATGCGCAAGGTCAGCTGCTGCTGCGGCGCGAGCCGTGCTTCATCGAGCCCCAGGATGTCGAAGGTCTCGGAGCCGTCGATGCCCAGCTTCTGCCACGAATCCTCGCCCAGGAACTGCAGCGGCAGTACGCCCATGCCCACCAGGTTGGAGCGGTGGATGCGCTCGAAGCTGCGGGCGATCACCGCCCGGATGCCCAGGAGCATCGTCCCTTTGGCCGCCCAGTCGCGCGAAGAACCGGTGCCGTACTCCTCGCCGGCGAAGACCACCGTCGGGATGCCGCGCTCGCGGTAGGCCATGGCCGCCTCATAGACGGTGGTCTGCTTGCCATCGAGCAGCGTATAGCCCCCCTCGATGCGGCTGCCGTCGGGCTTGGGCGGCAGCATCAGGTTCTTCAGCCGGACATTGGCGAAGGTGCCGCGCACCATCACCTCGTGGTTGCCGCGCCGCGCCCCATAGGAGTTGAAATCCTTGCGCTCCACCCCGTGCGCCTTGAGCCATTGACCGGCGGGCGAGTTTTCGGGAATGGAACCCGCGGGGGAGATGTGGTCGGTGGTGACCGAGTCGCCCAGCAGCAGCAAGGCCTTGGCACCCGTGATCGGCTGCACCCCCGGCGGCTGCATGGAGAAATCGTCGAAGAAGGGCGGCCGGGCGATATAGGTCGACTTCGGCCAATTGTAGACCTCGCCCGTGGGCGCCGGGATGGCATTCCACAGGTCGTGATCCTTGGTGAAATCGCGGTAGAGGCGCCGGAAGACTTCGGGATCGTTGGCGTAGGGCAGGACGGCGTGGATCTCCTCGCTGCTCGGCCAGATGTCGCGCAGATAGACCGGCTTGCCGTCGGCGCCCGTGCCCAGCGGCTCGCTCGTGAGATCGACGTTCACCCGTCCGGCGATGGCGAAGGCCACCACCAAGGGGGGAGAGGCGAGGTAGTTCGCCCGGATGTTGGGGTGGATGCGCGCCTCGAAGTTGCGGTTGCCCGAGAGCACCGCCGCCACCACGAGATCGTTCTCGGTGATCGTCTGGTTGAGCTCGGGGGCGAGATCGCCGGCGTTACCGATGCACGTCGTGCACCCGTAGCCGGCAAGCGCAAATCCGAGCTGGGCGAGCGGATCGAGCAGGCCCGCTTTCTGCAGATATTCGGTGACCACCCGCGAACCGGGGGCGAGCGAGGTCTTGATGTGCGGCGACACGCTCAGACCCTTCTCGACCGCCTTCTTCGCCAGCAGCCCTGCGGCGATGAGCACTGCCGGGTTGCTCGTGTTGGTGCAGGAAGTGATCGCGGCGATGAGCACGTCGCCGTGCCCGAGCGTGAGTCCCTCGCGGCCCGGCACCGGGTAGCGCTTGCCCAGTTCCTCGGCCGATTTGCCGAAACCGTTTTCGCTCACCGGTTTGGAAAAGAGCGTTTCGAAATTCGACTTCATCGCCTGCAGCTCGATGCGGTCCTGCGGGCGTTTCGGGCCGGCGAGCGAGGCGCGCACCGTGGAGAGGTCGAGTTTCAGCGTGCGCGTATAGTCGATCTCGCCCGCACGCGGCATGCCGAAGAGGCTCTGGGCGCGGAAGTAGGCCTCGAAGGCAGCGATCTCTTCCTCGGTACGGCCAGTCGCACGCAGGTACTCCACCGTCTTCTCGTCCACCGGGAAGAATCCCATGGTCGCGCCGTATTCGGGTGCCATGTTGGCGATGGTGGCGCGATCCGGTACGCTCAGGCTCGCGGCGCCCTCGCCGAAGAATTCCACGAACTGCCCGACCACTTTCGCCTTGCGCAGCATCTCGGTGATGGTGAGCACGAGGTCGGTGGCGGTGACCCCTTCGGGAAGTGAGCCGACCAGTTCCACCCCGACCACGTCGGGGGTGAGGAAATAGATCGGCTGGCCGAGCATGGCCGCCTCGGCCTCGATTCCGCCCACGCCCCAGCCGACCACGCCCACGGCATTGATCATGGTCGTATGGCTATCGGTGCCCACCAGCGTGTCGGGATAATAGACGGGGCCTTCGGGCGTATCCTGCCGACGAACGCCGCGGAAGAGGTATTCGAGGTTGACTTGGTGGATGATGCCGACGCCCGGCGGGATGACGCGGAAGGTGTCGAATGCCTGCATCCCCCACTTCATGAACTGGTAGCGCTCGCGGTTGCGTGCGAACTCCAGCTCCATGTTTTTGCGCAGCGCATCCGGCGTGCCGTAATGATCCACCTGCACGGAATGGTCGACCACCAGATCGACGGGCACGAGCGGCTCGATCGCTTTGGGATTTTTCCCCATTTCGGCCGCCGTAGAGCGCATCGCCGCCAGGTCGCACAGCAGCGGCACGCCGGTGAAATCCTGCAGCACCACCCGGGCGACGACGAAGGGAATCTCATCGGTGCGTTTCCCCTGCGGCTGCCAGTTGGCGAGCTCGCGCACGTGGTGTTCTTCGACGCGCACTCCGTCGCAATTGCGCACGAGCGACTCCAGCACCAGGCGGATAGACACCGGCAGGCGCTTCACCGAGCCAATGCCGAGCGTCTCCAGCGCATGAAGGTCGTGAAATCTCCCCGTCCCGACGCCCGGGATGTGGAAGGTCTTGAGCGTAGCGGCAGCAACGGACATCGGACACCTCCTATAAAAAACGCTGGTCGACACGGTTTCGCCGTCTGGCAATAGTCTAGAACATCTTCGACCCGATTGCCGTGCAGGGTCGATCGAAGCGAATTATCGTTCCGATCGAGGGTTTTTTGCGCCTTGCCCTTTGGTACAATGAGCCGGGGGACGCCCAAGTCTTATAAAAGACATATAATATCGAACCTGTTCGCTTTCCGCGGTTTTCGACCCAAACCCAGATGAGGTGATCGTCGTGCTAGAAGCCTATCGTGCCCATGCCGCCGAACGCGCCGCGCTCGGCATTCCTCCCTTGCCGCTGTCGAAAGAACAAACCGAGCAGCTCGTCGCGCTGCTGCGCCAACCACCTACCGGCGAAGAGGCTTTCCTGCTCGAACTGCTCGAGCAGCGCGTGCCGCCCGGCGTCGACGACGCCGCCAAAGTCAAGGCCGAATTCCTCGCGAGCGTGGCCAAGGGCGAAGAGAAAAACCCGCTGCTGTCGCGCGAGCGCGCCACCGAACTGCTCGGTACCATGCTCGGCGGCTACAATGTCCAGCCCCTGATCGATCTGCTCGACGATCCCCTCGTCGGCTCCATCGCCGCCGAAGGACTCAAGAAGACGCTCCTGGTGTTCGACTACTTCCATGACGTCAAGGAAAAAGCCGACCAGGGCAACGCCAACGCCCAGGCCGTGCTGCGCTCCTGGGCCGAAGGCGAATGGTTCACCTCCCGCCCGCCCGTGCCTGAACGCCTCGAGATCACCGTCTTCAAGGTGCCCGGCGAGACCAACACCGACGACCTCTCGCCGGCGCCGGACGCCTGGTCGCGCCCCGACATTCCGCTGCACGCGCTGGCGATGCTCAAGAATCCCCGCCCCGGCATCGAACCGGACGAGCCCGGCCAGCGCGGCCCGATCCGCCTCATCGAAGAACTCAAACAGAAGGGCAACGTCGTCGCCTACGTCGGTGACGTCGTCGGTACCGGCTCCTCGCGCAAGTCCGCCACCAACTCCGTGATCTGGTGGACCGGCCAGGACATCCCCTTCGTGCCGAACAAGCGCTACGGCGGCATCTGCCTCGGCGGCAAGATCGCCCCCATCTTCTTCAACACCCAGGAAGATGCCGGCGCCTTGCCCATCGAGATCGACGTCAGCAAGATGGAAATGGGCGACGAGGTCGAGCTCGTCATCGACCACGACACCGCCGAAGTCAAGGCCTACAAGAACGGCGAGCTCATCGCCGAGTCTCGCCTCAAGACCCCGGTACTGCTCGACGAAGTGCGCGCCGGCGGTCGCATCCCGCTCATCATCGGCCGCGGGCTCACCGCCAAGGCGCGTGAGGCCCTGGGCCTGCCGCCGAGCACGCTCTTCCGTCTGCCGCAGCAGCCCAAGGACACCGGCAAGGGCTTTACCCTGGCGCAGAAAATGGTCGGTCGCGCCTGCGGTCTGCCCGAAGGACAGGGCGTGCGCCCCGGCACCTACTGCGAACCGCGTATGACCACCGTGGGCTCGCAGGACACCACCGGTCCCATGACGCGCGACGAACTCAAAGACCTCGCCTGCCTCGGCTTCTCCGCCGACCTCGTGATGCAGTCCTTCTGCCACACCGCCGCCTATCCCAAGCCCGTAGACGTCAAGATGCACCGCGAGCTGCCGAAATTCATCACCGAGCGCGGTGGCGTGTCGCTGCGCCCGGGCGACGGCGTCATCCACTCCTGGCTCAACCGCATGCTGCTGCCCGACACCGTCGGCACCGGCGGCGACTCGCACACGCGCTTTCCCATCGGCATCTCCTTCCCGGCCGGTTCGGGGCTAGTGGCCTTCGCCGCCGCCACCGGCGCCATGCCGCTCGACATGCCCGAGTCGGTGCTGGTCAAGTTCAAGGGCGAAATGCAGCCCGGCATCACGCTGCGCGATCTCGTCAATGCCATCCCCTACTACGCGATCCAGCAAGGGCTCCTCACCGTCGAGAAGAAGGGCAAGAAGAACATCTTCTCCGGCCGCATCCTCGAGATCGAAGGGCTGCCGCAGCTCAAGGTCGAACAAGCCTTCGAACTGTCGGACGCCTCCGCCGAGCGCTCCGCCGCCGCCTGCACGGTCAAGCTCGACAAAGAACCGATCATCGAATACCTGCGCTCGAACATCGCGCTCCTCAAGTGGATGATCGCCGAAGGCTATCAGGATCGCCGCACGCTCGAGCGGCGCATCAAGGCGATGGAAGACTGGATTGCAAATCCGCAGCTGCTCGAGCGCGATCCAGATGCCGAGTACGCCGCGGTGATCGAGATCGACCTCTCCGAGATCACCGAGCCCATCGTCGCCTGCCCGAACGACCCCGACGACGTCAAGCGCCTGTCGGAAGTCGCCGGCGACAAGATCGACGAAGTCTTCATCGGCTCGTGCATGACCAACATCGGTCACTTCCGCGCCGCCGCCAAGGTGCTCGAAGGCAAGAGCGACATCCCGGCGCGGCTGTGGATCGCCCCGCCCACCAAGATGGACGAGATGATGCTGCGCGAGGAAGGCTACTACGGCATCCTCGGCCGCGCCGGCGCCCGCATGGAGATCCCCGGCTGCTCCCTGTGCATGGGTAACCAGGCGCAGATCAAGCGCGGCTCCACGGCCATGTCGACCTCGACGCGCAACTTCCCCAACCGGCTGGGGCTAGATACGCGCGTCTACCTCGGCTCGGCCGAACTCGCGGCGGTCTGTGCGCTGCTCGGCCGCATCCCGACGGTGGAAGAGTACCTCGCGCACCTGCAGCCGGTGACGAGCAAGGCGAACGAGATCTATCGCTACATGAACTTCGATCAGATCCCTGAGTTCGCCGAAGTCGCCGAAAGCGTCGCGCTCTGAGCCTGCGTCCATCGCCCCGTCCTTGACGGAGCGATGGCGCACGATGACTGATGACGGCACCTTTCTGGGTGCCGTTTTCGTTTTGTTATAGGATGGATCAAAATTTCTTGTTTGCCTTTCTCGCCCCCTTTCCCTACAATGCGCCCTCTCTCGCGCTGCTGCCGCTGAAAGCGGGTGAGTGAAGCGGTGGGAAGGCCTGTGGAGCCGGGTCGAGGCAGTACGAAGGGGCCGGCTTCGAAGGTATTGACAGGGGCGAGGGAGTAAGGAATAATGCTGGTTCTGCCGCGCTGCTGAGGCGGTGTGGTGGGAAGGGAAGGTTCTTTAAGAATTTGGGGACAGCCGAGCGGTGTGGGTGTTGGCGCGGGGTTTGGTGCGCTGGCACGCGCATCGCAGGATGCGTGCGAGGTTTTTGGATTGAACCTGAGAGTTTGATCCTGGCTCAGATTGAACGCTGGCGGCATGCCTTACACATGCAAGTCGAACGGCAGCGGGCCCTTCGGGGTGCCGGCGAGTGGCGAACGGGTGAGTAATGCATCGGAACGTACCCGGGAGAGGGGGATAACCGGCCGAAAGGCTGGCTAATACCGCATGAACTCGGAAGAGCAAAGCGGGGGACCTTCGGGCCTCGCGCTCTCGGAGCGGCCGATGTCCGATTAGGCTAGTTGGTGGGGTAA